>JBCCXQ010000055.1:0-23136 GCA_039191365.1 Cyanobacteria bacterium P01_F01_bin.13 | reverse complement strand
GTTGTCGGGGCGTTGCAGCCACCGCCCCTACACATTAATTGTTTAGGAATTTTAGGTAGTTATTGCTCATTTCTTTGACGGCAGCGTCATAGAACTGTTGACCGTGTTCTGGTGTCGCTAAATCTGGATTAGACCCCATGCGTCCATCGGGGTAGAATCGTCGAAAATCGGCAGCGCCATAGATACGATGGCCAGATGGAGCGACCTGGGGATCGAGTAGTGCAGATTTAATAAAATCAGGATAGGCATACTGGGTGAGGGCCACTTCACTAGGGGTGGCATGGGAACCTTCTTGATCGCTATAGAGTTCCTTAGCTAGCTGATAAACAGAGCGACACATAAACCAGTTAGCCAGTTGGCAGCGTACCTGATCAGCATCGGGGATATTGAGATCCGCTAGAACTGCATAGGTTTCAGAAAAGGCTGCTTTAAGGGTAGCCATATTGCCTCCATGGCCATTGATAAAGTAAAACCGGGTGAAACCAGCCCTTGCCAGCGGTTTGATGTAGTCCTGAATCAGAGCAATGAGAGTACTGGGTCGTAAACTAATGCTGCCTGGGAATGCCGTATGGTGTAATGCCATACCCACGTTGATGGTAGGTCCGACCAGAGCTCCAGTTTGTTCGCCAACGCCCACGGCAATGGTTTCTGCACAGATAGCATCGGTCCCAATTAGACCTGTGGGGCCATGCTGCTCAGTGGAGCCAATGGGAAAAATAATGCCTTGCGATCGCACTAAATAGGCCTCTACTTCAGGCCAAGTACATAGTTGTAATTTCATAATTGATCTCCGTCACCGTTAGCGTGCACATTTCTGGGTGGTCAAATTCCATTACCCTCCCTTAAGCTGTAGTTAAGTTATGGCTGTTGTGCAAGAGAGGCAACTGACGGACATATCCGTTAGTTGCGTGGTCAGGTTAGCTGTTGCTATTTATAGCTTGTAGGGATATCTCGTGTCCTCACTAGCCTGACAGCCGTAATAGTCGCCTAGATGACGGGTAGAGTTCTATGCTACATCGCAAGATATACCAACTTTCCTGCGACGGACGTGAGGTGTGGGTATTTTTAAGGGATCAGCATCGTTGGATTGAACGAGCCAAGATTTTAAACATCGAAGGCGATCTCGTTACCCTGCGCTACGAAACAGAAGAGGACGATGAGTGCTGCTCTTGGGAAGAAATGGTGCGGTTAGAGAGTATCGGCTCTATTCAGCAAAAGCTGGCCACCGTTCCCAAAGGGGATACGGAAATCGCAATCTCTGACGATTGTCCCACCTCAGAGCAAATTCACGAGTAGGAGCGTTCCGTAGAACCGCTCCTACTGGGATGTAAACTCTGGACAATGACCATCCGGGGCCACAAGCCGCCCAAATAAGGGCGACCGAGATTGTTGGCAACTACGCTGTTGGTAAAATTGGCAGTTATCGCAAACAGCTCGATCTGGAGCTAACCGATTAGTAATCTCCGCTAGCTCAGATGGATCTACCCCCCGTAATACCAGGTTATCGCCTTGCCAACGGGCTTCGATAATACCGGTTTCAGCAAAACTCTGCCAGCGAGCATCGCTGGTCAGCTTCGGGGGCAACCGAACAGATACTTGATCCACATATTCGCTTACTGTTCCCTCAAAGGTCGCTTCACGGGGGGGCGGTGGAGAGGTAAACCGAGTATCTAAAAATAGGGATAAGGGGTTACCGGGTAGGGGAATATGTACCTGGTAGCGACTTTGCAGTGAGTCTAAATTAGCCAGGGCACTAAGGTGCTCCAATTGCCCATGGACCAGCACCACATGGCGAGGGCGCAGATTATGAATGAGCTGAGTTGTGCCATCACCATCGCAGTGACTGTACAGCTGATAGGTTTCTAGCTGTACAGTGCCCGATAAAGTGGCATTTTTGAAACTATCAAACCAGTCATAGGTCGGGCCATCGGTGTTGAGCTCAGCTTGCCAGGCTCGCAGATCGGCCTGCTCTGGTAAAAATACACTCCAAGGCCCGCGATAACGCTGACAGTAGAGCTCTACAGAGGTGGCCGGATGGACCAATAACACGGCTGGGGCTTGGAGTATGTCTGTATGCTGCCAGTCAGCCGATAGTTTTGGTAAACGCTTAATGGTGGGATGGATACGATCGTCCCAAAAAATAGACTGGTGCTGCGCAAAGTTTTGCACATTGCGGGGAAAAGTATCGGGCTTGTGAGCCAGCAGTTCTAAATAGGCGTCGCAGCTACGGGCTAACGCCGGGTCCACCCAAATGGTTAAGGGTTGCCCGGTAAAGTGGTAGTGACTGCGCCAGAGCATCAGTAGCTCTTGTCCCAACCCCAATAGCGGCACTGGAAACACAACGCAGCGCGACTGTTCCAGGTGCGATCGCAGCTGTTCAATGAGCTTATTTTCCTGCTGCCGCCGATTGGGATATCGCGTCGCGCCCAGGCTTCCCTCGGTAATCAATACATCTGGGTTTAGCCCTCGCAGAGCTGCCAATGGTAATCCATCCACCAAACGGGTACTGGAGAGAAAACAGTCGCCCGTGTAAAAAAAACGGTAGCTTTGAGCACCCTGACTATAGGTCAGTAATGCACAGGCTGCCCCTGGCAAATGGCCAGCAGGCCACAGCTCGATGGTAAGACTATCAGTCAGCTCAACCGGCATGCGCCATGGCAGGACCTGTATAGATTTCTCTAGGGATGCCCTATCTGCCAACAGAGCCGCCGTTGCTGCAGTCGCATAAATCGGCACATGGGGCCACCGCTGCCGCAGCAACCTCAAGCCACGCCCATGGTCAACATGGGCGTGGCTGCAAAATACTGCATCCGGTGGAGGAGTATCTTCCAGAGGACCTAAATCCTGAAGACCACAGTCAAGTAGAAGCCAATTGTCACCAATGGACAATCCTAAACTGACACCCTCATGACCATGACCGACACCATAGGGATAACAGACGACGGTATCGCCATCGGCAACATTTGTTAGTCCCACCGGTGGTAAAACAACATTGGCCCCCATTAGTTCAGCAGGCGAGCCTCATCTCTAACACAAATCTATTGACACCAAATCCATCTAGTCAGCTCTAATGGGCAGACCCGTTGCCATGGTAGTCATCAGAGTCGTAGAAGCCATTTTGGGTACCAAAAAATAGGCACGCTACCGAGAAAACAACGGCTAGGACTGGCAAAATTGCTTGTATATCCACAGATGATTATTCCTTAGTTCAAAGCTCTAAATGGTTCTATGATTGGCCATTTTGCCAAATCTGCTCTTGGATCCTAACAAGTTCATTCAAGAATGCAATCCTAGAATCCAGGACTGTTACATAACTGTTATTTACTGCAACATTCCTTGCCTGTCGCCCTTGATCATTACTGCTGAATGGTGCGATCGCGATACCCTACAGGTCGCCCCCGATTTAATTGGCTGCACCCTTGTCCGCCAACTCAATAGCGAAATACTGCGGGGGCTGATTGTTGAAACCGAAGCCTACTGCCCCGATGATCCCGCCTGTCATGCCTACCGTGGCAAAACCACCAGCAACGCTGCTATGTTTGGGCCACCCGGTCATAGCTACGTTTACTTTATCTATGGCATGTACCACTGTTTCAATGTTGTCACCGAAGCCACTGACACCGGTAGCGCAGTGCTGATTCGTGCAGTTGAGCTGAGCCACTTACCCAAAGATTTGGAGGCAAAGTATATCAACCAGGGCAACCGAGTCGCAGCTGGTCCTGGCAAACTATGCCGCACCTTAGATATCGACCGCCGTCAGAATGGACTTGCCCTCAGCCCCCAGCATCAGTTATGGCTAGAACATCGCACGCCTCAGTTTCAAAAGCAGTTGGACACAGCTAAACATGGCTTGGTTCAAACCACACGCATTGGCATTTCCAAAGCTGCTGAAAAGCCTTGGCGCTGGTATTTAAAGGATCACCCGAGCGTATCGAAGCGTTAAAGTGCTGGGATGGTATGGTGGCCAATGCTCACCGGGCAGTGGGCACTAAGGCAATAGGCAACCCGGCGAAGCGGAGGCATACCCAGAGGATTATTGGGCGTCAGTACCAGCGCCTATTTGATCTAGCCATAACTCTAAATTAAGGTCGTAATAACCCTCTTGCCCTGGGGGATACTCTCCCTGCTCAATGGCACTGATAATTTTAGGCAGTGCCGCAATATACTCTTTACCCCGGGCAACAGGATGGAGTGTCCAAGCATCGGCATTGGCCAGGGTGGCCCGCCAACCATTGGTACGTTCTAATTCGCGGGAGATCATCACTTCCCAAGAATCCAGCTTGCCCCGACCTGTCCAATAGTTAAGCCATGTGAGCACTCGCGCAGGCAGCTGCTTGAGCCACTCATTTTTATAGTCCATCCATAGCACTGGGACCGGTAAAAATGCATCGAAGCTTTGCTTTTTAAGCAGATAAGCTCGACTGCCAAAAAATTTAAATCGGTAAAACCCATCATCCTGTTTGTAGGGCACCCGCTGATGCAGGCTACCATCAGCCCGAGGCGGCCCTGACAAAGGACGCACGAACAACACTTCAGAACAGCGTTCCATCAGCTCCATCCCCTCGGTAATCCAGCTGTGACCCTCTTTCTGGTACTGCAGCATGTCGCTGTCAAAGTGCACTACATAGTCACCCACAGTTTCTTCGAGAGAAAAGATAGTTCCTAAGATGGGATATCCTTTCCAGTTATGGGTGGGCTTCGGAACAGAGCCAAAGTGCTTCTTATATACCCGTTGGCGATAGGCATCGTTATAGTCCATATCCACCAAGCGATCCACCATCCCCATATCCATCAGACGAGCACAGTTTTCTCGCAGCTGTTCCAGGGTGCCAATCCCCGGTCGGTTCACCTTATCACCCGTTAGCGGTGCCGTATCTAGAAACAACACCTTTTCTACAAAGGGATAATGGCTAGTCCGCACCAGATGTGGAATAGTCTCCATCATAAATGGAAGGTCAGTGCGGGCCACCATAATAGATAGAGAACAGCGGGGAGGTGTCATGGGTTGGAGGGTGGGCAAGACCCACCGGGCAATGGGGTTATTTCTTAACCCGTTGGGTTAAACGACGGAGGGTTCTTTTCAATCTCTCTACGGGTTGAGGCTGTACCGTCCCGCCTCGTTCCCCTGCAGGTGGACGAGCCTCTGGATCGTCTAAATAACGATAATATTCCCAGAGGTCTCGATAGGGGCCACCAGAGCACATGGGTGTCCCGGCCCAGTGTAGATAGCGTAGTCGGGTATCACCATCGTAGAGAACATGATCGCGAGGGACAAAGTGCTTCATGCCTCCCCAGCTGCCGGGCTCATTGGGATCTACCTGGGTAATGTTCAACCGTTTCTCAATGCTGTTAAGCACCAAATAGTTCATGATGGGCTGATCGGTGGTGCCTCCAGAGAAATCAAAGTAGTCGCGGTTTTGGGCACATTCGGCCAGACGAGCATACATCTGCTCAAGGGTGATAGTGCCTTTTTTAGAGCCCCATAACCCGCTATTAAAAACAGAGTTAACAATATCTGCAGGAAATATCCCCCGTTCAATGGCACTGGGGGCAAACACATCTCTCAGTTTTCGCCCCTTAAAGTGGTAGTCACAGCAGATAAAGTCGGCTCGCTGAAGATAGTCCAGGGTATGGGAAACCGGTTCAAAAAATAGGATATCTGTGTCGACATAGAGAAATTCGTCCAATGGACCAAACCAAGCCGCTAACTTTCGCATTTTGTTGGGCAACGCCAAAAAATCTCTGGGAAAAATGTCGCTAATTTTTTGGGTAAACGCTTCGAGAAATGCCAAGTCAGGAAACAGCTGGACCTGGTAGAGGGTGTGGAGTTTTTGAAACAGCGGCTTGTAGTCGTCGTTAAACGGAATCATGTACACCGGTACATCGGGGTCATGGCGGCGTAGGCTGGCCAGGAGTGAGATCGCATTGTCCCCCACATTTTCATTGGCAACGATATAAACACCACATTGAGTCATCGCAGGCTATTTCCTTAGAAAGTTTCCGCTATTTTCTGAGACCGAGTTTGGTCAAAACTCGTTTTGAAAAACTGGGTGGTTTACTGAATTGTTTGGGGGTCCCCTGAAACTGAGGTAACTGGTCAGGCTCGTGTAAAAAACGATAGTAGAGAAACAGATCCCGATAGGGTAGCTGAATATTTTCTCCGTTGCATAGACGTTTGAGCAGCTTGCTAGAAACACCAATGTAGTGCATGTATGTCAAACGCTGGTCGCCATCGTAAAGCACATGGTCTTGTTCTTTAAAGTGGGATGACGTAACACAACAGCCTGTACGCAATTCGGACGATAGTGTCAACGCCAAATTGCAATATGGGATTTGAGATCTCATCACCAGATAATTTAAAATTGTCTGATCTGGAGCCATAGGGTAGAGAATTTCTGCTTCTCCTGCCTGAAGACGCTCCAACAAGTCAGTTAACTGAGTCTCCGAAAACACATGTCGCTTGGAGCCATAAAAACCTGAACAAAAGATATTCTGACGTAATTGTTCGAGGGAAAAAATCTGGTTTAACTGTGGGGAGTTAGCCTCGTATACGTGTTGTAGTTGCTTATATTGAAAATCATAGGTCACCCAATCATGGGTCTCCATCTGGGTCCAAATCTGCGAGATATCCCCCATTAATAAGGTATCCGCATCCATATAGATAAACTGGTCAAACGGTCCATCAAAAGCACAGTAGCGGCGATGGGTCCCCAAACGATGATAGCGACTATCCCAACGAGCATGGGCCGTAGGGTGGGCGTCCCAGATGGCCTTAACATAGGTATCCCACTTATCAATAACTGCCCGATCATCGTATAGAGTGCAATGAGGACGTTCAGCCAGCATCATTGCCAGCTTTTCCACACGATCATCATAGGGCAGGACACAGACGGGAAAATCAGCGCCCAGGCGAACTTCAATACTATTTAGTAGGGCAATAAGCTGGTCGTAAACCCGATCATTTGCCAGGGTATAAATGCCACGTTTCATAGGAAATCCAATGAATAGTTAGATATGGAGATTTAAATTAAAAATACAAAATCAGGCTATAAGGTTTAGGACATCGAAGCAGCTGAATTGGAAGCTGAGGAATTTGCTCGGCTAACCGGGGTGCCAATTGCTTCTAAATTCTCGACAATACCGAGTAAATCAATGGCAATGGTTTGGGCATGGGACATCAGCTCTAACTGTTCATAGGGGTCATCCACATCGTCTTGAATTAACGCCAGTAGACCAATCATCGAATTAAGCTGCGATCGCAGCTCATAGGAAGACTTCCCAATGGCTTTGCGATAAGTAGGCAAAATATTGGTCACCAGGCTACTGCCGTTATGGTGTTCCCGCATATTTTTGGTCAACTGCATGGCATGGAGTTTGGCATAGGCTCCCCTTTTTTCTATTAGTTCTGCATGGGTCCCCACTTCAGCTACCTTGCCCCGATCGAGAACCGCAATTTGATCGGCTTCATATATCGTGGACAACCGGTGGGCAATCACTAAGGTGGTGCGATCTCGACTCAGGTCATCAATAGCATTTTGCACTAACCGTTCCGAGACCGTATCCAATGCACTAGTGGCTTCATCCAAAATCAAAATATCAGGGTCCTGCAGCAATGCCCTGGCAATTGCTAAACGCTGACGTTGTCCCCCTGATAACAGCACTCCCCGATCGCCAATCATAGTGTCAAATCCGTGGGGAAGATTTTCAATAAACTCGTAGGCATTTGCCTGTTTAGTCGCCAAAATCAATTCATCTTCTGTGGCATCGGGACGACCATATATTAAATTTTCCCGCACAGACGCATTAAACAAAAAAGTCTCCTGGCTGACAATGCCCAAATTAGATCGATAGTCATACAAATCAATCGTTTTGAGATCCACACCATCCAGTTCAATTGTACCGCCAGTAGGATCGTAGAACCGGGGTAGTAGATCCGCTAGGGTGGACTTACCCGCCCCCGAAGCGCCCACTAAGGCCAGCGTTTGCCCCTTGGGTAAAAACAGATCAATACCCCGCAAGACTTCTTGCTCGTGGCCCGGGTAGCTAAACTGAATCTGGTTAAACCGAATCCCCTTTTGCAAAGGCCGGTAAGGTTGAGAACCCCGAGGCATAAAGGGTTTATCATCCCGACGCAGTAGGGCTGTGACCACCTCCACACTGGCAGACGTATTGGCCAAGGCACTGCGCTGGCTATTGAGCTGACCGATGTAGGGCAGGGTCCTAAACAGAATAATCAGGTAGGTGAGCAACGACGATGAAAACAACTGTAGTTGATTGCTAAAGGCCACTCGCCCCAACATAGCAATGGTCATCAGCGCCAAAATATTAATAATCTCGTTAAAGGGGCCAATCCCCGCAAAAATTAGCTGGGAATTAAACTCAGCACTTTCACGATCAACAATGATTTTGTCCAGGTGACGGTATTCTCGCTCCTCATTGGCCGTTGCCTTCACCAAACGAATCCCTGAAAGGATCTCAAATACTCGAGAAGAATAGGCCTTAGAAATTGCCGACAGGCGTTTCCCCAAAAGTTTAGAGCGTTTGACTATAAACTGATTTAGCAGTGTCACCGTACCCAGGGTTACGGTTGAAATCAGCGTCAGCTGCCAGGATGTCAGTACAAGTAGAATCAGAAAGACGCCAATCGTAATCAGTACCACCACAATTCGAACCAAATTGCGAATTGCAATGGTCGTGCGATTGACCTCAACATTTAACTGATTAATCAAGTCGCCAATCTTGGTCTGAGAGAAATATCCCAAATCCACGTCTAGAAGCAGCCGCAGCCCCTCCCGCCGCAGCGACATAGCCAGCTTCCGATTCAAGGTGCCAGCAGTAAGCGCACTGGCATAGGCTGATAGGCTTTTAAGCACAATCACCGCCACTACGGTCCCCGCCATCACCGGTAGCCGAGCCCCCTCTGGCAGACCATCAAAAACACTAACAAACCGCTGCAAAATCGGCGGTAGAGAGGTAGCATATTCTTCCGATTGCCCCAATAGCTCTAACAAAATTGGCAAAATCAACAGGGCACTTACCCCACTGAACAGTGCTCCTGAGAAGCCTAATAGAACAGTAAAAAATAAGAGAACCGGATATTTTAGTAGCGACTGAAATAGTAAACGGGTGGAAGACATGAATAAGTAGGCAGGAGCGGCGTGATAAATGTAATGCGATAAATAATATGGAATACGGATATCTTTGATATCAAAGGCTAGCGACCACTCTCCATACGGTTGCGATTTTGTTTATAGCCTAACTGATTCCTTAGCTGCCTCTGGAGACATTGCTGAATCAGAGGCCCCAAGGTGTCGGCCATGGCATCAACGCTGTAATAACGAATGCAGCGCTCTCGGGCTAAATGCCCCCGCAGAGCGGCCTGCTCTGGATCGTTCAAGATGGTTTTTAGCATCTCAGCTAGCTCTGCGGGGGCATGGGGTGCCACTAAATAACCTGTATCGCCCAAAATCTTGGGAATATCCCCTACAGTGGTGGAGAGAATCGGCTTAGCCATGGCCATACCATCGGTTAGTTTGATGGGAAACTGGGCCTGAGCCGTCGGTGTATCCCGCTGGGGCACCACCACTATATGGGCCGCTGCTACCACCTCAGCCATCTGATGCAGGGGAAATCGAGGCAACTTAATCAGCCACTGGGGCCAGCGTTCCATCAGTTCATCTTCATAACCATCGGGCTTACGCCCCCCGACAATTACCAGACGCAAATCCGGTTGATTGAGGGAGTCTAGCGCCACTAAAATATCTTCTAAACCCTTATGGGGACGGGCGGTTCCCGGAAACATCAGCACCCGATAATCAGACAGTCCATACTTTTTACGACTGGCTGCTGGGTCAAACCGTTCTGGGTCAAAAATATGGGTGTCTTTACTGTTGGGCAGATAATGTCCACCAAACTTCCGTTGCAGAAACTGATTGTTAACGGTGACCGCATCCGCCTGGTGTACCCAACGCTCACCCAAAGAAATATAAAAAGGATGTTCTAAATCCCGTAGTGCACCATCGGATTTCAGAACATCGCGGGCCAGCTGTTTTACCGTTGGACGATAGGTATAGCGTTCGCCACCAAACCAGCTCAACTCCCAATCGTCGATATCAAGCAGCACCGGTCGACGGGTGTAGACCTTTTTGAGTAGGGCCAGACCCAAGCTAGTAAAGCGAGGCTTTATAGCGTAAATCACATCACCCTGAAGTTTGTTTAAAAGCTGTACTGCTGGGACTAAGAACTCAGGTAAACGCTTACCTGGTACAGAAGATACCGTCAGCGTGTCAGGGGGCGGTGGATAAATAGCATCACCAAATTGGCAGCCAATCACCTCTACACTGTGCCCCAGCCGTTGCAAGATTTGGCTCACTAAATAAACGCGCGTCATACCACCACCAGAAACATCTGGAGCCAGGACTGACACCTTAAGTGTTGGAGCATTAGATGAGTTCACAGATTTCTTTTTGTCCCCTGATTGGCCATCCTATCGCTGCTGTCAGGTTAGTTAGGACCATAGATATTCCTAAAAGCCTTAAGCTACAAAGCTAACCTGACGTACAAATATCCCAGTGCATCAGGACATTTGCCATATGTGCCTGCTAAGCACTGTTTTATCAAGATTTCCCGTTTGATCCGCATACTATCTCAGTACGTGATGCCAAACCGATGACCCAATTTAATCTTCGCTGAAGATTCACATCTTCTGCCCTGACGCGAGAGGCAGACCTATGCTACGCCTCGAAAGTTGAAGCGGGAAGTGTAGTTTCGGCTGGCTCTATCGGGGGCAACTCTAGTCCCAAATTCCCCAAGTTTCCTCGGCGGAAGTCGTTGAGTAGTTGATGGGCCGCTCGCTCCAAATCATCGTTATGGCGATGGGCCAATGCTATTAAATAGGTTTCACCGGTGTAGGGTTCACCCGTGTCAGCCATAAAGGGTATGTCATAGCGGGATGCGATCGCATTCCCATATCCCCCATCCAGCCGATCCAACTCCTTAAGCAAATCCACAAATGCCGCCGCCACTCGTTGTGTATCGTAGGCTGCATTGCCAATATCATCACAAATTGCAAGCTTGAGAGCCGCTGCTTGGTCATTCAGCTTAAGTGGAATAATTCCTGGCGCATCCAAGAGCTCAATCTCATTCGAAATACGCACCCACCTTAGTTGCCGCGTCACCCCCGCCCGCCGCTCGCTGACCACGATCTTACGCTTGAGCAAACGGTTGATCAGTGCTGATTTGCCCACATTGGGAAACCCAATCACCACCGCTCGCACTGGTCGCGGCTTCATACCCCGACGTTTGCGCCGATCGTTCATCGCCTTACCCGCATCCTGAGCCGCCCGCAGAAGATTTTGCACCCCCTTACCCTGCTTTGCATTAGTAAAGTAGACCGTCTGCCCTTGAGCCTTAAACCAAGTTTGCCAAGCCTGGCGGGCCTCCGGTGAAATCATATCCACCCGGTTTAGCACCAGCACCCGCGCCTTCTCACCCATCCACCCATCCACCTCCGGATGGTGGGTAGCTAAAGGAATACGCGCATCCCTAACCTCTAAAACCACATCCACCCGCTTCAGCTGCTCTTTCAAAGAACGCTCCGCCTTCGCAATATGGCCGGGATACCACTGGATAGATGGTGAAGACATAGCAAGCAAGAGTGAGGTCAGCACTCTATTTTAGATGTGGGAGGTATCAGGTCAATGGGGAGTAGAGAATTAAGGAACCACCATCACTGGACAGGGGGATAAATTAATCACCCGACTACTCACACTACCCAACTCACCCTCAGCAGTCAGCCCCGTACCTCGACAGCCCATCACGATCAGATCTGCTGACATCTCATCAGCCACATCACAAATCACAAACGCCGGATTACCTTCTCGCTCAATTGCCTCCGTATCAATTCCTTGGTTTGTAAATACGGTCTTAGCCTGCTCTAAAAGCTGGGCCACTGCCTCAGGGGACGTTTGCTCGGGATGAGCGTTAGAACCATTTGGAACCTCAACAACCGATAGTAAAACCAAATGACTTTGATGATATTTGACTAATTCTGCTGCCTTAAAAGCCGCCTGCTGGGCTTCTGGACTAGCATCTATTGGAAATAGAACGGTCTTAAACATAGCTTGGGAAAACCCTAGACTTCGATCAAAAATCAGAGCCGCAATAAGCGATAATACCTAGTGAGTAAAGAAAATGTATCAACGCTTTACATCTAGGGTAATCAAGCTTGTCCTAGCTTTGAAGTGGGGCGTACGTAACGTAACAAAACTGCATTAGGAGATAAGGAGGATAGTTCTGTGGCAAAGAAATCCGTCACCGATTTGTCAGCGGCTGACCTGTCAGGTAAGCGCGTTCTGATGCGCGCAGATTTTAATGTGCCTCTTGATGATCAAGGCAAAATTACCGACGACACTCGGATTCGTGCGGCTCTGCCCACCATCCAGGCATTGACTAGTAAGGGTGCCAAGGTAATCCTTTGCAGCCACTTCGGTCGTCCTAAAGGTAAGGTCGTTGACAGCATGCGTCTAACTCCCGTTGCTGTACGCTTATCTGAGTTGCTTAGTCAGGATGTGATCAAGTGCAACGACTGCATTGGTGATGATGTGAAGGCTTCTGTAGACGGTATGTCTGACGGTCAAGTTGCACTGTTAGAGAATGTACGTTTCTACGATGGTGAAACTAGCAACGATCCTGAGTTCGCTAAGAACCTGGCTTCCGTCGCTGAAATGTATGTCAACGATGCCTTTGGTACCGCTCACCGTGCCCACGCGTCTACTGCTGGCGTAACTGAGTACCTTAGCCCCTCCGTTAGCGGTCTATTGATCGAGAAAGAGCTTCAGTATCTGCAGAGTGCTGTAGATAGTCCTCAGCGTCCTTTCGCTGCCATCGTCGGTGGTTCCAAGGTTTCCTCCAAGATTGGTGTGATCGAGACTTTGCTAGAGAAGGTAGACAAGCTGTTCATCGGCGGCGGTATGATCTTCACCTTCTACAAGGCTCGTGGTCTGAGTGTTGGTAAATCTCTAGTTGAAGAAGACAAGCTAGAACTAGCTAAGGCCCTGGAAGCTAAGGCCAAGGAGAAAGGCGTTGAACTGTTGCTCCCCACTGACGTGGTGGTTGCTGACAACTTCGCCCCCGATGCCAACGATCAAACCGTTAGCGTTGAAGCAATTCCTGATGGCTGGATGGGGCTAGACATTGGCCCTGATTCTATCAAAGTATTCCAGGCGGCTCTGGCTGATTGTAAGGGCGTCATCTGGAATGGCCCTATGGGTGTGTTTGAGTTTGACAAGTTTGCTAAGGGTACTGAAGCGGTTGCCAACACGCTGTCTGAAATCACTACTAGCAATGGCTGCATGTCCATCATTGGTGGTGGTGACTCCGTTGCTGCTGTTGAGAAAGTGGGCGTTGCTGACAAGATGAGTCACATTTCCACTGGTGGTGGTGCCAGCCTTGAGCTACTAGAAGGTAAGACTTTACCGGGTATTGCTGCTCTGGATGACAAGTAAGCCTCATCCTAAATTATTCTTCTTTAAGTTAGAAGAGGTTTGAAACAATAAAGTCCCTGCCTATGGGTGGGGGCTTTTTATTTTGGCTTAACCTAATACAACAGAAGCGTTTGATAATTACATAATATGACTATGCTAAAAGTCATATTGGCCAATCTATCCTTGACTACTTAATACCATAGACGGGATTAAGGGAATGGAGCTTTTAAGAGCAAAATGTGCTGGCGCGGGGCATCCACTCAAGCCGAGAAATTTTGGTTAAGCAGGAATGTAGAAGATAGGAGTTAGAATCTAGAAGGGGCTGGACTCCTAGCTCCTACATTCTAAATTCTATGCTTGGGAAAACGTCCCACTTTGAGTCGGTGCCCCTGGGGCGTATGTTCATTCCTATAATGAGTCCTACTATCGAAAAAAATGATAGCTGTCTGTTTGTGTTGCTATCAACCTGACATTTTATGTTTAGACTCCAGACATTTCCTGTAACGACAGTCGATAGTTTCTTCTATATTTTTTAAGTGTAGTAATCAAGAAATCAATTGATTTGTTCCGCTACATATGCGGTTGGAATGTTCTCAACCTTTATAACTAGTGGAGTGAAAACAGCCGTTTGCTTTCTTGCCAATGACCTTATGTATGGAATGTTGGTGCGTCTCATTGGTGTTATATCTGAACACCTTTTGAGAGATAAACGTTCCTGTTCCATAACAACAAAACAGGTGTTTCTATTAGTAAAGAGGAACCGTAATGAAGTATCCTGCGTTTTCGCCTGCTTATCAACCTGAAAATAGCCGCTGTGAGTTTTCTGGCGATAGCCAACAACCCTTTAAGTTCAGCCAATTTTTTGCCAAGTTGGGTCAGGTTTTACTCGCTTGGTTCGCTCCAGACAATGAACCTACGATTACACAAGTCATAGATCGTCAAGGTCAGGTTTGGTGGCGAGTTGATGATCCACGTACGCATCACTCATATTGGGTTGAGTCTGAGACAGCAGTCATGATCTGGTTAGAGAACAACTAATGTCATCAAAACGCCATTACTTATCGGCAAAACGTCAATATCTTAAGGAGTACTCCAATGGATTTTACTTATAACAACGATCAACCGTTTATGTCTTGTCAGCTTATGTATGCCAAACAAAATCTACTGATGCAAGATATTCCAATTCAACTTAGGAGTGTTGCTTACATCCGTATTTGTTGCAGTGCTATGCGTGAGGCAAATCAACTGCACCGCATTCCTAAAAATAAATACTGGAATCCTCAATATCCTTATCTGAGTTTGTTGCGCTACCTGATATGGGAAACATCAGCTTGGTGGACAACCTGCTATGTCAATGACAATGGCCTACTAGAATCACGTAACTCTAATATACAAAAACTTTTGCAGTCTTTGAATAGCTTTGTACAGTCTGAGCTTGCTCAAACTAAGGAATCAGCTTACTTGCCATTTGCCAAGAACTGCAGGTTTGAAGTAAAGACTCCTAACGTATGTCAGGTTTGATTTCGTGTATAGCAAGTATTCTAATTAATCTGACAAACGCTTTACATGGCCAAACTTTTTCATAGATTCAGTCCTTTGCAGATAGGAGAATCTTCGTGACTGATCAAGAGGAGAAACTTTCCTGTTGTGGTTGCTATTTATCTGCATGGCGCAGGGAAAATCATACTAGAGAGCCGTAGCGTCAGATTCCAGACTTGGAAAAAATAGATTGTCAAATTACCATTCTCGGTAAGGAAGGCCCGTTTAGGTTTGCAACACTGTATTTAACCCAAACCATACAGACCAAAGTTATGACCGCTAACGATTTTACTCGTAGCTTAGAAGTGATGCTTGCCAATATGCCCCCAACTGAAGTCCTTCAGCTTCTTGGAGCGTATAATACGCTTGCTGCTCCCATCCGAGAAGAAACTTTCAGCTATTGGCGTGAAGTCCAACGGGAGCAGTTGCGCCCTCAACATTAAATTCTAATGCCAATATAATTAATCTTGTGACGCTCAAAATTATTGACCCATTGAGATTGCCATGATGATAAGCAACTATTCTAAAAGCAACTTTGAGAAAGAACTTACTCCTACGCAGCTTGCAGAAGTCTACGGTTTTGAACGACATCATATAGCTCAGTCGTGTCCACTACCTCCCAAAGCGCCTAACCCCTTTCTAAAATCTCTTTCTTGGAGAATCGTGAGATAGACAATAAAAGAGTACATCTATTTCAGTCTCCATTATGAAAACTCTGCTATTAGGTACGTTTGCAGCTCTGTCAGCCATAACCTTTAGAAGTGCGATCGCACAAGCTCAAGATCTATTTACCCCTACGGCTGAGGGATGTGCCACCATCATCGAGCCGATAATACAAGCAGACTGCCAGGAGGCTTACCAATTTCGACAGTTTTTCCAGAGTGAGATCGAAGATATTCGTACAATTTATCAACTGGCGGAACTTGTACAACCTGCTACCGTTTGGATTTCCCCAGGCTATGGGGATACTTTAAAATTCGAACCACCTGCTAGGGTGATTGTGCTGCAACAGTTTATTCTGGCTGACACCGGGGAGCCATGGATCCATGTTCGCTTTGTCTCAGGTAATTACGGCTTTATCCAAACTAGCGTTGTTGAATAAAGCTATAACATTGGCCAGATTTGCCAGTTTGATGGACTGGTTCAGATGGGTGTAGATATGTCCGAAATCTGCAGTAATAGCTTTTAGAAAGGCTACCGATAGTTTCGGTTAAACATAAGTAGGATGTTGGTAACGTCAGACTGCTCTGTCGGATGGTTTAGCATCCCCTCCGTTACCATGAAGCAGGGGAAACGATAAAAACCCCGCACCACCCTGTGACATTTACAATAGCCTCGTCAAGGCTATGTGCTGATTCCAACTAAAATTTAGCACTCGTATTTCTGACATCGTTCTCCTTCAAAATACGATTTACAGACCAAACAGAACAACTTCTGTGATGCATGTTTTAGTTGCAACAACACACTAAGAGAGACTCCTCAATATTAGAAACAGAGTGCAAGAATAGTTTTCTCCAGAAAAAATAAAACATATTTCTCAACGTTTTTACAATCTTTCCGAGAGGATTACTCGCAATTTGATTAATTAATGTGTATCGATCACTGCTGTAAGGTTCTCAGCTGGTGTTGTTTCTGATTAAACGCATTTTGCTCTGCAGAGAGTGCCTCAGAGAAAACTGGGGGGCGCATATCCCACTGGACTTCAGCTAAGAAAAATAAACTACTGGAGATTACCATAGCCGTGATTGAGAACTGATAGCCTGGAGCCAGGCTGAGTAGAGGAATTGCGCAGCTATGTAGAGTGGCAAACATCAAAAACGTGCGCGATCGCATCCCCACCCCCATAACGACATAGCCCAAAGCACACAGCATTAACCAAAGAGGGCAAAGATTTATCAGAATCATCCCAGAGCCCATAAAAATTCCGTAGTCAGTCAGGGCTAGGCCGATAACAACCAGTCCACTCCACAGATAAATCAACCACCGCAGTTGTTCTACTTTGACCCAGAACCAGGCTAGCCAAGTCATCATACCAATGCCAAGCAATGACAACCCTGACAAGAAAATGGCCTGATCATGCCAGCTAATCAGGGGAAAAAGCTGAGGTGTGAGAAATATAACCCCTGTTATCCAACCCCAAACCAGGAAAACCTGATCAATTCGCGTGTATAACCAGGAAATGATCTGACGTTGATTAATTTGCCACCGCCAGGAAATTAACCCGCTTAAATCCTGCACATCTAATTGTGTTTGCTTGCGGCGAAGAATCGGCTCCTCACACCTGAAAAAACTCATTCCATACAGATAATTTAACATGGAATCAATCTTAACAAAAATTTATAATCCGCCAACTATAGTTTTGAGTTTGATTGATTCTTGGTAAGGGCGTACCGCAATCTACTAGGTCGATGTCGACAGATAATGAATTACATAGAATCCACGATGAAACACGCTTCTGAAAAAAACAGGAGATGGACGCGTAGCCGTGCACCCTTTACCCCTTACTCTGCAGACCCAGTTGCTCAAATCCGCTCTTTAACACCAGCTTCGTATCCATCGAGCCTACCTCAATATCTTCCTTAAGCAGTGCCACCAGGCAGTGCTGCCTCAACAAACGCTGAATTCTAAGGTGTTTTCCAGGTTTAACCTTTGTGCGGGTATAGATCAAACAAATCTCTTCTGAAAAGGTTTCCACACCATCAATGGTTGTCGGCTCTAAAATGTCATCCTCCGCCTCACAAAGCTCTACTCCCACTTGTTTAATAATCTCAAACGCTTTTTCTGGATCCACCTCATAGGTAATAGACACCTCCACAGCAGCATCAACCGAGTGTTTGGAGTAGTTAACAATCGAGCCAATATCCCCGTTTCTGAGAATCTGTACCTGACCATCAGGATGTAAAATTCGTGTGGTGCGCAGCTCAATCGATTGGACAGTGCCCTGAGCTTCTGCTGTCTCAATAAAGTCTCCCACCAGATAGTAATCTTCAAACAGAATAAAGAAGCCGCTCACCAAATCCTTAACCAGATTTTGTGCCCCTAAACCAACCGTTATACCAACGATTCCCGCACCCGCTAAGATCGGCCCTGGATCAATATTAAGGGCCTTTAAAAGAAATAGAACCGTTCCAAAATAAATCACATACCTGAGCAAACTAACGATTAGGGGGGTAATCGTTACTCGTCGCTGGTACACTGCAGTGGATGTTTCATCGGTTGATAGCAATACTTCCGAGACAACCAGTTGCATAATATTGGCGGCCAGTCGTCCCAAAAAGATCAGAGCAATGACCCTGACAGCCTTGACGCCATAGTCTGCCAGGTCGGCAATCAAAGCGATTTGCCGTACCACTAACATAGCTACATAAACCCAAACCACATACTCTAAGCAGCGCTTGAGAAAAGGAATCAGATGTTGCAAATGTCCATAAAACCGCAACAAATTATTGGGGCTAGAGTACTTTTTGCTCAGCGCATCCAGACTATCAACAACAACAGTGACAGATTTAAAAACGATTATACCGATGGAGATAATCAGATAGATTCGCCAGGTCGCATACAAGTACGGGGACAATAGCTCAGGTAGGCGTAAAAACCGGGTACACCAAATCATGGCCAACAGCCACATACCTGTACTCAGCACAGCCGTTAACGCATCAAACAGCTTCCCAATACTGTCATCATTAGCCGTAATCTGCTCTATTTGCTTGATATGGCCACAGATATACTGCAAGAAACGTCGTAGCGGTCGCTGCAGAATACCCACTAACACCAGCAAGCAAACGCTCTTACCAATACCAGCAGCAATACTTAGCCAAACCTTACGAGGCGTATTTTGGATTAATGACAGTGTATAGGCCTCAGGCCGTTCACCCTGTAATAGTATCCAGCCATTAAATCCTGCCACTAAAATAAATAGCAGAAATCCTGAAATCAGAGCAATACCTAGAATATTTTGCCGCAGCGTCTGCAGGCCATCCTCATCCAAACGCAGCGAGGATGACTGCAGCACCTGACGAGAACTCCAGTTACAGACAATATATAAAAAACTACACAGAATAATAATTAAAGATAGCTCAACTGAAAATAACAACAGTGCAGCCATAACCTAACGGCCTCGCTAAGGGGCAAGTGAGCGGACTATATCGCATTTCCCTCAATACTTGGGAACATCGCTATACGCACCATACAAAACTTACCCATAGCCTGCAATTATGTGTAAAACTCCTTATTTATTTAACTGTGAGGCTACTAGCAGCTGCAGGGTAAGTCAGCGGTTAACCCACCCCGCAGGAAGACAGCATTACACCTTACTGAGGCGGCAAAATCACCTCATCAACAACATGAATAATTCCATTACTAGCCTCAATGTCAGCCTGAACGACATTGGCACTATTCACGGTTACTCCAGACCCTACAGCAATGTCTAACGGTATCCCAGCGACAGAATCCACAGCCCCTGAGGACAACTGGGTAGAGCGCACACTGCCAGGTACAACGTGATATGTCAAGATTGTTGCTAGTAACTCTCTATTTTCCGGCTGATACAGGCTCTCGATAGTCCCCTCAGGCAACCGTCCAAAGGCATCATCCGTTGGCGCAAAAACAGTAAATTCTGTCTCTCCATTAAGTACACCCACTAACTTGGCATGGGTTAACAATGCCGTTAATACATCAAACGAACTGTTAGTCGACGCAATACTAACGATAGTGTTCCCGGCGTGGCCATCTTTTGATTGGAGAGAGGCTGCGTCCTTCGCCTGAGCCATCGCAAGCGCAGCTGCTAAAATGCCGCTTAACATTGTTATCTTTTTCATGAATCAATACCTTCCTAACAGGCTTTCATTAGAGATACGGAAACCCAACAAAATCGGATTACTTAAATTTTGAACGTACAGACTGCCATGGAACGTCTTTTCAGCATCTATCTTCGAGAACACGACTCAATTTATTAGCATCCCAAATAGCCAACTCATTTGATAGCTCTATGTCTGCCTACTTATCTAATGGCAATATTGGCAAAAACGTGGTTAATCCTGGGTGCAAAAGGATTGATAACTTGTCTAGACATCTATGCGAATTTAACAACCGGTTAATATATTAGTTAAGCCATGCGATCGCCAAAAATTGGTTTGACCATGTTTTGGCGGTAGTGTGGCAGGCTATGGTAACAGCATATCCCCTTGGTTTGGACTGCTGGTGTTTTGCCGAGAAGCAGATAGTGGGGCTACCTCGGACGGTAAAGCTGACGGCTGGTTCAAGAGAGGCTTTATGAATTTGATAATTCGGCCTGGTGCCCTAGGAGACTTGCCTCAGGTATTGGATTTGTACAACTACTCCGGTCTGGAACATGAGGCCATTTTGACATTAACCGATGTCGAACAGTGGTTTGAACAAATTCAGCGGTACCCCAGCTATACCCTTTGGGTAGCTTGCTTGGCAGAGCGCGTTGTTGGTACTTTTGCGCTTTTGATTATGGATAATTTGGTCCACCATGGCAGCCCCTCAGGGATTGTTGAAGCGGTGGGGGTGGCTCCTGAACTACAGGGTCAGGGAATTGGTCGACAGATGATGGACGTTGCGATCGCAACCTGTCGCACTGCTGGCTGTTACAAACTCACCATATCTACCAATCTGCGCAGAAAAGCAGCCCATGCCTTTGTTGTTGCGGCAGTTCTATGACGCCACCTCATTCACCACTGCTAGCACGTCCTGAGGCTCAGCGCGCTGGGTATAGTCTGCGTCAGCAAAAGCATAGCGAATGCGGCCGGATTGATCGATAACATAAGTAGCAGGCAACGGTAACTCATAGCTGTTATCACCGTTGTTAGCGGGAATATCAATGCCAAAGCTTTGATAAAGCGGCTGCAAGGAGGCATCCAGAGTGAACACTAACCCATACTGACGAGATACATTATTACCCACATCACTAAGAACAGAAAATTCTAAGCTGTGCTTCTCGGTCACGCTGAGGGAATGATCAGGCAATTCTGGAGAAATGGCTACCAAGGTAGCACCCACCTGCTTAAATTCAGGCAACAGGTTCTGGAATGCCCGTAGTTCTAAGTTGCAATAGGGACACCACTCACCTCGATAAAAGTTAATCACCACCGGACCTTGCTTGAGCAGTTCGCTCAGGCGCACGGGCTTACCCGTAGCATCGGGCAGCTCAAAGTCAGGGGCAGTGTCGCCAACCGTAAGCACCTGGTCGGCAATACCAGACGCTTCTAAAGCATCCGTAGCTGCTGCCATCGTATCCTGAGCATCCTGGGGTGCCTTTTGCTGAAAATCGGCACGATACTCTGCAAGTTGATCAGCTAGGGGCTGAGTGGTCGTAGTCATGGGGAGATACCTCTGGTGGATTAGCCTTGTTCGAAATCTTAGAACGAGCATATCCATCAGAGATTAGAACTAGCTGAGAGATTAGGGCTAGTAGTCTGTCAAGTTCTATTTTTCGGGTAGTTAAACCTCGAAATATTTTCTGGAAAAAGCTTTCGGAGATCGTCAACCCCGAAATTAAAAGTTGACGCAGTACTAGCTCATGACAGAGCCGGATATTCGATAGCAGCGATTTTCTAACTACAATAGGAATTGCCGCGTTAGTGTTTGCATGAAAGCTAACTCTCATATTCAGATAGGGCGATACTTATCACTAGACAAGTTTTGTACATGTACACAAACCTATCGCCAATGGGCTGATTCTATTGATCCGTTTCCTAAACATCTAGAAGAAACCATTCCGGCTTTACAGGCACTGTGTGCTCATATCATTGATCCGGTAATAGCCCATTATGGGCAGCAGCAATTTGAACTGACCTATGGGTTTTGTTCTACTGATTTGAAGCGGTTTTTGGCGAAAAAAGATCCGGTGACGGGACTAAAAAATGGCGTGTCTACTCCTAGCGTGGATCAGCATATGGCCCATGAGAAAAATCGTAATGGTCGCTACTATTGCGATCGCACCGGAGCAGCCTGTGATTTCAGAATTATGGCCCTGGGCAGCGACCTTCTAGTGGACTGGATCATAGACCAGGCACTCCCCTTTGACTCGCTTTACTACTACGGACCAAATCGTCCTATCCACATTAGCTACGGTCCCCAGCATAAGCGACAGATCTGGGCGTTTACTGCCCAGGGGACACCGACGAAGCAAGGGGTGGAGAGTTGGCAGGAGCGGGTAAAGAGTAAAGGGATGAAGAGTAAAGGGATGAAGAGTGAAGGGTGAAGGGTGGCTCTCTACTCTTTACCCTTCACTCTCTGCCGCGCCCGAACCTGAGACTTCCGTAGCTTAAGAGTATACGGATCAGCATCCTTACGCCACACCAGTCGATAACCTTGCAGCTGAGCACATTGTTCATCAAGACGTTGATCCCAATTATTGAAAGTGATGTAACTAGAACCGTCTAATAGTCCCCAATCTTGCTCTTGATGACTAAGCTTGGCAAATTTGTTGTAGTTAGGGTAGTCGGGAGATAACAGCTGTTCTTTTTGCAACAGAATAGGCGGATTTTCCTGTGGGTCAAAGTCTCGATAGCGTACCTGGAGATCTTGTAAACCCACTTTCATACTGGTATGTAGAACTGGATGGGGAGCTGTATCAAAATCTGGGAAAAACAGATACGTGATTTGGGGTTTGGTGTAGTTAAGCTTGACCACTGTGGCTTCTGTGGGACGGCCCAGAGTCCTGGAAACACATCCTTCGTATAGTCTCAGCAATGGATCAAGCTTCTCTAAGACTGACAGATGTACCCAAAGAGAATCGGGCATTTGTTTACCCACAGGGCTTTGTTGGCAGTGTTTGGCCAATAGTTCCAGATTGCCCAAACTAAGCAACATCAGGTCAGCAGCGGTACAAGCTTGGCGGTAGCTGCCAAAGAGGGCCTTGATGTCGTTTTGAACAACGGGGCTTAGATCGCGCAGTTTGGGGCGTTTGCCAAAGTGACTGAGGGCCAGGTATACCAGCAGATCTTGACGGCGTTTGGTTGCGATCGCATCCCATTCCCCCGTATCTGTCACCTTTACCACCAGGTTAAATGCCCGCTTTACCGAACCAAATTCTCGCGTTAGTAGTTCTAGTTGTTCTGGCAATAATTCCTCGGCGGTGGGTACCCGT
>JBCCXQ010000054.1:0-23424 GCA_039191365.1 Cyanobacteria bacterium P01_F01_bin.13 | reverse complement strand
CTCGCGGATACCGTCGATGTCAACGGGAGGAGCAGCGACGAAGGCGATTACAAAACAAGCAGTAGCAGCTAGCAGTGTAGGAATCATCAGAACGCCAAACCAACCTACGTATAGGCGATTCTCGGTGCTGGTGACCCACTGACAAAACTGCTCCCACAGGTTAGCGCTTTGGCGCTGCTGTAGAGTAGTAGTCATGATGAATTATTGCGTTGTAAAGGTACAGTATGTATGACTCCCAGAGGAGATTGAGTAATTTCCTCTGTTTGCTTATATACAAATGTAACGCTAATTATTAGTTTTTGCAACAACGCTTAATATTTATTACTGATTTGCCTACGGAGCTATTGAATGCAGTCAACGTTTTGCTAGAGAAGCGTTGTGGCTTAATGGATCTGGTGCCGATTAATGCAACCTATGGTCAAGATTATGAGAATGAGTAGGGGATTCTCATAATCGCGCTCTGTATCAAATTCTTAAAACTCGAAATAGATATAAGGTACGGATTCAATTGGAGCCAGTAACCAGGCTAGATAAAGCCCGATGGGAATAAACATGAGTTTCAGGGGCCAGCTGATTTGTAACTTTAGCCGATGTTTGAAACCGTACAGCAAAGCCATAATGCCGCTGAGCCCAAGCAACATTAAGGTAATGCTGCCTCGACTAGCGCCAAGGGACTCTATGTAAACCTTTTGGGCGAACTGTACATCGGCTGCCTGACTAAAGAAGTGATTGGCCACCAGCCTGACATCTTGCAGATTGGGTAAACGAAAGGGCACCCAGCTCAGGAAGACAAATAGCTGGGTAAGGCCCCAAGCACTTAGAATCCCCAGCCAACTGGTCCAAAATGCTTTCAGCCTTGGGCGAGCATCGGCAATAGTTTGATTTAATCGATGGATTACCAATGCCAGTCCGTGGAGCAGTCCCCAAATTAGAAACCCCCACTGATCACCATGCCAAATCCCGGCAATCAGCATCACGATTAGTAGGTTTAGACAGGTTCTACTTAACCCTTTACGGGAACCTCCCAAAGGAAAGTAAAGATAGTTGCGTAGCCAGTCCCCCAAGGTAATGTGCCAGCGCCGCCAAAATTCAGCAATGCTGGTGGTGAAATAGGGAAAGTCGAAATTTTGCGGCAGCTGAATGCCCAGCAGCAGTGCACTGCCTCGGGCGATATCGACATAGCCACTAAAGTCCAGGTAGAGCTGGAGGCCGTAGGCGAAAACGGCTAGCCACAGATCGCCACTACCGGCCCGCTCTAGATTGTCAAAGCTAAGGTTAACTAGCAGACCAATGCGGTCAGCTAGCAGCAATTTTTTAGTGGCTCCCGAGGCAATCAGCCAGCCTGCTTCCACACCCTGCTCCAGGCTAGGCAAACGGGGGCGTTTCATTTGGCTGATGTAGCCTTGAAACCGGGTAATCGGTCCTGCAATCAGCTTGGGAAAAAATAGTTTGTAGGCTGCAAATTCAATAAAGTGATTGGCAGCCGGGGCCCCTCGATAGATGTCGACCAAATAGGCAATGGACTCAAAGCAAAAGAAGCTCAGACCCAGGGGCATCAGTAATTGCAAACTTGGATTGAGCGTTGCTGCAAATGGAGTAACGTATTTGAAACCCAGCAGTAGCAGCACATTTAAACTGATGCCCACCCACATCAGCACCAGTCGTTTGCGGTCCCAGTCCTGCTGAGCGAAGTGCCACTCTTCATTGGGAATTCGCCAGTCGAGGGGAGCACTGAGACGCCGACCAATCAGATAGTTAGCCAAGATTAGGGCTAACAAAAGTGGCACATACTGCAGCTGTAGGGAGCCGTAAAAGACCAGGCTGGTTAACAGCAGTAGCCATAACTTGAGCCCGCGGCCAGGCAATAGCCAGTAAATTAAACCGGTGCCGATCAGGAATAAACCGTAAAAAATGGAGGGCAGGGTCATTGGGGCGAATATATCTTTATGGATACGGCAATTGAAATGGCATTAGTTCTCAGATGATTTGAGCTTGAGCCAGGGAATCATCGGATCCTGGGCTAGGCGGTTGGCCAGCTGGTAAGCGCCAAACCGATTCAAGTGACTGGGGTCAGAAAAATAGTCGTAGCGTTTGGGCCAAAGTTGACCTAGATCGCGGTACAGCAGCCCCGGTTCCTGGGCCGCAATCTGGAGCATGTAGCGTTGAAAACGACTTTCTACTTCCATGCGGGCTGGGTCAAGGTATTCGTTTGTGAGGGGAGTGTTGACAAAGGTAACGGCCACTCCCTGGGATTGGGTGTAGGCCAGCATCCGTCTGAGGGCTTCTATTTGGGGCCCTTCTATCTGGAAGGCTTTGTAGTCGCCATCGTAGTCTCCTGCTACCCGAGGATGATCGAGGTAATAAGTGGCAGGGTTAAATTGGATAGCCAAAGGTAAAAACCCATTGGCATCGATTAAATCGGTCTCGGTGGGGTTGACGGCAACTGGCTGAGAGACTTTGCCGCCAAGATTGACCTGGGTGACTTGGGTGAGATGGGTCCGTTCACCGTAGGCTGACGAGATATTGCCCAGGGCCTTGCTCAGTTGCTGATCGATACGGGTGTAATAGCGATTGATCTGCTGGGCGGGGTTGAGGAGGGGGCCAGTGCCATCATCAACCATGTCGGGAAATAGCTCGCCAGTAATGAGCTGTTGGTAGCCCTCGGATGTCGCGATCGCATTAAACGTTACATCCACCCGTGAACTATTAAATGCTCGGGCTCCATCGGCCCATACAATCAGCTTGGGTAGCGGATAATTTGCCAGCAGCTGCCGCACCACCAGGTCTGCTATCTGAGCCGTTGCGCCGTTCACTCCAAAATTAAAAACACTGATATCGTCATAGCCCAGGGGCACTAGCGCTCTTTGTAGCGCCGTCGGATCCACCCCTCGCAGAGCCCGTGAGCTACCAAATACCAGAACATCGGGAGCCCCCTGCTCGGCTACGTGCCAGTCGTACAGCGCCAACTTTTCATTGAGCTGCTGACTTTTGAACGACGGGTAAGGAGACGCTGCCAATACTTCAGCCATAGAAACCGTTGTTTGGGGCTGGCTGCTGAGCAAATCAGTGTCATTGATGGCCGAGCTGGCAAACCCTGGCAAGCCATCCAGGCTGATAGTATCATCGCCGTCGTTTTGGCCCCAGTTGAGCTGGGCCAGCTGTTCTTCAAATGTGGATGGCGGCGTCTTCTGCTTTTGCTGCCGCTGTGACACCTCTTGCTGCTGGGCTGTGACTGCTAGCGACCGAGCTCTAAACAGATGCCCCGCAATCCAGTCTGCTTGAAACACCAGTAGCAAGCCCAGAATGCTCCAGGCTAGAGCAATGCCCTTCCTTCCCGACAGGCGATCGCTTGCTACTGTTTCCTCGGGGCTTATGGAGGTGGCTGCAAACAATTGGGTTTTGATTAGCAGGGTCCGGACCTGCTCCAAGGCCTGACGCGGCCAATCTTGCTCCCTAACCTCCTCGGTCGTCCCGTCCTCCGGTTGGATCAAGTCACCTAGATAGGCATCGGAGGCAACAAATTCGGGAGCGGCCTCTGGGACTAAACGCTGCTTGGGCTGACGGTCATATCCATAGTTCCAATCGGGGCGTTTTTGCCCAGATCGGCGACCGTATACACGAATTCCCACAATGCCCTTAATCGGGTTCTGGCGCAGGTACTGCTTGAGCTGGGGGACGACCTGTCGTCGCGACGGGCACACCGGAGCATCCATCATGATGTGTAACCGTCGTTCCCGCATCAGCAGCTGTACCCGAATACCGCCGGTTGATAGCTGTTCGTCCAGGTCAGGGTTGAGCCGCTTGGTCAAACAGTAGGCAATGGCGGGTAAATCTCCCTGTCGGGCGAGTTCAGTGGTGGGAATGGCCAGGTCCATGTGCTCGCTAGCCGGTAGATCCAGGCACCGCAGCCAGACCGGATTAATACCGTCCAGGCTAGGCCCGTAGACCACTGCTCGGCCTATACCCTGGGGAGCAAGCTGTTCTAAGAGCGGTGCGATCGCATCAATAATGTCTGCTTCAGAGCCCTTGGTGGACGTCGCTGGATCTTCCCCCTCAATGGGAGCAACGGTTTGCCCGGCGGCCAGGGGCTGACATACCAGGTGCAGGGTGGCATCCTTGACTTCCGGCAGAACGCTGACATCCAAGGGCAGCAGCACTTCGTTTAGAAGTCGGGCGATGGATTCTGTATCGCCCCAGCGACTCCACTCTTTAAGGATTTCTTCACTGGGGGTGAGGTCCACCCGCAGTCGCCAGTCAGGGGTATCTTCCCCTAGCACCTGGACCGAAATCACCGCATCTTGAAACTGGGTGAGCTTGAGGTCCCGTAGCCGCTGGGCTGTGGGCTCGGCAATCAGCGCTGGGTCAGGGCTGTAGGCGGCTCGACACAAAATCCACAGACGGTTGATTAACTCTCGACTGGGGTCAACGGTAGCGGCCGTAATCACCCCTTGAGCCCGTTTGGCCTTGCCAGGAATCGCATTGACCACCACATCCACCCCTACATCCAGGGCGCTGAGGGTTTGACTGAGGTAACGTGCGATCGCATCTGGGTCCCCTTTGCGCGCCAGACTGGCATTAGAGAGCACAATGGCGGAGGTGGCATCGTCCAAATACCCAATTCCCGAAGTTAAGTGGGCCGTTGAACGCTTCATCTCCTCCAGGTCAGCACTGGTCTCCACCAGCTGCTCCAGATGGCGCTCCAAACGATTTAAATAAATGGGGGTGGACCAATCGGGCTTTTGTTGCTCCCAGCGACCGCTGTAAAAATAAAGCTGGTAAATGTGGGGAAAGTCCTTGATAAGAGACGCTTTCCGGTCTGGGGTCAGGAGCGATCGCACCAACCGTAACAACACATATTCTCGATCCAACCCAGCATTGGATTTAGCATAAACATGCAGAATATTGCCCCTCAGCTTAGTTTTTAGGGTGCAGCTTTCGTTGTTGACCACATCCTCAAGCCAGGGCAGTAAAGCCGTAGGGTCTAATGTCGATGGGGGCTCAGATTTTACGTGACTGAACATAGACCTTCAGATCCCATAACAGTACGACAACCACAATGCTTCGACCGCAAAATGTAGTGTCTTAAACAGGTTTAGTCAAGGGCTACTTACAGATAGCACAAATATCGAGAAACGAACCTAAAGTCTCCCAATCCTATAAACTTCAACAGCTTTAGCAATTTTTCAGTCAATGCCTGCAGCTGAAGATGTTCGTAGAAATATGCGATCAACCTGAGCACCCGCACTATTTCTAGACATAGTTCGCAACATTACAGTAGGAACAGCATCTAGGATGAGAGGTAGCTGCTAGGTTGGAAATAGGCCTTTTCCAAAAATGGAGGGACGCTACTGCATAGACGCACCAGCGTTGGCCATGGCATTCCCTAAAGTTGCTATACGTTTACTACGAGCACTCCACTTATGCAACCTTTTCGTGAAAAATCTACCCAAAAAGTAGCCAACGACCTACCGTTTACGTTGGTTAACAATTCCCAAATTGGTTTAGCCCTTGCCACCCTACCCTTTTTGAGCGTACTGATTGTGGGTCATGCTCTAACCTATTGGCTTACACAGTTTGGCATGGCAAGTGAAGAGATATTTCGAGGTATTCAACTGCCGGTGCTTGATCCCGATCCCCGCAGACCTTAACAAACATTTTCCTGGCATTTTCCTCGATCATCCGATCAGAACATGTTTGTCATGTCCGAAAGCCTCTACAATTTTCTCGGAGATGCTCACCACGGGCAATCTCCGTCTCTCAGTCGTTATTTTTTGACGTTGCATGAGTCCAACTGTTTCCTACCAAGATGATATGGTCTTAGCGAAATCCGAGAGTCTCTCTATTCCAGAGGCATCTGAAGCGTTTCTAAGGCACCGCTTAACTGTGGTGGAAAGCATCTGGGAATCAGTTTTAGAAGCTGAATGTGGTGCAGAGCTAGTCAGTTTGCTCAAGAATATTCGCCGCATGTGTGCTCCGGATGGACAGGCAGATCCGGCCCTTGATAATGCCAATGCCCTGCAGCTAATTGAGCAACTTAGTCTAGAAGATGCCATTCGCATGGCCCGCGCCTTTGCGCTTTACTTTCAGCTGATCAATATTGTTGAGCAACATTACGAGCAGCAAGATCAGCGCAAGCATTACCAGATGGTTGCAGACGGCTTGGGTAATGGGACCGAGCAGAATTCTAAAGGGTCTACTGGGGGTGAGGTATTTCTAAGCAACTTAGTGAGTACTGACGTTGGTAATGTATCTCAAAAACAAAGAGGGACAGGTACATTTCACTGGCTATTTCCTCTTCTAAGTCAGCTGAATGTTCCCCCTAGACACATCCAGAATCTGATTAATCAGCTGGATGTGCGTTTAGTGTTTACAGCCCACCCAACCGAAATTGTTCGTCATACCATTCGTGATAAGCAGCGTCGTATTTCATCCATATTCCGTCGTCTAGATCTGGCAGAGGAACAGGCGCGCCTGCGTGAACAGAAATCATCCTGGGACATTGTTCAGCTGCAGGAACAGTTAACCGAAGAGATTCGGCTGTGGTGGCGCACCGACGAGCTGCACCAATTTAAACCGTCGGTTTTGGATGAAGTGGACTTTACCCTGCACTATTTTGATGTGGTGCTCTTTGAGGCCATTCCTGAGCTATATCAGCGGTTTAATCGAGCTTTGAGCAATACGTTTCCTGGTCTCAAGCCGCCCCGTCATCGGTTCTGTCGCTTTGGGTCCTGGGTAGGGAGCGATCGCGATGGCAACCCGTCAGTTACCCCCCAAATCACCTGGAAAACAGCTTCATACCAGCGAAATTTGGTGTTGGGAAAGTATATGGCGTCGGTGCGTAACCTTTCAGGTCTGCTCAGTCCTTCACTACATTGGAGTGAAGTCCTGCCCGATCTGTTGGAGTCTTTAGAACAGGATCGCTTGCAGCTGCCAGATGTTTATGATGCATTTGCCATTCGCTATCGGCAAGAGCCCTATCGTCTTAAGCTGGCCTACATTGAAAAACGGTTGGTAAATACCCATCAACGCAGTCAAAAGCTCTATAACGGTGACTACCTTCAAGAAGAAGATAACGTCGCGCCTCCAGGCGCGCTATATGCGTCTGGGCAAGACTTTTTAGCTGAGTTAGATCTGATCCATCGTAGTTTGCAAGAAACCGGTCTCGTGTGTCGAGAGCTGGATGTGCTGTTGAGTCAGGTGGAAATCTATGGGTTTAGTGTGGCCCAGTTGGATATTCGTCAAGAAAGCACCCGCCATTCCGATACGATTCACGAAATTACCGAATATTTGCAGTTACCCAATCTCTACAATGACTTTTCTGAGCCTGAGAAAGTGGAATGGCTCACCTCTGAGCTGAGTACGCGACGACCTCTTATTCCCACGGAGCTGCCCATTTCAGAAAAAGCCAGAGAAACCGTGGCCACCTTTCACATGGTGCGCAAGCTCCACCAGGAATTTGGTCAGGATATTTGTCGCAGCTATGTGATTAGCATGAGCAATTATGCCAGCGACATTTTAGAAGTGTTGCTGTTAGCCAAGGAGGCTGGGCTGTACGACCCGGCCACAGGAATTGGGAGTCTACACATTGTTCCTCTATTCGAGACAGTGGAGGACCTGCGCCGTTCAACAGCGGTGATGGAGGAGCTATTTGAGCTGCCTCTATATCTGTCTATGCTCAAGGGTGGCTATGGGGCGGATGAACCAACTGCCCTGCAAGAAGTAATGCTGGGCTATTCCGACAGTAACAAGGACTCTGGTTTCCTGAGTAGCAATTGGGAAATCCATAAGGCACAGCAATCGTTGCAAAAAGTGACTGAAAAGTACGGCATTTCCCTGCGGATCTTTCACGGTCGGGGTGGTTCAGTGGGTCGGGGTGGTGGTCCTGCTTACGAAGCTATTTTGGCTCAGCCCGGTCGCAGTATCAATGGCCGGATCAAAATTACGGAACAGGGCGAGGTGTTGGCCTCTAAGTACAACCTTAAGGACTTGGCCCTATACAACCTGGAAACGGTCACTACTGCTGTAGTTCAGGCCAGTTTGCTAAGTAATAGTTTTGATGAAATTGCTCCCTGGCAAGAAATTATGGAGAAGCTAGCTGTGCGTTCTCGACAGCACTACCGGGCGCTTATCTATGAAGATCCGGAGTTGGTAGAGTTTTTCCACCATGTCACTCCGATTCAAGAAATTAGCCAGCTACAGATCAGCTCTCGTCCTGCCCGTCGCGGCGGCAAGAAGGATTTACCTAGTCTGAGGGCCATTCCCTGGGTGTTTAGCTGGACCCAGGCGCGATTTTTATTGCCTTCCTGGTATGGCGTTGGCACTGCTTTGCAAGAATTTATAAACGAAGAACCGGAAGAGAATCTTAAACTGTTGCGTTCGTTTTATACTAAGTGGCCGTTCTTCAAAATGGCTATCTCCAAGGTAGAAATGACCCTGGCTAAGGTCGACCTACAGATTGCTCAACACTATGTCAATGAGCTGGGTGAAGGGGAACGACAAAATAGTTTCCAGGCTGTGTTTGATCAAATTGCCCAGGAATTTCATCTCACCAGTCAGATGGTCTTACAGGTGACTGATAATCAGGCGTTACTGGATGGAGATCCTGGTCTGCAGCGCTCGGTACAGCTGCGTAACGGCACCATTGTTCCCCTGGGCTTTCTACAGGTCTCGCTGCTCAAACGCCTGCGTCAGCATCGCGATATGGCTGCATTAGCCACTGGAGTGATCCAATCTCGCTACAGTCGCGGTGAACTGTTACGGGGAGCCTTGTTGACTATCAATGGTATCGCCGCTGGAATGCGTAATACGGGCTAGATTCAAAAAAACCTTTGACATTTTGCCAACAACGCGTTAACTTTGTGGCGCTTTCATATTTTTATGTAGATGTAGCCATGCTAAAAGCAAGGAGTGCTTTGCTTTGGGCTAATGGGGCGCAGTTTTTTAAAGAAGCAGTCTTCAAGAATTGTTAGGGACATTAACTAAGGAGTAAGTGACGATGATCAGCCTGCTTAAAACTACGCTAGGGCGTTTAAGCTTAGCCGCTATAACAGCGGCAGCTCTCGTGGCTGCGCTGGATGTCAAACCGGCCCAGGCTCAAGCGGCCTATGGCAGTTATGTAGGCGCTGGTGGCAGCCTTGGTTTAAATGATGATGACAATGGCGATGGCGATGGGTTGGGGCTGGTTATTTCAGGTCGCTACAAGTTTTTAGTACTGCCGATTTCCCTGCGGGCTCAGGCATTTTTGCTCAACGGCGACCTTGCTTTGGTTCCGACAGTTTCCTATGACTTTCCCGTGAGTTTTCAGACCGATCTTTATCTGGCTGCAGGCGTGTCTCTACCTACGGGGAATGATGCTTCACCCGTGGGCGATCAGACTGCATTTGTCCTACAGCCTGGTGTGGATTTTGCTGTACCTGGCAGTAACTTAGTCGTCTTTGGTAATGCCATTTTTGCCTTTGATGCGTTTGAAGATGGCGGCGGTACGGCAACAGCGGTTCAGGCTGGTGTCGGTTGGAACTTTGGTGATTAGGTTAGGTGTATTAAAAGTGGTGAGTAGTGTTTCAACTACGGTGGCTACTTTTCCAATACTCTCTTCTAGTGCGAAATTGAATCTTGATAATCACTGCGGTGGGTAATTAACTGGCTGCCTATTTCTTTTAAAGGTGAGCTTTTATAGAACGCATGTATTAAAATGTGATTCTGAAGCTAGGATAAGCAGTGGCCGCCTCAACATTTCTTGTTATGAACAGTGACATGCCTCTGGGTTCAGTGATTCAAGGTTCCCTCAGTCAGGGACTGGAAGTGCGTCTCCATGCCGATGTCAGTGTGGAAGATATGCGGGTGGGTAAATTTTTGGTGGTGCAGGGGGTGAGATCGCGATTCTTCTGTATGCTCACCGATGTCTCTTTAGGCACCGCTAGTCAGCGTATTCTGGCGAATCCCCCCCATCCTACCGAATTGTTCCTGCAGGAAGTTCTCGCAGGTGGCGGCACCTACGGCACCATTGATTTGGCTCCAATGCTGATGTTTACTCCCGAGGATAGTCAAGAAGACAGTAGGGTGGGCAATGCCCACCTTTCACAGATGCAGCTGCTGCCAGTGAAAACAATTCCCGGTCACTTTAGCCAGGTGTATGATGCCAGTAAACGAGATTTTCGATCTGTCTTTGGTTGGGAAGATGACCCCCATCGACGCAATTTTGCCATTGGGCAGCCCATTGATATGGATGTGCCCATCTGTATCGACCTCAATCGCTTTGTAGAACGCAGTAACGGTATTTTTGGTAAATCGGGCACTGGTAAGTCTTTTCTCACTCGGCTATTGCTGTCGGGCATTATCAAGCAGCAGGCCGCTGTCAATCTCATCTTTGATATGCATTCGGAATATGGCTGGGAAGCGGTGAGCGAAGGGGCAAACTTTAGTACTGTGAAGGGTCTACGTCAGTTGTTCCCAGGGCAGGTGCAAATCTTTACCCTCGACCCGGAAGCAACAAAACGAAGAGGTGTGCGTGATGCCCAAGAGCTTTACATTAGTTTTGATCAGATTGATGTTGAGGATTTAGCTCTGATCGGTCGGGAGTTAAATCTTTCAGAGGCCAGCTTAGAGAACGCCATTATCCTGCGCAATGAGTTTGGTAAAGCCTGGATCAACCGTTTGTTGACCATGAGCAATGAAGAGATTCAGGAATTTTGCGAAGTCAAAATGGGCAGTAAGTCCTCAATTATGGCGCTGCAGAGAAAATTGACCCGTTTGGCGGAGTTGAAATATATCCGTAACACCTGCCCCCACAACTATGTAAAACAGATTTTAGATACCCTGGATGCTGGCAAACATGTAGTGGTTGAATTTGGCTCTCAGTCCAACATGCTTTCCTATATGTTGGCCACCAATGTGATTGCCCGTCGTATTCATGCCAGCTATGTGCGCAAAGCCGATCGGTTTTTGCAGACTAAAAACGTTTGCGATCGCCCTACCCAGCTGGTGATCACCATTGAAGAAGCCCACCGGTTTCTTGACCCAGCCACAGCCAAACAAACCATCTTTGGCACTATCGCGCGGGAGATGCGTAAGTATTTTGTCACCTTGCTGGTGGTCGATCAGCGACCATCGGGTATTGACAATGAAGTCATGTCGCAAATTGGTACTCGCATCACGGCCCTACTCAATGACGAAAAAGATATTGATGCCATTTTCACCGGTGTATCCGGCGGCCAAAACCTGCGCTCGGTTCTCGCTAAACTAGATTCCAAACAGCAGGCTCTTCTTTTGGGGCATGCGGTTCCCATGCCCGTGGTGGTCCGAACCCGTCCCTATGATGCCGATTTCTATGCCGAAATCGGAGCTACTGCCTGGGACGAGTTACCGAATGCACAAGTGTTTAAGGCAGCCGAAGCCGCCAGGGCTGATTTGGGATTTTAGCGATCGCAACCATAGAAAAATAGATTTTTACCCATAGATTTTTACCGATTTATCAAAGTTTTCGGTAGAAAGCCTTATTTTTAATGGGATTCAACATACCCGACTATTTTAGTCGGGTATGTTTGACGCTGTTTTCAGCACCGTGATAACGTCGAATCACTCTGTCATACATCACCCATAAACCCATGACCCAGGCCATCGACCGTCCCAAAGCTTTAACCTTTCAAGATTTCACTTTTACTAACCTTAAGTGTAAAGAGTGCGGCACCACCTACGAAGCCACAGCAAAGCACGTGTGTGAAGAGTGCTTTGGTCCCTTAGAAGTGGCCTATGACTACGACGCTATTCGTCGTCAGGTAAGCCGCGAAAGCATTGAAGCTGGTCCCAATTCCATCTGGCGCTACAAAGCATTTTTGCCTGTTACCAGCGAAAACCCCATCGATGTGGGCACTGGCATGACGCCCCTACTAAAAGCCAATCGTCTGGCTCGTCGCCTGGGTCTAAAGGAGCTTTACATCAAGAACGATGCGGTCAATATGCCCACCCTAAGCTTTAAGGATCGGGTGGTTTCTGTAGCATTAACCCGTGCCCGCGAATTGGGTTTCACCACCGTATCCTGCGCCAGCACTGGCAACCTGGCTAACTCTACAGCAGCTATTGCCGCCCACGCGGGTCTTGACTGCTGTGTGTTTATCCCCTCCGACCTGGAGTCTGGTAAGGTGCTGGGCACCTTGATCTATGACCCCACGGTGATGGCGGTCCATGGTAACTATGACCAGGTAAACCGTCTATGTTCTGAAGTTGCTAACACCCACGGTTGGGGCTTCGTCAACATTAACCTGCGACCCTACTATTCAGAAGGGTCTAAAACACTTGCTTTTGAGGTAGCCGAGCAGCTGGGGTGGAAACTGCCTGACCACATTGTCGCACCGTTGGCGTCTGGCTCCCTGTACGGCAAGATCTATAAGGGATTTAATGAGTTTGTTAAAACGGGTCTTGTGGCCGATAAGCCCGTTCGCTTTAGCGGTGCCCAGGCTGAAGGATGTTCGCCCATTTACCAGGCTTATAAAGAAGGTCGTGACTTTATCACTCCGGTTAAGCCCAACACCATTGCTAAGTCCATCGCCATTGGTAATCCGGCTGATGGTATTTACGCTGTGGAGATTGCTAAGAAGACTAACGGCAATATCGAAGCTGTTACCGATGCCGAAATCGTCGAAGGTATGAAGCTACTGGCTGAGACTGAAGGTATCTTCACTGAAACTGCTGGAGGAACTACCATTGCAGTATTGAAGAAGCTGGCAGAAGCAGGCAAGATTAATCCCGATGAGAGCACCGTTGCATATATCACTGGCAATGGTCTCAAAACCCAGGAAGCGGTCAGCGGTGCAGCGGGTGAGCCCCTGTTTATCGATCCTAAGCTAGATAGCTTCGAGCGTGCTTGGGAGCGGGCCAATACGCTCAACCGTTTGGATTGGCAGCAAACCCAGGTCTAAAAAAATCGTAGGGGCGTTCCATGGAACGCCCCTACAGGATAATCCAAACCTATTGCGATAATCTGTTGAAGGTCATTCTGTTTTACTTTTTGAGTTGTTGTTTTCATGGCTGTTAAAGTTCTTATTCCCACTCCGCTGCAAAAGTTCACCAACAACGAGGCAACCGTTGAAATCGGTGGTGACAACATTGTTGGGTTGTTGGATTCCTTAGAATCTAAATTTCCCGGTATCAAGCCCCGTCTGTGTGACGATAGCGGCGAACTACGTCGATTTGTCAACTTCTACGTCAATAGCGAAGATATTCGCTTTTTAGACGGTAAAGACACAGCTCTTAAGGATGGTGACGAAGTCAGCATCGTGCCTGCTGTAGCAGGAGGTTAGTGAGAGCCTGGTAATACAGCTTTTGGGTCAGCCTTAGATTGATTTTTCTTGAGGTACTGCCGTGGGTGTTGATGACAGAACACTGGCAGTACCTATTTTTATGCAAACTATTTATGCAAATTTTGTGAATGAAACGTTTCCAAAAAATAGCGCTAGCTTTGGGGGGCATCGGAGGATTGCTGGCCATCTACCTGGGGTTACGCCAGCCCCAGTGGATATTTGGGGTAGTGTCTCAGCTAAAACCCGGCGCTTTATTTTTTGTCGATACCGAGCAGCCTGTCATTGCTCTGACCATTGATGATGGTCCCCAGATCGAGACGACTGAGGCAATCTTACAGGTATTAGAACGCTATGATGTGCGGGCAACATTTTTTATGTTGACTGATGAGCTGGTCGGCAATGAGGCAGCGCTACAAAGCCTGATTGCCCAAGGGCACGAGCTGGGACATCATATGACTGCCGATGAATCCAGCATTCGCCTCTCAACCGGTGACTTCCAGACCAAGTTTCTAAATGCTGACCAGGCACTCTCAGCCTATGGCCCCATCAGCTGGTTTCGCCCTGGTATGGGCTGGTACAACAATTCTATGCTCAATTTTGTTGAAGATAGGGGCTATCAGCTGGTTTTGGGGTCTTTGTTTCCCTACGATACCCATGTGCCGTCAGTCCAGTTTGCCGAGTGGTTTGTGCTCAACAATCTTGACCCAGGCGATATATTGGTGCTCCATGATGGGCCTAAAAATCGTGGCAAGAGAACCGTGCGGCTTCTAGAACGAATCTTGCCTGAAATTCAGGAGCGAGGCTATCGCGTTGTTACCCTGACAGAACTAAAAACCTATGGGGATATCAACTCAAAGTGGGATGTTTTCCCAAAGGATAGAATTTAGAATGTAGGAGGAGAGAATTTAGAATATAGGGGTCGGAGCTCAACTCCCCTAGTTCCTTCTATAGCGGTGAATCCAACACCATCAAACATCCTTCCACGGTCAGGTAGGCTGTCCGGCCCTCACCAATAAAGACCTCATACCCGCCAGTAAATGAACCAAAGGACGGTAGCGTTAGCCGCCGGGACAGATGCTCGTGGTAAAAACAGGGTAGACGTAAGCTGTCGATGGCAGATTTTAACTTCACCACCGGATGTACATGACCACAGATGTTTAAATAGTTTTCGGATAGCCGTTCTGGACTAACGGGCTCATGGCTAAGGAGTAACTTGCCCAGAGGGATGGGATTAAGGCTGTAGTCCATTTCAAAGGTAGGCCCCAGCACTGCCCGGTCATGGTTACCGACAATCAGGGTGACTCGGGCGTCGGTCTCTTTAAGAAATTCAGTCCAGGCGGCCTCCACTTCTGGTACTAGACCTTGACGGGAGTGGAATAAGTCTCCCAGGACAAAAATCTTCTCAGGATTTACCTGGTTGCAGTGCGATCGCAACCGCCCCAACGTCTCCCCATTTACCTGCTGTGCTATTGGAATCCCAGCCATTTGAAACGTTTCAGCTTTGCCCAGATGCACATCAGAGAGCAGCAGTGCCCGGTACTCAGCGACATACACAGCCCGATCCAGTAGGACCAACGGTTCCCCCTGCAACAGGTCCACCGGATGTCCAGCTGCCATGTTGTTCATACCCCTGTGAAATTTTGCAATATCAGGTTAGCTTACATCCATTCTAAATAGGTATGCCTAATTATGTGTAAGACCTGGTCAATGATTAGAATGTAGGGGGCAGGAGGTAGGAGGTAGAAGCCTTCTCACTCCTATATTCTTCGGACACCCTTTTAGCGTCTCACATTTGATTAGGTCGGCCTACTTAATGCATCAGGACGTTTGCTACACTCCTGTTCCTGTCATCTCTCTCTCTCGAACAGGCAGCCGATCATCATCGTCTGGGCCTTTAGGTGACTTAAGCTGGTCACTAAGACTCTTCACCACAATGTACAGAATCGGCACTACAAACAAACTCAAAAACGTGGCCACAAACATACCGCCAAATACCGCTGTGCCTAGCGACTGACGACTGCCCGCTCCGGCACCTGTAGCAATCACCAGTGGGAAAATGCTGCTCAACGTTGAGATGGCGGTCATCAAAATCGGACGCATTCTGGACTGGGCAGCTTCTAAGGCAGCTTTAACAATGGGGAGTCCTTGATCTCGCAGCTGGTTCGCAAACTCCACAATCAAAATAGAGTTTTTACTGGCCAAACCGATCAGCATCACCAGACCAATTTGACAATAGACATCGTTGGGCAGTCCCCGCATGGACTGGGCCAACAGTGCCCCAAACACCGCCAGCGGCACCGCAAAAAGAATAATTACCGGGTCCACATAGCTCTCGTACTGGGCAGCCAGCACCAGAAATACAAAGATAATCCCCAAGCCAAAGATAATTGGGGCCTGACTACCCGACTCAATCTCTTCTAGAGCACTGCCGGTCCACTCATAGCCCAGGCTGGCAGGCAATACCTGGGTTGCCACCTCTTCCATGGTGTCAATGGCCGCACCAGAACTGACGCCGGGGGCAGCGGCACCGTTAATTTCGATGGAGCGGAAGAGATTGTAGTGGTTAATGGTCTGGGCTCCAGTGGTCTGACTGAGACTGACTAAATTCCCCATGGGAATCATTGCATCATTGTTGGAGCGCACATAGAGTTTGTTGATGTCGTCCGGCGCTGAGCGATATTGCTGGTCGGCCTGGACGTACACTCGATAGGTGCGGCCCTGCAGAGTAAAATCGTTGACGTAGCGTGACCCCAGATAGGTTTGTAGGGTGCCAAAAATCTCGTCAACATCCACATCTAGCGCCTTGGCCTTGTCGCGATCCACATCGATTTCGATCAGGGGAGAGTTGGCCGCATAGGTGCTAAATACCGCCTGCAGATTAGGGTTCTGGTTAGCCGCTCCCAACAGACCAAACATATTCTGCACCAGGGTATCGACGCTAAGGTTACCGCGCCGATCCTGCAACTGAAATTGGAAACCGCTAAAGCTGCTTAGACCCTGAATGGCCGGTGGATTGACCGGAAATACCCGAGCCTCGGTAATGGTGGAAAATTGACCAAAGAGCTGGCCGATCAGGCTAAAGGCCGTGACTCCTGGGGGGCGTTCTTCCCAGGGTTGCAATGTGGTAAAGACCACACCGTTGTTGGCGGTGTTGCCGTTAAAGCTAAAACCACCCACGGCAAAGGTGGCCCGCACCCCATCCTGGGCCAGGATAGTCTCTTCTACCTGACGCATAACCCGGCTGGTTTGATTGAGCGATGATCCCTCTGGGCCTTGAATCAGGGTAATAAAATACCCCTGGTCTTCATCGGGTAAAAAGGCTGAGGGCACACTGTTGTAAAGCCAGCCAGTTAGCACTAGCGAGGCGACAAACGCGGCTAAAACAAAGATCTTAAACCGGTTGAGAATCCTTAGGGTGTCTCCATACTGGGCGCGGAGATTATCTAAGAATCGGTTGAATGGATTAAAGATAATGTCTAGCCAGCCGTGGCCGCCTCTGTTTTCTCGTAACAGTAGACCGGCTAGGGTGGGGGTGAGGGTGAGGGCGTTGAAGGTGGAGAGTGCGATCGCAAACGCAATGGTCAAAGCAAACTGACGATACAGTGCCCCGGTGGTCCCAGGGAAAAACGCCACCGGAATAAACACCGCCATCAGCACCAGCGACGTGGCAATTACTGCCCCCGTCAGCTCTCGCATGGACTCTATGGCTGCCCGCTTAGGTGGGAGATTACGATTCTGAATTTTGGAGGAAATATCCTCAACCACAACAATGGCATCATCCACCACCATCCCCGTGGCCAGGGTAAGACCAAACAGGGTGAGACTGTTAATGGAAAACCCAAAGATTTTAACAATGGCAAAGGTGCCGATCAGCGCTACCGGAATGGTAATTGCCGGAATCACCGTCGTCCGCCAATCCTGCAGGAAAAGATAAATCACCAGCACCACCAGTGCCACCGCCTGGATCAAAGTCCACACGACGCGTGAGAGCGACTGACGCACAAACTCAGTAGTATCAAAACCAATGCCATACTCCATTCCCTGGGGAAACTCTTGTACCAGGTCCGCCATTACGTCTTTTACCCCCTGGGCCACCTGCAGGGCGTTACTACCGGGCAGCTGGAAAATCCCCAGACCCACCGATTCGTTCCCTTTAAACCGGAGGAACGTGCTGTAGCTCTCCGCCCCCAGTTCCGCTCGCCCCACATCCTTGAGTTTCACCAGAGCCCCATTCTCACCGGTTTGAATCACCAGATCCTCAAACTCGGAGACATCCTCTAAACGGCTAATTGCCCGCAGGTCAATCTGAAACGATTGGTCATCGGGGGACGGCGGCTGACCAATCTGTCCCGCCCCGATTTGAATATTTTGCTCTTGCAGTGCTTCTACCACATCGTCCGCCGTCAGCTCTCGTCTGGCCAGCCGTTGCGGATCCAGCCACAGCCGCATGGCGTAGGTCCGTTCACCAAAGATCACCACATCCCCTACACCAGGCACCCGCCGTAGGGCATCCACAATATAGAGGTCGGCATAGTTACTCAAGAACACATTGTCGAAGGTGCCATCCTCTGAAAACAGACTCATGGCCAGCAAAATGTTGCTGTTTTGCTTCGATACCACCACCCCCGTTTGACGCACCTCTTCCGGTAGCTGGGGTTCTGCTAGCGATACCCGATTTTGTACGTCAACTGCGGCAATATCCTTATCACGGCTAGCATCAAAGGTGACAACGATATTACTAATGCCGTTATTGCTACTGTTGGAGGAGATATAGCGCATCCCCTCCACCCCGTTAATTTCTCGCTCCAGGACCGTAGTCACTGCCTTTTCGACAGTTTCAGCATCGGCTCCAATGTAGGTGGCCGTCACATTAATCTGGGTGGGACTAATGTCTGGATATTGGGCGATGGGTAGGGTGGGAATGCTGACCGCGCCAATAAGCAAAATGACAATGGCGCAAACAGTGGCAAAAACAGGCCGCTTGACAAAGTAATTGACCATAGGAAAATACCTACAGGTTGGGATCTAGGAGCTGGTCTTGTGTTGTTCAGGAATGTAAGGGCTGGCCTTGTGCCTGCTAGCAAGCATATAGGGGCCGGTCTTGTGCCTGCCCTAACAGAGGGATTAAGAAAGAGGGATTAAGAAGAGCCACCTGCCTCAGCGGTCTCTTCTTGTGGGGTAATGGGTACGCCATCCTGTAAGTTCAATAGACCGGTGATAACAATATCCTCGCCGGGGGAGAGACCCTCCAACACCTGAAAGTTGTTACCCTGCATTGCCCCCAGGGTGACCGGTCGCAGCTGGGCAACTTGCCCCTCAATGGGTTGCTGTCCCTCTTCTGGCGGGGGGGCATCCACCGCTACATACACAAATGACTGTCCTCCTAAACGGGTAATCGCATTGGCTGGCACCAGCAGGCCAGGACGCTCATCTAAAATCAGTCGTGCATCCACCCGCTGATTGTCCTGCAGCCTACCGACTAAGTTTTCAAACCGGGCCTTGACCAGCACGGTCTGGGTAGCGGCGTCTGTCTGGGGAGAAATAAAGCTCAAAGAGCCTGTGGCAGCTGGGACATCGTCTCCAAATGCCAATAGCTCCACCGGCATCCCCAGCCGAATCTCATCGATTTGTTCGGCAGGAACATCAATTTCTAACTCTAGAACTTCATTCTGGGTAATGGTCGTTAAGGTGCCGCCGGGTTGCACATAGTCCCCCAGTTCCACCGGGATATCCCCCACTATTCCCGCAATTGGAGCCGTCACAGTCTTATCCAGTAAATCTTCTCGGGTGGCGGTAGCAGTCGCCTGGGACTGTTCTAAAAATGCTTCCGCCTGCTCTAAACTCGCCTGGGCTGCCTTAATTTCATCGCGGGCAGCCCCTAGAGACGCAATGGCAGCATCGCGATCGCGTTCTATTTCATCCAATTCTTGCTGTGTTTGAGCCCCCGCCGTCACCAATCGCGCTGTACGGTCGAACTCAGTAGTTTGCAGCTTTACATCTGCCTCAATCCGAATGCGCTGAGCGATCAAGGACTGCAGCTGGGCGCGAGCATTATCACGGGCCGACTGGGCTGCACTGACGCTCGCCAACGCCGCACTCAACTCCGCCTGAGAGCGATCGGCACTCAGCTCCATAATCGGATCGCCCGCTGTCACTGGGTCCCCCGATGACACATAAATGCGCGTAATCCGACCATCGGCCTCGGGCTGCAATACCACACCAGCCTGAGCATCTAAGGTGCCCACAAAGGCCGCCTGCTCCTGTACCGTGGTGGACTGTAAACGTTCCAGGGTGACTGGCACCCCAACATCCATGGGCATGCCCGATGGTCCACCGTCTCGTCCCAAAAGTCGCCACAGCACAAAGCCGCCGCCAGCCAGCAACAACAAGGCAACCAACCAAATTAGCCAGTTGCGCTGGATATGGCCAGGAGACGATATAGAAGAAGACTGCATAGAGGGCGTCTCTACCACTGGTGAAGGACTAGAGGGTGAAGTCATAAAAAGGAAAGAGAGACTGACAGGACTCGTCTTTGACGAGCCTGAACTGCATAGTTCTATATTATCGAACTTTAGTGAATGTGTATTAGCCTAAAGGATGAGATTAGTATTGAATACAGCTAAAGGACTCAAAAAATATGGATTACTGAGAACATTCAACACCCTTCGATGTTGAATGAATACAACAAAATTGCTCTTTAAATCATCAAAAAATCATCAGGTCAGATGGCCCGCAGGCGTTAAAAATTCTCTGTACAACAAAAACTCGGCATGTGCAGGTTGAATTATTCAAACGTCTAGTAGGCATGTCCTAGCGCTTGTTATGGTCCACCATAGCGCATATCTATCGTTTTATGGGGTCTGTTTATCTATGGAATTCCATAAGAAGCATTGATAGTTCTGAATAAGCAACAACAGCCATCTGCAAAAACGTTCAAGACAGGGGCAACTTTGGTGACCTAGGCTAGGGAAATCCTTACGTCTAGTCATTTACTATGACCACAGTGCTCAACCCGACGCGACAGGCCCGGCATGAGTTTTGGGCCGGAGCCCGACAAACTATTCCACTGATTGTTGGTGCGATTCCCTTTGGAATTATTTTTGGCACCCTGGCCCAATCTAGTGGTCTCTCCTTTGGGGGAGCCATGGCCATGTCGGCTATTGTTTTTGCGGGCTCGTCCCAGTTTATTGCCCTGGGACTATTGGGGGCTGGTACTCCCCTCGGAATTATTGTCCTCACTACCTGGGTCGTTAACCTGCGGCATCTGCTCTATGCCGTTAGTCTGGTGCCCTATCTAAAACACTTGGGCCAAGTTTGGAAGCTACCCCTTGGGTTTTGGCTCACGGATGAAAACTTTATGGTGGCTATTCAGCGCTATCGCCAGGCTGATGTGTCTCCCTACAAGCACTGGTATCAGCTGGGGTCGGCGGTGGCCATGTATGTCAACTGGCAGCTGTCTACCCTGCTGGGGCTCACCCTGGGCCAGAGTATTCCCAATGCCGCTGCCTGGGGACTGGACTTTGCCATGGTGGCCACATTTATTGGCATGACCATTCCCTACCTGACGAATCGGCCTATGGTGGCGACGGTTATTGTTTCAGGTATTACAGCATTATTGGCCCGAGGATTGCCCCATCAATTGGGGCTAATGGTAGCTGCGATCGCAGGCATCTTAACCGGCATCCTCATCGAAAATTATCAGGAGAAAACCCATGACTAATCCCGCTACAAATGAAATCATGCTACTTGGCGGCATGACCCTGGTTACATTTCTCATCCGCTATCCACTCCTGGCCATGAGCGGTCGCATCACCCTACCGCCCCGTTTACTCCAGGCCCTCAACTACGTCCCACCAGCGGTACTCACTGCCATTGTTGTGCCCACAGTTTTAGTCGAAGACAACAGTCTCTGGCTTGGTGTTAACAATCCTCGTCTAGTTGGAGCCCTAGTCGCTCTGGGCATTGGTCTCTGGCGTAAGAATTTGTTGTTAACTATTTTGGTGGGCATGGGAGTCTTTCTAATATGGCAAGGCATAACAACTTGAAAGTTGCAATAAGAAAATGCTACAGGTAAAAAAGCACCCCCTCAAAGTCCTTCTCCCCCCGGGAGAAGGATTTAGGATGAGGGTCCCAAAACCTACAGCAATTCTCCGACATCCACACAGCTAGCCTCACCAAAGAAAATTTCCCTAAGGCAGCAAGAAGTCAACCTCCAGCCTCCCAACCCATCAAACCTTAAAAAACAAATTTCCATCTCTAACCCCTGACCTGGCAAGCCTAACAAGCTATATTAAGAGCGCATTCCCCCTCGCTCAATCGATGCCTAAAATCCTGATTCTCGCGGCAAATCCCAACGATACTACACGTCTACGCATCGGCGAAGAAGTCCGCGATATCAGCCATGGATTAGAACGCGCCAGTCACCGCGATGAGTTTAAAATCACCCAGCGGTGGGCCGTCCGTCCCCGCGACCTACAGCGGGCGATGCTAGACGAAACACCACAGATTGTGCATTTTTCGGGTCATGGTGCAGGGGAAGCAGGGCTGTACTTTGAGGATGTATCGGGCAATGCAAAGCTGGTAACCGGGGCAGCATTGGCAGGCCTATTTAAACTGATTAGCCAGAAGGCACCGATTAACTGCGTGCTGCTAAATGGATGTTACTCCCAGGTACAGGCAGAAGAGCTGGTGAAACATGTGCCCTATGTGATCGGCATGAAGGATTCCATGGGGGAACGGGCTGCCATTGAGTTTGCAGTCGGGTTTTATGATGCCCTCGGTTCGGGTGAGTCAGTGGAGTTTGCTTTTGAATCCGGCAAGGTGGCGATGGCACTAAATAGTACCGGAGATGAAGAGGTGCCAGTACTGTTGAAGGGAAATCCAGACCCCCAGCCTGAGACAAAACCGAAAGCCAGACCTGAACAGAAAAAACAACCTATACCAGTGGCCAGGCCAGGTGAACCCATAGGGGTGTTTATCTCCTACTCCCATAGAGACGAAGAGCTAAAGGAAGAACTAGAGGTTCATCTGGCGACGCTTAAGCGACTGGGCAAAATCAAACCCTGGCAGGACCGGTCTATTGAAGCCGGTACCGAATGGGATGCAACCATTAAGGCTGAGCTAGAGGCAGCCCAGATTATTTTGTTACTGGTAACGCCTCGGTTTATGGCCTCAAACTATATCAACGATGTAGAACTGACGCGAGCGATGGAACGTCACGAGGAAGGATCGGCCCGAGTGATTCCCATTATTATGAAGCCGGTGGACCTGAAAGGAACTGAGCTGAGGCAATTGCAGGCGTTGCCAAAGGATGGCAAACCGGTAACTCGCTGGGATGATCAGGACGAGGCGCTTTTGAATGTGGTCCAGGGGATTCGGCGGGTAGTAGAGTCGTTGCATACAGCGTCCCCAGCTGAAACCCCTTAGAGGCCTCTGCGGATTTGGGGGATACCACCCCGGAGAGGCCAGACACGGTATCAGTACCTCAGGTGTTAGGCTATCTATCGCCTAGTGTGCCACGGCTGCCGCCAAAGTTTTTGCCGAGGCCAGAGGACTTAGATGCGCTAAAAGAAAAGATTTTGAATTCGACCCAGCAACCGGTGGCGGTGACGGGTACTCGTCGTGGTGTCAGCATTCAGGGAATGGGGGGCATTGGTAAGTCGGTGCTGGCGGCGGTAATTGCCCGAGACGAAGACGTGCGACAGGCATTTCCCGATGGAGTATTTTGGGTGTCGGTCGGTCAGGAACCCAATGTATTGTCGCTGCAGACAGAACTGGCGCGGGAGCTAGGGGAAACGTCTCCAGAGTTTAGCGACGTAGCCGGTGGGAAAAAACGCTTAACAGAGCTACTGACAGCGAAGCGATGTTTTGTTGTTTTAGATGATATTTGGCAAGAGCAGCACCTGAGATCATTTGATGTGTTGGGTAGTCAGGGGCAAATGTTGATCACTACCCGTGATAGTGGTCTGGTAACGGGCATTGGGGCGGTTGAGCACCCATTAAATGTGTTGTCTTCTCAACAGGCCAGGAGTTTGCTGGCGGGCTGGACGGGATGTGAACCAGAAGATTTGCCCCCTCAAGCAGACAAAATTGCTAGAGAATGTGGCTATTTGCCGCTGGCGCTGTCGAT
>JBCCXQ010000053.1:0-24075 GCA_039191365.1 Cyanobacteria bacterium P01_F01_bin.13 | reverse complement strand
CACCAAGCATCAGAAGTTAATTGCACTGGCGATCCCAATTAACATTTTCTTTATATTTTATTTAAATAAATCAACGTTTTTTGCAGTGGCTGGGATCACCCACGGATAGGTGATCCCCATAATCAATCTGATTGATAATTTGGATGATTTCACGGATGAATAAGACATTAAAAGTTGTCTGATAAAACTAAATCTAAATATTTTTTTATTTCCAAGTTTTAGCTATGCAAGGAGCGCACATGCTCCATCTAGCTAGTTCTCCTGGAGGACAGGCGCACTGACACTCTGGGCAAATTTCTTGGGCTTTTTGTTGTTTTTTCTTGATCTCTACCCATGAGGCATAGGCTGCTTCCGGCGTTTTTGTCAGCTCCTGCTTTGTCGGCTTCTGCTTTGTTGATGCCTCAGGCTGCGGCTCACCAATGTAGCTAGGGTGAGCCTTGACCCAATTACTGTCCATCACTTTGGTCCGAACGGGTTTAGTGTGCCACTGAGCGCTAGAAAAGCGAATATCTTCTAAAGGCAGCGTTATCAAACGATTTAGTTTGTGAAGAATACGCCGACGTTCCAGGGTCAGAGTTTGGGCCCATGATGCATTGGCAACGGTGACATATAGTATATGGCGCTGGATGCTGACGGGTTTTGTCTGGCGGGCGACTCCGTAGCCAACAGCTTTGGGCCAGTATTCAACCACCTGGCGAAACTGGCGTCGAGCCTGCCAACCCGGATGGGCTTCCATGTCGGTAATTAGCGATCGCAACCCAGAAAATCCCATCCCCACATCCTTTTTTGATTAACGTGCTAACGTATGGTCTATCAGTGAGGCTGCTGCCCACTTTGCGTTTATTTTAGCTGTGTCCCATGGATTCTTCCCCAGATAACATTCCAGTTTCCATGCCGCCTCGACCCGGCGCAGGCCCTGGAACTGAGATTGATCCTCAGCTAGAAAATGTGCTGCGAAATCTTAATGTCAACCTTGAGGACGAACTCACCCGCTATCGGCGTCATCGCCATGGCCGAGTGCCACCGCCACCACCGCCACGACGAGCGGCCCAGCGTCAGACACTTGACCTGATTTCTGTGCCAGCATCCGCCCCGAGTGAGGCCGCTACACAGTCTTCTCCTGAGCGGCCAACGCCGCCGCCTCCACCACCCAATCCATTCCTCAAACAGTCATCTGAGCCCGAGGTGGACCTGCCAGATGCATTGTCAGATATGGAGGAGGCATCTTTAGACATAGCAGATATAGCCGAAACCGTTATTGAACCTGAGCAACCCCAGTCCGATGACTCAGCGTTGCCAGTACATGCCAGCGATGCCCCAGCAGAAGGATATTTGGAGTCGTCAGAAGAACTCCTTAGAAGTCTTGCTGAAGAACAAACTGAACCGACCTCTGTTCCTGAGCCCTATTCTCCTGAGCGCAAAAATAATAGCTTGCTAAAGTTAGCCGGTCTGGTACTAGTGCTACTAGGCGGTATTGGGGTAGGGTTTGCCATTACTTATCCATCACAGCTACAAAATCTGCGATCGCGAATTTGGCCAACTACTCAAGAGGGTGCCGAAACAACAGCTACTGAAACATCTGAAAACGCTGGTACAGTTTCCCCAGAAACAGCTGTCCCAGAAACAACAGCAGCAGCTCCAGAGGCCTCATCGGACGGATATAAGCCACCTGGTCCCGATCTCTCCACGCGAGAATTTAAGGAGTTGGATGAGGTGGAAGATCTGGTTACCCTGGAAATCGACAGCGGTAGTGGTGTCCCCTTACCACCTCTGTCTAATCCGGCTCAAACGCCACTACCTCCGGCAACCACCACGCCTAATGGTCAAGCAGCAGCTCCTAATGGCCAAGCAGCAGCTCCTAATGGTCAAGCAGTGGTTCCTAACGGTCAAGCAGCGGCTCCGGCTAGTCCGACTCCAGCTAATCCGGCCCCAGCCAGTCCGACTCCAGCTTCCACAGCGGCTCCCAGTCCGGCCCCCACAGCAGCGGGCTCTAGTTTCTATGTTATTGCCAGCTACACAGGCGACGCCTCCCTCAATAAGGCTCGTGAGCTAGTTCCCGATGCCTTTGTTCGCAACTTTAAAGCGGGTGCTCGGATTCAGCTGGCGGCCTTTGATAATCGTGCCCAGGCCGAAGAACAGGTGACGTTTTTAACCCAACAGGGTGCCGTCGTTGAGCTGTTTGGCCCTACGAACGAATAAATTCCCCTGCTATGCTAAAGGCAATAGCTATCTGCTGCTATGCATATGTGCTATCTTGACTTGCCCAATCATACAAACCTATGGGATTGCTAGATCGCTTCTTTCAGGTGGTGCGCACCAGTCTCAGCGACACCCTTAGCGGGGCCGAAGATCCAGAGAAGCTCCTAGAACAAGCAACCGCAGATATGCAGGAAAATCTGCTCCAGTTGCGCCAGGCAGTGGCGGTTGCGATCGCCACCCAAAAACGTAGTGAACGTCAGTATGAACAGGCCCATACCCAGGCTCGCGAATTTTATAACCGAGCTCAGAGTGCACTTGAAAAAGGGAATGAGGCATTAGCTCGCGAAGCCTTGAGTCGTCGCCAAAGCTATTTAGCAACTGCCCAAACACTGGAAGGACAATTAGACCAACAACAACGTAGTGTCCAGCAGCTCAAAACCAACATGCGTACGTTAGAGGGCAAAATTGCCCAAGCTCGTACCCAAAAAGATATGTATATTGCCCGGGCACGTTCCGCTAGAGCCAGTCAAAAGCTCAACGAAATGATCACCCAAGTTAATGGGGGCACCTTTGATCAAATGGAAGACAAGATTTTAGCCATGGAAGCCGATGCATCAGCGGCGGCGGAACTTAACCAGCTTAGCCAGGATTCTTTAGATAAAAAATTTGCCGCCCTAGACTCAGGCAACAGCCCAACAGAAAGCACCATAGATACGGAGCTAGCTGCTATGAAAGCTCGTCTACAACTGCCTGACGCCTAAACACACCTACTCTTCCAAAACTCCTTGCTGGTTGTTCAAGTGTCTGTAGACCGGTAGCGTAAAGTGGAACGTGCTTCCATTTTGGAGCATTGAATCCACCCAAATTTGACCATAGTGAGCCCTAACAATACGTAAACATAGCGCCAAACCCAAACCATAACCATCCTGGGACTGGTCTCGCTGTAGTCGAAAACTCTCTTCAAAAATACGGGCCTGTTCATCCACAGGAATTCCAGGTCCCGTATCTTGGATACTTACCTGCACTTTTTGAGTGGTTCGGTGAAGCGCCGTAATCATAACTTCTCCTCCTATGGGCGTGTATTTCACCGCATTGTCCAAAAGATTTACGATGACACGGCGCACCTGATTGGGATCAGCGTGCACCTTAGGCAAATCTTGAGGGATATCCAGACCGATCAGCTGCTCTTTATCTTTGATTTTAGTCAGCATGGAGTCCATCACCTCTTGGCAGAGTTCCTGCAGATTTAGCTCCCTTGGAAAAATCTGCAGATCGACACTTGGCCCATGGGCTGCCTGCAAAATATCCGTAATCATGCGATCGATAGAACGAATTTGGGTCTTGGCATTGCGCAACAGCTGTAACGTCAGTTCAGGCCGAAATCGCGAGCGGCGTTCCTTGCTAGGGTCATAGCCCATCTCCAAGGTTTCAATTGCAATCGAAGCAGCCGTGAGTGGATTACGTAGATCGTGGGCCAGCATGGCAATGATTCGATCCTTAAACTCCAGCTTGGCATTCGCCTCAGCATTAAGCTGCTTAAGGCGAAAAATTTCATCTGATAGGTGAATGATTTCCGTCGACTGAGCAATGGATGTGTCGTCCAGCAAACGCTCATCCCCAGAAAGATTCTTCTCAGCAATTTCTGCTTGCCAACGCGACCACCAATAGTCGATTTGAGAAATAATGTCGCTACCGGTTAATGTTTGACGCCCTGCCATTGAAATCTTGATCAAGGTGGGGGTCACCACAAGTCTAAAGTGTTCAGCCAGATAGGGCTGCTCACTGACATCAATCACCTCCAAAACTGGAGCGATTTTACCTTCTAACCCCTCCACGTGCTGACGAATTTGACGAACCTGCTCAGCAGAACTTGGCCGCTTATCAATAAACAGCAGTAGCTTTAGCGGCACTTCAAGGGACGACATAGATGAACGTTTGACTCCTGCTCAGCAATACGGGATATCCAATGGCTGGGTGCCTTGCTAGCCAGATATCTCTTTAGACTACATCGTTCCAAGGTTGGATGGCGGCAGCTCCTCCAAAGAATTATGCAGATCGCTTGCATAATATTGGACCAACATAGTGCCTATGCCAGTTGGCAAACCCTCCCATGCGGAATCAAAAGCCTAGAGCTTGTAGGAGACCATGTTAGGTGAGAAGCCGAATCTAACATTGGATGTAATCGTTAAAGAGATATTAAAGGAACAACCCGAAATAAGTTCATGAAGAACTTCTCACTTACAGTGAGATAAGGAGTTTTGCTTCTGATTGCATCCAGTCATTCGTTAGCGGTACTCAGTAGACACAGTGAGGCGCGATGGTTATGCAAGTTTTAGCGGTTATTCAACGTCACATCCGTCAGAAGTGCCATCAGAGTCAGGTCGTTAAGCACATCCTGCGCTCAGGTGCCCTGTTAATGGGAACCGCTACATTGCTAACTGCCCAAACGGCTCGTGCAGTGCCGGTATCGGTGGAATCTGACACCGCTATTATTCGTCCACTACTAGCCCAGGCTCCTACTGTTTCTGAGCGCCTTACTGATGGTGTTTATCTCTTTGGTGAAAAGCCCCTGCCCGATCAGCTCCAGACGGCATATATGATATTTGAAGCGCGGGCCGGACAAGTGGTAGGGGCCTTCTACGCTCCCCACTCGTCCTTTGACTGTTTCCAAGGAAGTGTAGAAAATGCAAGGCTTTCCCTAGCTATTACCGAAACCTATTCCCAGGAAGAATACGCCTACGCCCTCAATCTTGAAGACACGGCCATTGCCGGTCCCAGCGGTAGCCAGTTTGCCATCCAAGGATTCCATCAGATTGATGCGGTCAGTGATAACGATCTGCACATTCTGAATACCTGCCAGGCCAATTACAGTCAGACCATTTAGATTATTGGTGCTGCTGAGCCAAGCGATAGCTTTCCCTTCAAAGGTTTTGCTACAGGGTATCTAAGATAGGTCGGTTTATCTTCTAGATTAGCAACGGCAGACTGTTTAAATATTTCTGATTGGTCTGCTTAACCCTTCCGTTTAATCAGCTACAGTTTCTTTGGTCTGGCTGATTTATTTTCCTTAGTAGTATTAGCTAGCCACTAAGATATCCAAATGATGCCTTGGCTATTTGCTAAGGCATTGTTTTATTGTAGAAAAATCTGGCGTTGCTAATTTGAACTATGGTTCTATCTGCAAGATGCCGGTATGTAGCGTTCTTGGTAGATTGATTCATTTTCTAAATCAGCAATAGCAAAAATCCTTGATCTTCTTCTTTTGTCGTAGGTGTGAACGCAGCAGAACAAGCCCGTAGCATCGAATACGCTAGTAAAATAGCCGCTACTGTCGGTGCCTTTAAGGGACAACTTCCCGACTTACGCTCGGACCTAAAACCCTGGGCTAATGACCCTGACACCAGAGAGCTAGTCGATCCGGATTCGATTGATATCGGCTTTCACTTTCCCGGTTTTAGTCGTTCGTTTAATTGTCGTAGTTTATTGGTACAGATTCGTCTGCATTCAGTGCCTGTTGAAACAGCCACAGCCGATACGGTTGCCAATATTGTCAAAGCCATTGGTGTGGAGGTAGTAGGCTTTAATCATCATGGTCAACAATGGCATCTCTCAACCATCAATAACTGGCAGTTTGAAGGGGTAGCTCCACCTAAGGCAACCGCTGGTGAAAAAATCAAACTCTGCTGTCGGCAAGTTTTTCAGGTGTTTAATCCAGGACCTGAGCATTAGAGCTGCTTGAGGTGCGATCGCGAAACCGTAAAGCTGTGGCTGATTTAAGGGGAGGGTTTGCCTTGAGCAGTAGGATAGTTGAGTACCCTGCGACTCAGTTCAATGAAGACCGTTATCCCCGTCGAGCTGCCCCAATCTCAATACGACATCAAAATTGCTACCGACGGGCTGCAATATCTGGGTCCCTGGCTTTCTGCCATTGGCAAACGTGGCAAAGTTCTACTGGTCTCTAACCCCGCTATCTTTAAGCATTACGGTAAAACCGCATTAAACTCTTTAACCGAAACGGGCTTCAATGTGTGTCAATGCATTTTGCCCGCCGGAGAACGCTACAAAACCCTACGATCCATTGAAAAAATCCACAATGTTGCCTTTGAAAATCGTCTAGAACGCAGTTCCACCATGGTGGCCCTGGGCGGTGGTGTGATTGGCGATATGACCGGATTTGCCGCTGCTACCTGGCTCCGAGGTATTGCTGTTGTTCAAGTCCCCACCTCGCTACTCGCCATGGTCGATGCATCCATGGGCGGTAAAACTGGCGTTAACCATCCCCAGGGCAAGAACCTGATCGGCGCGTTCCATCAGCCTAGCCTGGTACTGATTGATCCCAATGTATTAACTACCCTCCCCGGTCGAGAATTTCGCGCTGGTATGGCCGAAGTAATCAAGTACGGCATCATTTGGAATAAAGGACTCTTTGAGCAGCTAGAGCAAGCCAAACGTCTTGACCAGATGCGCTATGTCGATGAAGCGCTACTGCACGATATTCTTAAACACTCCTGCCAGGCTAAAGCTGATGTCGTCAGTCAGGACGAAAAAGAAGCCGGACTGCGGGCTATCCTCAACTATGGGCACACTATTGGCCATGCTATCGAAAGCCTGACAGGATACAAACTGGTTAATCATGGAGAAGCGGTGGGCATTGGCATGGTAGCAGCAGGTGAGATCGCGACCGCTATGGACCTTTGGTCCCAAACCGCTACCGGTCGTCAGCTCGCCCTCATCGAAAAAACTAACCTCCCAACCAAACTGCCCGAGAAACTCAATATCGACGACATCCTCACCACCCTCCGCAGCGATAAAAAAGTCAAAGCTGGAAAAGTTCGCTTCGTTCTCCCCAAACGCATCGGCGAAGCCTTCGTCACAGATCAAGTGACCGACGATATTATCCGCAGTGTATTGGCATGCATGGTTTAGCCCTAAGAGCCATCAGCACTAACTAGCTAGAAAACCTTTCCCAGATAAACTGAAGCTAAACATGAGATTCGAAAGTGAATTACTCGTTTACGGTGCCTAGCAAACGCGGAGCAGCGTAATCCCCCGAGCCCGCCACAAATCAAGCAATCAAAACTACCAACCTCGTGAAGGGCAACCACAAGGGCAGCCCCTACTCCAAAACATCATGCAAAACCTCGAATTCCCCACTCGTACCGCCACCGTTACCCGCACCACCAAAGAAACCGACGTCACCGTCACTCTCAACGTCGACGGCACCGGTCAGTGTAATACCAACACCGGCATCCCCTTCCTCGACCACATGCTCCACCAAATCGCTTCCCACGGCCTATTTGACCTCGATATCCAGGCTAAAGGCGACCTCGAAATTGACGATCATCACACTAACGAAGACGTTGGCATCACCCTCGGTATGGCCCTCCACCAGTCTCTTGGCAACCGCAAAGGTATCGTTCGTTTTGGTCACTTTGTTGCTCCCCTGGACGAATCTTTGATCCAGATATCGTTGGACTTTTCCGGTCGCCCCTACCTCGCCTATGGTCTGGATATTCCCACCCAACGCGTGGGCACCTACGACACTCAGCTAGTGCGCGAGTTCTTTATGGCCGTTGTTCACCATAGCCTGATGACCCTCCACATCCGACAGCTGGACGGCATCAATTCTCACCACATTATCGAAGCCACTTTCAAAGCCTTTGCCCGCGCCATGCGAATGGCTACTGAAATTGATCCCCGCCGGGCCCATGCGATTCCAAGCTCTAAAGGCGTTTTACAGGTGTAATTGAGACTTAACTAAGGGGTAAAACAAGCAAGGTATCTGCCCCTTGATTGATCACAAGGGTAATAGTTTGTTGCTCGATCGTCGGTACTGTATTGGGTGAATCTGCAGCGCTCCCAGGATTAACTGTATAGGCTGGGAAACAGGCACCACTGAGACTCAGACGCAGCGCTTGGCCAGCCTTTAGTCGGAAGCATGTGGGCTGGAGAGGGACCGTCACGGCAGCATCACTAGGCTCAAAAACACGCTTGTAACCCTGGGTTAAGTTAAAGACACGACCATCAGGCTGCACTAGTGACAGTACAGCACAGACATCGTAACTGGAGACGTCAGTCTGGACTTGTAGAGTAACGTTCACCCCGCCAGCTATAGCCAGCTCGCTTTCGAGCAGCGGTGTTGTATAGGTGAGGATATCGCTACGACCATCTAAGGCAGTGCGATCGCAACTACCCCCCGGCCAACTTACATGGCCACCCAAAGCAGGTACCGGTCGCCATGGATCATGCACCAGGACATCACTAATGTTTTCTGAAGTTGCTACTGAAGACAACACCAATTTCCCATCATCCTCCCGCATCCCAGCGAGTCCAGAGCTGTGCAATTGATATTTACGCACCTCAGTATTCGAGGGCCAAGCATCAAAACGACGCCAGCAATTGCTGCCCATCTCAAACAAATTGACTGAAGTCTGTTCTAGACTGCCTTGCCCCTTAAGAAAGTAATCAAACCACCGCGCCTGTAGACGATCGATTGGATTCATCGCCTCAGGTCCAAAATCCACCTCACCTACTTTACGACTCCAGGGTAGATGCCCCCAAGGCCCTACCCACAGGTGCTGCGGATGCTGGCTACGACTAGCCATCTCTTTAAATAACCGGATATCACCTGTTAAATACGGATCAAACCACCCACCTATATGGAGCATTGGCAGGTCCACCCCCGTCAAATCTGGCTTTAGAGTCTGCCAATAATCATCGTTTTGAGGATGGGCTAACCAATCATGCCAAAACGAATCCGGAGCATATGTCTTTAGGACCTCTGGATAGGCAGTAACGGGACCGTTCAGTGGCAAATTACGCGATGCTGCTCGGAGGGCATTAAACGCGGAGTGATCGTCTTTCAGACGAGCTGTTTCTGCCGTCAGTTGGATCGCCCAGCCTAGCCCAGCCTGTAACCTCAGGGCTCCATTTTCATAGGCCCAGTCGAGGTAAAGGTCATAGCCTACCATTGCTGGAGCTAGCACTTTAAGAGCAGGAGGCTTTGCTTGCGCTGCATATAGCTGGGTCATCCCCTGGTAGGAAAACCCATACATACCCACCTGGCCATTGCTATTTGGCAATTGAGCTGCCCATTCAACGCTATCGTAGCCGTCGTTGACTTCGTGGGCAAATAGGTCGAACTTCCCCTCGGATGTACCGCGACCGCGCACATCTTGAATCACCACGATGTAGCCATGGGCGGCATACCAGGAGGGATGAGCATAGACTACAGTAGATGCGATCTCACGACCATAGGGCTGCCGCATCAGCAAAGTAGGCCAAGGCCCCTCCCCTTCGGGATAATAAATATCTGCATCCAGCCGCACCCCATCACGAGTATGCAGTGACTGTACCTGCTTGGGTTTAACCGACAGCAAAGCAGATAGCATCAAACACTAGGGGTATCAAACACTATGGGTACGGCCTAAAACAGCCATATCTTCGTCATCCAACTCTGCTGGTACACCTTGACGAATTAGCTCTGCAAAGTCTTCGTTTGGTACCATCACACTCAATAGGTAAAGCCGATTTGGACTTGTATTTTCCACAAAATGGATACCATAAGATGGTACTAGAATACTGTCACCCGTGCGAATAGTAGAGCTTTTACCATCACACACAACACGGCCTTCGCCCTTGATTACATAGAACATTTCCACAGCAACCTGGTGTCGATGGGAAGGCGTTCTCCCTCCTTCATCAAAGATTTCTACACAGCACGTTAAAGCCGCATGCCCCAACGTAGGATCGACTAGCAATGCCAGTCGGTTTTTATCTTCGGGGGTAATGCGAAATACCTGATAATCGCAAGGTGATTTTAAAACGGGTAAAACGCAGCTCGTGGGCAGATCACAGATGGTTTCCATTATTCAAACAGTAGCAGCGCTACTTCAGCTTAAAAATCGTCCCCAAACCTAGGACACTCTTGCAATAATTTTTCATCTCCAGCTCCAATCCTGCTGACACATTAGTGACATATTTAGTCCCCTAGTTCGTTCTATAAACAAAGCAGCAAGTCTAAACACGATTGACCTATTTCCCAAGGACAGGCTTTCTAACCAAAAACTTTATAGATGTAGCAACTACATGGTTTTAAATGCCTATAAACAGTCGCTTTATCGAAAATATCCTCTGTAGGCTGATAAAATAGGCCATCGCACTAGCTGTATCTGGCTATTGCTATTTTGGCACCAAAGAATCATCACAGTCGCTTTACTGTTTCCAACAACTGCCCCTTGGAAATCTGTAATGTGCAAGTGGCAGTTTATGACTGAACATATCTAGTCGATAAGGGTACACTCTAGCTAAAACCAACGATTTTATTTATTAAGAGACTTATTACGTTTTGACATTATTTAACAGCTGGTCGTTTATCAATAACTGCGGCAGGGCCTTAATACCACACATAGTAAAACGCCACCCATGGGAGAACGTCAGCACGGGTCTAGTGTCATGGCACTATCAATCAAACCTCTGCGTCGTATCAGTGTAATGGTGAAGGAAACGGCTCCTATTACAGATATTTTGGTGATCGATGACGATCCCATTATTCGGCGTATCCTTCAGCGCATGCTACAAAGCCAGGGATATCGTGTAGCCGTTGCAGAAACCGCTGCTGATGGCTTGGAGCAGGCATTAGCGATCACACCACCAGTAATCCTATGCGACTGGCGTTTGCCGGGGACCGTAGACGGCTTAGAGATTTGTCGGCGGCTAAAAGCGCATCCGGATTTGTCCATGAGTTCGTTTCTGCTGATTACGGCCCACGCAGAAACGGCCAGCCGAGTTGAAGCGCTGGAAGCAGGTGCCGATGATTTGCTCATGAAGCCCATTGATATGGCTGAGCTGAAAGCCCGAGTAAAGTCTGGTATGCGTCTGTGTCAGCTTACTCGCGACTTAAAGAAACAAAAGCAGTATCTGGAAAATGAGCTAGCGGAGGCTGCATCCTATGTTCAATCGCTGCTGCCCCAAGACACAGATAAACCGCCAGTCAAAATTCAAACTCGCTTTCTCCCATCCCAGCAACTTGGAGGAGACTGTTTTGATTTCTATTGGTTAGATCCTGACTATCTCGTTATCTATCTATTGGATGTGTCGGGACATGGCCTAGGAGCCGCTTTGCTGTCTACATCCGTGCTCAACGTGTTGAGATCGCAATCCCTGCCCGGTACCAACTTCTATCGCCCTGATAAGGTCTTGGAAAGTCTGAACAACATGTTTCAGATGACAGATCAAAACGAAAAATATTTCACAATCTGGTATGGCGTCTACAATCGGGTCAATCGTCAGCTGATGTATGCCAGTGCTGGTCATCCTCCAGCCGTATTACTTTCCCAGCCATCTACGAACCCTGGCATGGCGAACGGAGCTAGCCTATCGGAAACCTTGCGTCTGCGGACACCCGGCATGCCCATTGGTATGATGCCTGATACCTCCTACACCTGGAAACGCTGCTCAATTCCAGACAATAGCTATCTCTATATCTTTAGCGACGGTGTCTATGAAGTTCCAGAAACATCCGTTGCCAAAACAGGTGAAATCCTTGGGCTAGATAGCTTTATTGACCACATTGTCAAATGCCCCCGTCCTGGTCAGCTGGACCAGCTAATCAGCTATGCCACCATGCCTAACGTTGCTATTGGAAATAATGCGTCGTTGCTAGACGATTTGTCCTTATTGGAAATTAATTTTGGTTGATCTTCTTCATATAGAGGCGTTCAATTGAACGCCTCTATGCTTGAACACTTCTAAGCCTACAAATTAATTCTTGAAATCCATCGGGCCGCCATAGCCAGAGGCTGCAGCCAGGGTATTCAAGGTTTGGGTTCCTGCCAGAAATTCCCCATTAACCTCCCATGTAGGGAAGCCAGTAATCTCAGGCACCGATTGGCATAGTGCCGTCTGGGAGTTAGCTCCGTCATCGGCACATTCAATGTAGGGTACGTAGTTCTTGGCCTCTTTCCCAAAGAGCTGCTTTTGGTCAAAACAGTGGGGACACCAATAGGCACCGTACATCTTTGCACCAACTTCCTTGAGATGCTTAGCCAGAGCAACCTCGGCCGCACCAGAGGTATTGGTAACGGCGGGTCCAGTGTTACCACTAGCCGTAGCTGCTGGCCCATTGATACTAATGGAGTACATACCAATGGTTGCCACCAGGGTGACCATGCCCATGATTACACCGCGAAACAACAGCGATCCCTGATCGTCCCAGCGTCTCCCCAAAACGGTCAGCAGGAACATCAGCACGGTAAAGGACGCTGAAGCAATGCAATAGATACAAGCAGCCTTGAGTTCTGTTGCCAGCAAATACATTAAATATCCGCTGAAAACCATCATGCCTGTGGCTCCAATAAATAAGAGCGGCCATGTGGTGTCTTCTAGATTTTGGCGCTGTTTGCTCTCTGCATTGACCAACAGAGGTACCAATGACAATGCCACCATAGATAAATAGGCCAGACACCCAAACAGCGTTAGGGGAATACCAAAGACGTCTGCATAGGCACTGGTCAGCACCTGGTCACAGCCCTTAACCGGACAAGCAGCACTATTGCCCATTAATTTAATCACCGTCAGATAGGCAGTCCCCAAGGCTCCAACGGTTGCGATCGCACCAATAGCCGGGCGCGACCAGCGATAAATCCCACGATTTTCTTTACGGCGACGTCCCATAGTTTCTAGATAAATCTAAGCTCATCAAGATCAAAAACAGCAAAATGCTTCACGGTAGGCTAACCCCAAAATAGCCCCGACTGCATCTTAGACAAAATATAGAACGTCCGGTAGATGTATGCCTAAATTAAGGACGTTATTACATCTATAAACTGCCTGACACGATTGGGATCCACCGGTTGATCAATCTGCCCCCAACGCTTTAGAGAACTCGATACAATTACCCCGTCCGCTGAGTGTATCAGCTTGGAAATATTGTCCGCATTTGCACCACTCCCTATGAAAACCGGTGTCTTGCCTGCAACAGCCTTCGCATTAGCCAGGTCTAAACTGGTGGGCGGATCGCCCGTAGCCCCACCAGAAACAATCACAGCATCTGCTAAACCTCGATGAATCGTATCAGCCACCGCATTTGCCATAGCTGTCTCCGGTAGAGTAATACCAACCGGTGCAGCATGCTTAACCAGCACATCAGCAAATACCTTGACATCGGCTGCCAGCTCACGTCGATAGCGCATTAGCCGATGAGCATCCCCTTCTATCAATCCCTGATCCGTGGCCATCACTCCAGTCAAAACATTCACTCGAATAAATTCAGCACCAGTACAAGCAGCAATTGCCAAACCACTGCGGGCATCATTACGCAACACATTTATCCCAATGGGAACCGTCACCAACTGCCGTAGGTGAGAAACGACCACCGTCATCGCACTGACTACTGCAGGATCCACAAATCCCTTTGTAAAGGGCGCATCAAAAAAATTTTCCACAATGATTCCATTTACCCCTCCGGATGCAAGGGCCACCGCTTCTTGAACGGCGCGGTCCATAATCGCCTGTATCGACCCCTGCCAGCGCGCTGATGTAGGCAACGGCAGCAAGTGCACCACCCCAATCACTGGAGTCGATGTCTGAAAAAGTGCGTTTAACTCCACAAAGCCTCAGAATAGTTTTAGATAGTTATTTTTGGGTGTTGCTGATCTCCGGTCTGGTTTGATCTAAAAATATCTGTAAATGAATCCCTCTGAAACTGAAATGAACGCTACCTACAAAAACGTTTCAGATCATTTCTCCTCACAAAGAAGGCAATATCCAATTTTTAGCTGACTGTACATATAAAGTCGTCTTCCAGGCACACCAGCCTTTCACGAAGACAACCCACAGAATTGTATAGTTATGTTATAATTTCCTCAACCGGGCAAAAACAATCGCTACCCGTTCAAAAATCATTTGTCGATGGTGGTGATTCACTACTGCCCACAGAGCAATTCGATTGTGGCTGCGGCAAATTGAAAATGATAGGGTAGGGTGCTGAGTCATCCATGCGATCGAGACGCCTGCTTGGAGATCAGCATTTTGTTTTTCCGTATAAGAATTTATGGTTCATAAGCCGACCATTGCTATTTCTCATCTAGGTTGTGAGAAGAACCGCGTTGATAGCGAGCATATGTTAGGTCTCTTGGTGAAGGCTGGCTATCAGGTTGATGCCAATGAAGAGATGGCTGATTATGTCATAGTCAATACCTGCAGTTTTATCGAAGAGGCTCGCAGAGAATCGGTCCGAACACTGGTAGAGCTAGCTGAAGCCAATAAAAAAATCGTCATCACAGGCTGCTTAGCCCAGCATTTTCAATCGGAGTTGCTGGATGAGATTCCAGAGGCTGTTGCACTGATTGGTACAGGTGATTATCATCGCATTGTCAATGTGATTGAACGGGCCGAGGCTGGTGAAAGAGTTAAAGCTATTTCCGCTGAGCCCACTTACATTGCCGATGAAACAGTGCCCCGCTATCGCACCACTAGTGAGGGTGTTGCCTATATTCGTGTTGCTGAAGGGTGTGATTACCGCTGTGCGTTTTGCATTATCCCCCATTTACGAGGAAATCAGCGATCTCGTCCCATTGAGTCCATTGTGGCTGAAGCCCATCAGCTAGCTGCCGAGGGAGTGCAGGAACTGGTACTGATTTCTCAAATCACTACAAATTACGGTGTCGATCTCTATGGAAAACCCAAGTTAGCCGAGCTTTTACGGGCACTAGGCGATGTTGACGTGCCTTGGATCCGCATGCACTATGCTTATCCCACAGGCCTGACATCGGATGTGCTCGATGCCATTTGTACTACCCAAAATGTTCTGCCTTATTTAGACCTGCCCCTGCAGCATTCCCATCCTGAAATTTTGCGAGCGATGAATCGCCCGTGGCAAGGACGAGTGAATGATGGCATCATTCAACAGCTCAAGGCTACCTTACCCAATGCGGTACTGCGCACCACGTTTATTGTCGGGTTTCCAGGAGAAACAGACGCTCACTTTAAACATCTCAAAGCGTTTATACAGCGACATGAGTTTGACCATGTTGGTGTATTTACGTTTTCTGCTGAAGCTGGGACACCAGCTGCTTCCTTACCGAATCAAGTTGAGCCAGCCATCATGCGCCAGCGACGTGAAGAGCTGATGCTAACTCAACAGGAAATTTCCTTTAGGCGCAATCAGACTCAGATTGGAAGAATCATAGATGTTCTGATTGAGCAGGAAAATCCGGGTCAGGGTGAATGTATTGGTCGTTCTGCACGATTTGCTCCCGATGTTGATGGCCTGGTCTATGTCAAAGGGTCACCACCTTTGGCGCAGATAGTTCCCGTACAGATCGATGGAGCAGATACCTACGATTTATTTGGCACTGTCCTGTCTAATACAGTCATGCCAGTCCAAGCACCCTTAAGTGTTTCTCTTTGAAGTCCTTCCGTCCGTACCCAATGACATTAAAGGAGTCTAAATGACATTGTCTTTTGCCGACCTCGGGTTGTCTGAACCCCAAGCTCAACACTTGGATGAACTTGGCTTTAAGGAGCCCACCCCCATCCAGGCCCAAGCCATTCCCCATATGCTTGCCGGACATGACGTGGTCGGTCTAGCTCAAACCGGAACTGGCAAAACCGCTGCCTTTTCCCTGCCGATTTTAGAGCAGGTCAATGTCAATAAGCGTGCTGTACAAGCCTTAGTACTCACTCCTACTCGTGAGCTTGCTATGCAAGTTTGTCAGGCAGTGCAGGGATTAAAATACAACTCCCAGCTGCGAGTCCTTCCTGTTTATGGAGGGCAATCTATCGAACGTCAACTCAGTCAGCTGCGACGAGGCGTTCACATGGTTGTAGGGACACCAGGACGTGTCCTGGATTTGCTGAATCGAGGTGCCCTAAATTTTGAGCAGTTGAGTTGGTTAGTTCTAGATGAAGCCGATGAAATGCTCAATATGGGCTTTATTCAGGATGTGGAAAATATCTTGAGCCATGCTCCATCAGAGCGACAAACAGCCTTTTTCTCCGCTACGATGGAGCCCGCCATCCGTGAACTGGCGGCAAAGTTTCTCAAGTCTCCGGTTACGGTTAAAGTCAAGGCTCAGAACACTGCCCCCCAGCGGATTACTCAGTTGGCCTATGTCGTTCCTCCAGGTTGGAGTAAACCCCGCGCTTTAATGCCAATTTTGGAAATGGAAGATCCAGAATCGGCCATTATTTTCGTACGCACTCGCCGTACGGCAGCTGAGTTGACGCGTCAGCTACAGTTTGCTGGACATAGTGTGGATGAGTACCATGGTGATCTCAATCAGGCTCAGCGGGAGCGTTTACTGTTGCGCTTTAAGCAGGGGCAAGTGCGCTGGGTAGTTGCTACGGATATTGCTGCTCGCGGTATTCATGTGGACAACTTGAGCCATGTAATTAACTATGAGCTGCCTGATAACTTAGATAGCTATGTACATCGCATTGGTCGCACTGGCCGTGCAGGCCAGGAGGGGCGAGCTGTATCAATCGTTCACCCCTTGGAAAAATACCAGGTACGTCAAATTGAGCGTCACCTTAAACAAGAGCTTGACTTTTGTAAGGTACCTACTCGAGCAGAAATTGCCGCCCGTTCTCTAGAAAAACTGCAAACTCAGATCAAAGAGGCAGTTACTAGTGAACGTCTGGCATCTTTTTTACCCATTGTCTCCCAGCTAACTGAAGAGTTCGATCCCCATACAGTGGCTGCAGCCGCATTACAAATGGCATACGATCAGACTCGTCCTGCTTGGATGCGTGGAGATAATGAGCAGCAACCCTATCTGGCACAAGAAGAGCCTCGTCGCCAGCGATCTCGACGTTCTCGCCGCCGCCGTATCCAAACACCTGCATCATAGGCCACTAAAATTCAGTAAAAACTGAATAAAGTTACACCCAATACATCGACACCTCACTTAAGATGGGCATAGAGCCTGCTCTAGGAGAGGTGTCGTACTATGTTGGTAATTCTGCTAGACAATCAGGTAATTCCGTCAACGTCTATTTGCGCCAGCTGTCTAATGGCCAATCAGAGTGGCCAGCCACGCTTGCGTGATGGCGAGTTAGGCTGTGCTCAAAGGCTAGAATCCTCTACAAACTTGCCTCAGTACCAATGTCAGATGGGGTTTCGCCTAGCCAACATTGAATCGTTTAAGTAATGTGAGCCTTAGAAGGTTTGTCAGCAATCTAAGCACTGTTTAACAAGTTATTTCGCAAGGAATCGTAGCTGACTAGGAAAGCTGCGCTATGCTGAAAAAAGCCTTGGTAACCTGACTGCATAATAGCTTCTAGGCTGGTAGCCAGGATATTTGTTTGACGTATTCTTCTGCACATCTTCCTATGACTTGGCGCAGCACCACTGAAATTTCTGACAAGCTCCTGGGTTCCTTACCCTACTTGTTGCCTCTGTTTGACGCGGTCGTTGTCGGGGGTGCGCTCTTTAAGCTAATTGCAAACTTTCCTGTCCTGAAACCAGTAGGCGATTTCCTATTGTTATTAATCACACCTGTTCTATTTGCCTATAGTCTCGTACCGTTTGGGCTGGGATCGATCGCTGTATTTTTTGCACTGTTCTTTTTGGTAGTGCGCAATTCAAATATTAGCCACTTTATTCGCTACAACACATTACAGGCAATTTTATTTGGTTTTATCATTTCCATTGGCAGCCTTTTGCTTAGCCTGATCAGCTTGCCAGGTTTAGAGCTACTTACTGATAGTTTCTACAATGTTTTGCTGTTTGGTGGTGTAGCTGTGGTCGGCTACTCAATTGTTCAATGTTTAATGGGCAAATATCCAGAGGTGCCTACCATTTCAGAAGCTGTCCATATGCAGATTGGACGGTTCTAAGCTTAAAAGCGGGCGTTGCCGCTCCTCGGTGTGGTCTTATCTGAAAGGTGTTTGGACATAGCATTACTAAAAGATAGGTTTATCCTCTAAATCAGTAATGGCTAAAACCGGTCTAGTACATCCCATTGGTTGAGGTTAAATTGCCCTGCCTTCCTGCTATGATAATGAGTCCTTGCTTGACGCATTTTGGTCGTCAAGCCATCTAGCCCATAAGGAGCAGCATGAGTAATTTTTACGAAACCATGTATATTTTACGGCCCGATATTAGTGATGAGGCCGTTGACAACACGATTGGTAAATACCAAGGCATGATCAAGGAAAAGGGTGGCGAGGTTTTGGAAACCCAACACCGTGGCAAGCGTCGTCTTTCCTACGAGATTAACCGGTATCGTGAAGGCATTTACATTCAAATGAATTACCATGCACCAGGGGATACTATTGCTCCTATGGAGCGGGATATGCGCTTAAGTGAGGACATTATTCGCTACCTAACTCTGATAGTTGACGAGCCTCAGGAGTCTGAAGCTGATGAGGCTCCACCTCAAGCTGCACCATTGGGCTCTTAAGTCACTTCCTGGCCTAAGCCAGTGTTCTTGAATCTTATTCTTAATAGCAGGCTGCAGACACCATGACACTGTTTGCAGCCTGCTAGTTTTTTGGAAAATTACAAACCTACAGAATAAAATCCTTGCATTTTAGAGAATTGGTGTTAAATTTGTGTGCACTTGGGTGTTATCTGAAGCACCTTGGTGGTTAGTAGACATGTTTGAACATTGGGCATTCAATTCAAATTTGTTTTGATCAATGCTACTTTTGGGCGTTGCTGCTCTGAACTATGATTTCATCTGAAAGGCATCGGTACATATCATTCTTAGCAGACTGGTTCATCCTCTAAATCAGCAACAGCTTTTTTGAACACCCGTGTAATGGCATGTTTATTGTTATAGTTACGCCCAAATGCTTTATATTAAAGCCGCTGGTTTTCTGAATGTTTGTTAGCAACATGGCTGTTGTCTGTTAGATACTTCATGCAACTGTCACAGCTTTGAAAATCATCATTATTACTGTAGGAGTGAGCTCGTGGCCCAATTGACTAAGTTAAAAACGTCTGACACTCAGGTAGAAGTTGCTCGTTTGCAAGAAGAATTGCAGATGAGAGATCAGCTGGTACAACAGCTATCTCAAGAGTTATTTCGCCTGGTGAAAGGCAATCAGGACTTCCTGCCATCACCGGATGTTTCTGAACGTCATCAGGCTGAGGTCAGAGCCCTACGAGAGCAGCTACAAGGTGTAGAAAAACAAGTAGCGTTTTATCAAGAACAAATCGAAAGCCGCGATGAGGAAATCCAACGCATGCGTCAGACTGTTGAAGAACTAACTGATCGCACTCGCATGCTGGAACAGGTTGTTCAAGAACTGCCTAAAATCTACAAGCAGAAATTTTCCGAACGTATGGTGGTGGTTAAAAATCGGGTCGCTCATATTCAACAGGAAAATCGCCAGCTCAACGCTGAGTTACAAAATGTTAGCTATCGTTTGGCTGTTAGAACGCGTCGCACTCAGCACTGTCTTGATTTACCTACATTTCCTCAATCCATGTTAGGAACCGCATCAATGGCTAGCTTCTCAGAAGCTTAGAAACGCTTGACTTGTTAGTAATGTTTTAGCTTAGTCTTTAGCCTCCTCTTCGGGGAGGTTTTTTGATGGATATTGATTTGGGGTATTGATAAATTTGATCCTACCGCGTCTGTTAGATTAGTTAGGACAATGGATATTTATAAAAGCCTTAAATTACCAGTAGCTAACCTGACACGTAAGTGCCTTAATGCACCAGGATATTTGCCACATAACCTAGAACATTGAAAGTCGATCTTTTATGTAGAAATAGGATTGTCTTGGAGCATCCAGATGAAAATCAGAGGTTTTTCTCATCTCAATGCTGCCGATTGTAAGTAAAAACAAATAAAATAGAAGAAAGATAAAGTTACTTTTATGCATGCTGTGCCGTTGACGTTCGATATTTTTTCCCTCGAAACGCTCCAGACATTGGCCCAAGACTATGGCTACTGGGCTATTTTTTTTGGCATTATGCTCGAAAATATGGGACTGCCTCTTCCAGGTGAAACGGTGACCTTGGTGGGAGGTTTTTTAGCCGGTAGCGAAGAACTTACCTATCGTTGGGTGTTATCTAGTGCGATCGCAGGTGCAGTGATTGGCGATAGCATGGGCTACTGGATTGGGTTTTACGGTGGCTGGCCCTTACTCTTGCGTTTGGGCTCTTTTCTAAGCATCAAAGAATCAACTCTGGTCAAAGTTCGCGAGCAATTTAGTCAAAATGCAGACAAAGCCGTAATTCTTGGGCGCTTTGTTGCACTGCTGCGAATTTTTGCAGGTCCTTTAGCTGGCATTGCCCAGATGCCCTACTGGAAATTTTTGTTATGTAATCTTCTGGGAGCCAGCCTGTGGGGTACAGCTATGGTTACCCTAGCGTTTTTCGTAGGGCGTCTCATTCCCCTCGCCACCTTGGTTGGTTGGGTGACTCAATTCACGGTTGCAGCACTCATTGTTGTTATTTTGTGGATTACCGTCCTATGGTGGCTAGAGCAGCGTACTCAAGCTGCGGACTAACACGACAATTTGCGTAGCGCTTCATACTTTACACCCCACAATGTTGAGTGCATACGCCGATGAAGTTTTGATCGTACCAGTGGAATAATTGGCACAGTTGAAACATGGATATGGCAATGAGCGGTGTTGAACTAATTATTTTTGGAGCAGGTCCAGCGGTAGGAATGTTTATTTCCTTTATTGCTTGGTTGTATGAGGGATATTACAGTGCCAACAGCGATAGTCAATATAATCATGATTGGATTTAATGCCTGAGGTGATTTTAGTCACAGGTCCCGCTCGCTCCGGTAAAAGTGAATGGGCTGAGTATTGGGCTCAACAAATGCAAAAACCTGTGATCTACGTTGCCACATCGACTGTATCCGCCGATGATACTGAATGGCAGCAACGTATTGAACAACATCGAAAGCGTAGACCCCTTAGCTGGAAAACTAAAGAGGTTCCTCAAAACCTAGCCGATACCATCAAAACAGCAAATAGCAATGATTGTTTGCTGATCGATTCTCTAGGTACATGGTTGGCAAATCAGCTTGATCGAGATGATGCATCCTGGCAGCAATGCGTTGATGGGCTGCTAGCTGTTCTGAACTCTTCTCCCTGTGATGTGATTATGGTTGCTGAGGAAACAGGTTGGGGGGTGGTGCCTGCTTACCCGTTGGGCCGTACGTTTCGTGACCGACTGGGATATTTGGTACGACGGATTGGTGAGATCGCAACCCAGGTGTATCTAATTACCGGTGGCTATGCCCTTGACCTCAAGCATTTGGGCACACCGTTACCACCCCAACCTTAGGGTAACTATGGACGCATACCTTGAAAATAGGTTAACGTCTCAGGACTTATAGAATTCAAGCGTTAGGATAAAACTGTGACAGTCGACGTGCTGTAGCAATGTTTTTCACAGTACGAGGTGGTCCATGGCGTCTCCACAAGAAGTGCAAAACTATCTAGCCTACTGGTTTCAGCTGGGCAAACCTGTGCATATCAACAATGGAAAAATTACTCAGCGACCCATTCCAGTATTAGAAGGTGATCAGTTTAGCCGTGCTTTCCAGGAATGTTGGCAAACGATTATGGCCGTGGGTGGGCGTGATTGTTACTTAGATGGTGCCCAAGAAACTATCGAGCAGCTGCTATCGCCCCAGTGGGAGATTATCGGATGTGCTCGGTGCGAGATTCCAACGGTGATGTCAACTATCATGCCAGTGGCTAGACTTTGCGACTGTGGAGATATTGATACTTGGCCCAATGATGAACTGCCCGCTCCCCACATGCCCATCAACAACAAAAAGCACTTTAGCAAACTAAAAACACGGCTCAGCGAACATCCCCTTGGTGGTCAGCAAATTGACCATGAGGACGAGAGTTACAGGGTTACTGCTAACAACAAACAATCTGAGAGTTAATAATCTGTTGTAAGAACGCCAGGGTATCCGCTGAAGTTGGGAACGTCTAGTTAGGTAAGAATCTAGGCTATGGGAGTCAAAATTTATAAGGGATCTGGCTTTTAGTTTCCATAGTAAAGGTCCTGCTGCATTAGGACATTTGCATATAATACGAAATCCGTGTTGCCTGCGACCGATATCCCAGGGCATCCACTAGGGGATGCCCCTACAGCATTGTCTGTTTTGAATCGGATTTACTCAATTCGGATTTGGTATAAGAATTTCAAGCAGATGAATTAATAATTACAGATTTTCCCACGTCTTAGTCATATAACAGCGATCGGAAGATAAATGAGTACAAACATGAACTACACAATAACCGAAAGCCAAAAAGAGAAAATTATTGACGCATTGCGGTTTGCCGCTGATACGGCCAATGCCAGGGTGGCCCATGAGTGGAATAAACTAGCCGATTACTTAGAAGTTTTAGAGCCTGTTAAAGAAACAGCTATCAAATCTCTAAAATCTTCGTCGTAGTCAATTCATGCCTGAATTTGGGTTCTTGGCGGCAGATGCCCCTAGGCGGCTGCTCGCTCCACAGTATGGACAAAAAAATCATGGGCCATGAAGGTATTTGGAAAAATCGCCTTGGCTTCTGAAAGCAAATCTTTGAGCTGAATGTTGTTTCCAGGGGCATAACGGGGGCTAAAGTGCGTCAGGATCAGCTGCTGAACCTGCGCCGCTAACGCCACTTGGGCGGCCATGGTAGAGGTGGAGTGCAGTCGCTGGTAGGCTAGCTCAGCATCCTGATGGGCAAAGGTGGACTCGTGAATTAGGACGTTGGCGTGCTCTGATAGTTCGACGGCGCGATCGCAAAAAATCGTATCCGTGCAATACACTAGTTTTCGGCCCTGAATCGTCTCACCGCAAAGCTCAGAGCCATTGATCATCCGACCATCGGCCAGGGTAACCACCTCTCCTCGTTTTAACCGCCCATAAATCGGCCCAGGGGGAATCCCCAGGGCGGTCGCCCGCTTGACATCGAAATGACCAGCGCGATCTTTCTCCACAATCCGATAGCCAAAGGCTGGCACCCGATGCTCTAGACGCTGGCAGTATACCGAAAACTCCCCCTCATCCAATACTTTGCCCGGTTCCACTGTGTGGACCTTAATTGGATAGGAAAGGTGAGTTTGGGAATAGCGACGGCAAGCCTGCAAATACTCATTGAGCTTAGGTGGGCCATAGATATCAATCCGTGACACATTACCTGCTAAACCACAACTAGCCAGCAACCCCATCAATCCAAAAATATGGTCACCGTGCATGTGAGTAACAAAAATGCGTCGAATCTGGCTGGATTTTAGGTCGCTTTTAAGTAGCTGATGTTGGGTACCTTCCCCACAGTCAAACAGCCACACTTCAGCTCGTTGAGGTAGGCGAAGAGCCACACTTGACACATTTCGTGCCCGTGTCGGGACACCAGAACTAGTACCAAGAAACGTAATTTGCAAGGGAATATCCAGAAGAATTGGCGAATGCGGAGACGGACCTTCATTATTATCATCGACAAAGGCTAGATTTGAGTGAATCCTTGCTTTGCCAAACATTCTGGACACAGCAGAGCATTTTCAAGTCCAACTAATTATTTATCAGAGAAAAAATGAACTGAATCTTTCCCTTAAATTAGCCATCACACAATTTTTGCTAAGCAAAATTCTCATCGACAGAAAAATCGAACTATTTTTAGTCCTGAAAATAAAAATAAATGTAGCTAGTCACTGGTCGAATGCAGTGTGTGCCGGCCTGCTTGGATACAAAAATCAGAGTTTTTACGGTTCACAAATCAAGATTTCCTGACTTTTTCTGCTCTACCAGCAATTTAGCTTGATGGATAAACTTGTTTCCTGACAACCCTTGGGTAGGTTTACCTAAATCATTCACCATAAACTCATCACAATTTAGTGAAGATTCATCACAGAAAAAAGTGTACTGATTGTTACAATATCGTACGGAGATTGAT
>JBCCXQ010000052.1:0-24523 GCA_039191365.1 Cyanobacteria bacterium P01_F01_bin.13 | reverse complement strand
GACGGAAAAAGCCAGCGCTTTGGCCAGGGTGGTTTTACCCGTACCGGGGTAGTCTTCTAGCAGCACATGCCCGCCACTGACAAAGGCGGCCAGAAGCTTACGCACAGCCGCAGTTTGCCCTTTGACTACCTGCTGAATATTTTCGGACAAACGGGTATAAATTTCTTGCCCAGAAGATTGGCTAGAAATACTATCTGAATCTACAGCCGACGATTCCATAGCTGGGTTCTTGGTGTCAATGATTCAAGATAACCCAAACTTTGGGATGGAGGCACTAGGCGCGGCAGTTTTAGTGTTACTAACCTATTCAATCTTCCCCGATCTTGCGGTTGGGCTGTTGTTAATTGTTGTCTTTGCGAAATCGGCTGGAAAGATGCTTTCACAGTCTTGGAGAGAGCTGCAACAAAGTAGGGGCAAAGGGTTCCATGAAACGCGAATCTTGCGATTGCTGATTTAGAGAATGCATCGGTCTAGAGCCGTTGTTATTGGACGGTATCTCACAGCTAACGTCATCCCGAGGATCAGCAATGCCCGATTTTTTTCTAGATTCAGACGTTTGGTTCAAAGTCTGACTAAAGTCGCTTTGACCTATAATCAAGAATGATAATCGTTATCATTTCCTGAGATTTATTTATGGTCGATGCGGCTGCACTACCCAAGACGATTGATCTGGCGATTGTGGGAGCAGGTCCCCAGGCGTTGACGCTAGTGACGCATCTGCTGCAAAAGAAGAAGTCCATGCGCAATCGCTTTGTGGTGATTGATCCATCAGGGCAGTGGTTACAGCAGTGGCAACATCAGTTTGCGGCCTATGAGATCCCCCATTTGAGATCGCCCGCCGTCCATCATCCTGATCCCAACCCCCACGCCTTGCGATCCTTTGCCGAATCGAGGGCTGACGAGCTTTTTTCACCCCATGATTTGCCGGGCACCCAGCTGTTTCAAGACTTTTGCCAGGAGATGATCCGCCGCTGGCAGCTGCAAGATCGGGTAGTTCCTGCCCAAGTAGAACATCTTGAACCCATTCGCCAAAAGGGACAACGATTTCGATTGACCATGACCAATGGTCAGATCTTAATTGCTAGGCGGGTGGTGCTGGCCGTTTCTGGTGGCGTTCCCCATACGCCTGACTGGGCAAAAGCACTCCCCAAACCCTATCCGCGCCTGTGCCATTCCCATCAGGTGGATTTGCGTGGGTTACGGTTAGCGGGAGAACAAATTTTGATTATTGGTAGTGGTCTGACCGCGGGTCACCTGGCTTTGGGTGCGATCGCACGCGGTGCCCAGGTAATGATGATGGCCCGCCGCACTTTTTACGAAAAGCTGTTTGATGCCGCCCCCGGTTGGCTGGGTCCAAGATACCTTAAGGGGTTTCACGCCGAACCCTGCTGGCAAACCCGCTGGCAGATGATTCGCGATGCCCGCAATGGTGGCTCCCTGACACCGGCTGTACTGACAAAATTACGACGGCTAAAACACAGCGGCAAACTCTCATTTTATGAGCAGTGCGAGGTGCACTCTGCTACCTGGAAGGAGACGGCATGGCAAGTCATGTGCAACCACCCAGAAGCCCACCATTGTATTACCCACGTGCCTATTGACCGCATCTGGCTGGCCACAGGCAGTACATTAGATGTCAATCACTGGCCGCTGTTATCTGCGGTGCGAGAACAGTATCCGCTCTCTGATGTAGAAGGGTTGCCGATACTCGATAAGCACCTGCGCTGGTCAGGATGCAATCTGTTTATTATGGGGGGTGCCGCTGCGTTGCAAGTGGGGCCCGTTGCGAGAAATTTATTTGGTGCCAAGCTGGCGTGCGATCGCATTGTTCCTGGGCTGATTAAATAGGGTTTGTGTGTTGATGGCATTGCCCCCTATAAATAAGTAGGTCAGCATAATCTTTTATAAAATGCGAGTAAGCTGTTTCACTTCTTAGAATTTGCCCCAAACCCCAAACTCTGGGGGCTTTTATCTAGTCTCTCCCAGAATTGGGAAAAGGGGGCCTGGATATCTGATAGCTAATTGGGACTACCTACTTATGCATTCTCTACTCCAGTTTGAGTTGAACGCTGGGCAAGAGTTTAGGCATATTGCCGAGGGATTTACTTTGCCAGGGAATCGTCTCAGAACCCAGGATCACAAGCTGTGTTTCTTTTTGTTGCCGCAAGCTCAACAAAAACTTGGAAAACATATTAATCCCCGAACTATTGAGAAATAAAATTTCTCTAAGGTCTAACGTGATCTCGGCCGGTTGGCTAGCGGCAATTTCCATCAGTAGCTCTAGGATGGGTGCATACTCCCCATACCCCCTGAGAACTAGCTGTCCACTAAATTTGACTGTAGTGGTATCAGTGTCATGGGTAATGGAGTAATTCTCACCAGATAGTTCTTGATTGAGCATAATCATAATTTCAAGCAGATTAATTGGCTTGGGCACCCATTCAGATATGAATGTGATTTGAGCTGAGCTTACTCAGACATGCATACTTATCCCCACCGTTATTGACAGTATCTCTAAGATCCTAATATTCAACTTTTCAGTCGGTAGCGTAGAAGTTCGCTGAAAAGTTTACGTTTATTTAGATTTACGTTGCTATAGGAAGATACTGTAGCGGCCTTGGAGGGTATTAGCGATATGGGTTCTTGAAGCAGTGAAGCGTTTTTGCGTAGTCATAACATTGAAGCGTTGTAGATGGCACTAGATGACTAAGGCAGAGCCTTAGGTTCGACGGCATTGTTAGTGCCACACGCTCCCATGGCAAAAATCCTGAAAGAATCAAATTAATTTGATGCAAAGTTTAGATTTTTCCAGGTAGTAGTCTAGGCAAATCCCTTGTCCAATCCAGGCAGGCCGCTGATATCCTACTTAATGGCTAAGATTTTTTAAGGCAAATATGACAGCGACTACCCGGATGCTCCTTTCCCACAACTGCACCCTTCCTGAAGGCCAGGTATCTACCCTCAGTCGTGAAGACTTTGCCAATGTGTTTATTGACGGTCTAACCCCTCACTCAGACATCCAGTGCAAGCTGATCGAAAATCCCCACTGGATTGTAGAAATTCTCTTTGATGCTCGGCGAGCGTCCCCCACCGAAGTCGCTAACTTATGTGCCCAAAGCCTGGGGGCAAAGCGTGCAGCCGAGCCAGATAAGCTGGTGAATAGTCACACGGTAATGCTCTTGGGGGGGATCAAAACCACCCCCGCTTTTGGTACATCTCCCACATCACTGCAGACGGGGGAATGGGGCGTCGATGTGGTAGAAACCGTTTCCCCGGACCAGTTTTTAGCAGGTTTAAACTGGGAAACCGTAACGGCTAGCAAGCCCCCTGAGCAAATCTTTAAAGTTATTCATGTCGTTGAATAGTCGTATTCAATGAAGGCTAAACTTTCCGAATAACCCGACAGGGGGTGCCTACGGCGACGCTATTGGCTGGAATACTCTTATTAACAATGCTACCGGCACCGATACTACTGTTTTCTCCAATGGTGACCCCTGGGCAGATAATAGCGCCGCCGCCAATCCAAACATTGTTGCCAATGATGATGGGGGCACTCATTTCTACACCGGTTAGTCGTATTTCTGGATCGGTAGGATGATAGGCCGTGTAGATTTGCACATTGGGGGCAATCAGCACATCATTACCAATAGTGACCCAATTGCAGTCGAGAATCGTGCAGTTAACGTTGATATAGAGATTTTTACCAGCTTGAATATGGCAGCCATAGTCACAATGAAATGGTGAGTTGATTTCAAAGCTAGCCCCAAGTTTGCCGAAGAGGGATTCGAAAATTGTCTGACGCTCCATCAAATTCTCAGGAATTGTTACATTTAAGCGGTGCAAATGATGCTTTGTTGCCTGCCGCATGGCTGTTAATTCTGGATCGGTTGATAGATAAGGCTCACCCGCTAGCATCTTTTCCCGTTCTGTTTTCTCCATGGTAGGCATTTAGAGTTTATCCATAGTCTGCACAATAAGTAAGGATGCTCAATTATTTGTAAAACCCAGAAAATGATTAGAATGTAGGGAGGTAGAAGGTAGAAGTCTTCTATATTCTGACTCCTGCATTCTAGTGAGTTAGACAAAACAACAATTCATCTGTGGGTATTTAGCATGTGTGAATTGGCTGTTTCCTGCGGTGAGAGTTGTCATGAAAGTACTGATTACAGGCTCTAGTGGACGGTTTGCACGATTTGTCATTCGTGAACTGTCAGCTCGATACGACTTAGTGTTAACGTCGCGTCATTCGCCCCCCAAGGAGTTTTCTCATTTTCCCTGGCTACAGGCAGATTTGACCTGTTTTGAGGACTGTCAATGGGTGATGCAGGGTATTGATGCCATCCAGCATGTGGGGGCACAGCCTGAGCCCACTGATCATCCTGAAATGAGAGCACAGTTCACTGCAAAGGGTGTCCCCTTTGATGCCACGTTTAAGACCAACCTGTTGGGTACCTATTACCTGATGCAGGCAGCCGCAGATGCAGGCGTCCATACGGTGGTGATGACGGGTAGTAACTGTGCCCTTGGCCATGGTTTTCGCATTAGTGCCACACCGTTTCCCATCCAAAAACTACCCATTGATGAACAGCACCCATGTTATCCAGAAGATTCTTACAGTTTTACCAAGCATGCGGCAGAGGCGCTGTTGGCTAGCTATAGTCGTGCCTATGGTATCCGCACCTACATCACCCGTCCTGCGGGCATCCGCAATGAAGTGCAGCGTCACCAAATGGCAGATACAGCTGTGCCTGCCCAGGCGTGGGACCCCTGGTTTTGGGGCTGGGTGGGTAGTGAAGATTTAGCCTGTGCCCAGCGCTTACTGATGGAAGCAGCTCCGGAACTGCCAATCCACGCTGTCTATTTTGTCAATGCTGACGATACCCATGCCCTGGAACCTTCCCGGGAGCTGATCGAACGCTTTAAGCCTGAGTGGCTACCTCTAGTCGACCACCTTCAGAACCATCAGGCCTTTATTTGCTGTGACAAAATCAAAGAACAGGTTGGGTGGGCACCGACAACATCCTGGAGGCAATATTTATGAATCCTAATCCCCCAACCCGGCTTGGCATTGTCGGAGCCGGTAGCATTTCCCTGCGAGGGATTCTACCCCATTTGACACAGTCTGACGTGGAGGATCGCGTCATTGTCACTGCCATTTGTGACCCTGTGATTGAGCGGGCCCAGGCTGCTGCCCAAAAATTTGGGGTGGCCCATGCCTTTGCTACCCATGAAGAACTATTCGCCTCTGGTCAAGTTGATGCGGTGACTATTGCCTCTCCTATTGGATTTCACTATCACCAGGGCAAGCAGGCTATTACCCAGGGTCTGCATGTCCATTTCAACAAGACTATGACCACTACGGTGGCAGAAGCTACGGAATTGATTGAATTGGCGAGACAACAGGCGGTCAAAATTGTTGCCTCCCCTGGAGAAATGTTGCGGCCCCTTTACCGGCAGATCCGCCGCTTAGTGTCCGAGGGAGCCTTGGGGACACCCACCTGGGCTATTGCCGGGGCTGCTTTTGGGCAATATCACGAGCAAGAATCGGTGCGTCAAGGAACAGATATTCTCTCTAATGTCAAACCTGATTGGTATTTCCGGTCTCCAGGCGGTGGGCCTCTCTATGATATGGCCGTATATGGTTTGCATGTGCTGACTGGTATCCTCGGTCCTGCTAAGCGGGTGACGGCTCTGTCGGGTACCCGTATTCCTGAGCGAGAGTTTTACGGACGCATCATTCCCTGTGATGTGGATGACAATACCCTGATGCTGTTGGACTATGGCAACTCGCTCTATGCCTTAGTTTATGGGGTAGCTGCTGGAGATCTGCTTAAGCACCATGTGGGGCAACCGATGATTTTTGGCACCCATGGGGTGATTTCTGGTCATTTGCTGAATGGTCAGCTGATTGACTACCCAGAACAGGTGATGGATATGCCCAATGCTGACTATTCTTTTCAGTCCCACGTGGTGGGCATCCATCGCACCATGGAAGAAGCCCATGTGTATGAGGATATTATGCAGCTAGTGGATTGGATTCGAGAGAATACGCTTACTATTGTCACGGCGGAACATGCCCGCCATGTCATTGAGATTATTGAGGCTGCCTATCGAGCGGCTGAGACGGGCATGACGCAAACGCTGCAGACGACTTTTTAGCGGGCTATCCTTCCTCCTCTCCTCCCAACTCCATGGCCAGTTCACTTGAAAACTTGGCAAATGCAATCAGGGCTTCTAGTTCATTCTGGTGTGGGCCATCCTGGCATTCGCCCCACTCCCATTCCCAAAACCAGCTGCCGGGATTATCGCTATCTTCAAATATTTCTAAACCGGGGATGGCATTGGCGACTTTAGTGGGTATTTGCTCATACGCTGCCTGTAGCAGGATGCTATTGATCTCGTTGGTAAAATCTATCTGATTGTTGGCGATATCTTGGTTGGCTTTTATTACCGAAAATGATTCGAGCAGCTCGGTAATATCTATCTGGGGTTCGTCTGTACTTTGGTTAGGGTTCATTCCCGGCAATGATTGGGGCAGCTTCAATTCTAACCTCCACTCACCCACTCATCCACTCTCCTTGCGATAACCAAATGGCTCCAGTGGGTGGTTTATCCATGACATAAATCCAGGCTTCTCCGATGGGCTGACTGGCCAGGTTAAAAACTGTTGCCCGCTGCCGGATATATTCTTCTTCAAAGTCATCCTTGCTCTGGTAGCCCTGATGCTCAGGGGGTGCATAGCCTTCTAAATAGTCCAATCCGGAGAGTGCGATCGCATCCAGGGTAAATAAATATCCCTTAACCCAGCCTTCCCCCAGGGTCATGGTGGGATAGCCCAAGTGGGGTAGGTCATATAGCAATCCCCGCACCTGAGCCAGCTGGGTCTTTTTTAAGTAAGGGGCACAATACTTCTGGTGGTAGGTTCCTCCAGGCTTTAGAGTGCCATAGACAAATACGTCGATAGTTGCCATTACAAAACGCTAACATGTCCTAATCGCCACCGCCGCCAATGCTACTACAACTATCCTCATTGTTATTGTTGCTATAGCAATAAGAAAAAAGCCATCCCCGTTAAGGGATGACTCCGCATGTTCCAGGAAACGTTTTCAAAAATTAGACCAATAGGCAGGCACCCAACCTATAGTGCCCTTTCCCTCATGCCCACGGCTGCCCTATCCGTCATCCACGAGGCTGACCAAAACCTCACTGCACCGTCAGCACTACTACTCATCAACATCCTGCCCTGAGCGCTAAACTCCAATCCCCACACAGCCATTTCATGTCCCTTCAATGTCTGTACTTGCTGATGAGTCTTCGCATCCCATAGCTTTACCGTGTGGTCATAGCTGCCAGTGGCTACCGTACGCCCATCGGGACTGTACGCCACAGAGTAAACTGCCCGTTCATGGTCCTCAAACATGCATACGGGCTCAAACTTGCGTAGATCCCACAATATCGCTGAGCGATCCTGACTGCCGCTTACTAACATGCGGCTGTCGGGACTAAAGGCCAGATCCCACACTGTGCGTTTATGGCCGTGTAACGTAATCTGCTTCATGCCACTGTCGATATCCCATACATGGAGCATGCCGCGCCGGTCGCCACTAACCAGTGTTTTGCCATCTGGGCTAATGGCCACTGAGGTAATTCCATAGGGATGCTCAAATGTCTGTAACAACTTGCCAGACCAAACATCCCAAACCCTGGCAGTTTTATCAAAGCTGCCGCTCACTAGCAGACTGCCATCTTCACTCATGGCCAATGATTTAACATCATCGGTATGCCCTACCAAATCGTGAAATTTCTGACGGGTTATGAGGTTCCAAATGCGAATGTCGTTGTCCCAACTGCCGCTTGCTAAAAGCTTGCCGCTAGGGCTCAAAACCACGTCTTCGACGGCGTCAGAGTGAACCTGATGAGACTGTAGTAAGTCGCCAGTCACTGAGTTCCACACATCGACTGTGCCATCGAAATGACCCGTAACGAAAATCTGACTGTCGGCATGTACTGCGCTGGAATAGGTGATCGCATCAGTTGTAAATGTCTGTCTCGATTCAAATCGACTGTCAAAGCCAAAGGAGGCCCGAGCCTCGGCTGTTCCTGCCGCGACATCAACTGCAGTCATGCGAGTAGCTGCAGGCGGAGCGACCATATCTACACCAATGGTAATGCAGGCAACCGCGAGGCTGATGAGGCCAATATATTCAACAGTTGAGTTGCTCTTTTTACGAGATTTTTTAGTTTTGGACTTTTTAGCTTTTTGGACTTGGCGTTGCTTGGACTGATGTTTTTTATTATCGAGATTTTTGAGAAAAGATACTCTCTCTTGGGCTTTGGTAGATTTAGATGTGACGATCATGGTTTATAACGGTTGCACCACTGATGAACTCTAGCTACTTGTAAGTAAACAAGGGCTGGTGTCGAATCTGTTATTAATGGCTAAGAGATATCTACTGTTCTGTCTGTGTGGACGTCCAGTAATACCAACAATGGCGTTTGGATTAGGCCCTAGATGTTCGTTAACGGTGATAGATCAGATAGAAAATACCAATAAAATATCAGAAATCGGCGAATTCCTGTGTATGGAAGTAATTCTATTAGACTCACAAGGTAACGAGTTTTTGGTCAATCTTGGGGTGTATCTGACTCAGAAACTCCAGAAATTTGAGTTTAGAGGCAAATTCCAAAATTTTTAACGGCTGTTTGTCTTTTCTAAAGAACGAGCCTATTTAACGAGTACTGGCTTAGCATTGGCCTTGGCGAAGTCTTTTTGAAACTCTGCCCCTTTGCGGACTATAAACAAAATCGTAATCGCGATAATACTCACAGCTGCGATAGGAGTTACCAGGGTCCACTGGCCTGCCATTTTATTTATAACGTGCCAGGTCAGCAGAAACATAGCTGCGTAGGTCAATGTATGGAGCCGTTTCCAGTTACGCTTGAGCCGCTTCATACTCCAATCGTTTGAGGTGACCGTTAGCAGAGTAAAAACAATTAGCGTTGATAACCCTTCAGCACTGGCTCTATAGGTGTTGAAATCAAAGAAATCGAAATTGCGCTTGCGAATGACAAAATAGGTATGACCAACAGCAAGCACAAATGACAGTATGCCAATGGCTCTTCGCTGTTTTAACAACCAGCGAACAGCGTCATGGGCTTTGAATATAGGAAATACAATACGGACGATCGTAGGGAGTAACGTGGCAACGTAGGCTGCCAATGCCAGAAAACCCAAATAGTTTCCAAGTGGCACGGATTCTAGTGGTAGACGCATTTCAGGTAGAACACTTATCGGTAACTGTGGATTGAAAATGTAAAAAGCTCGCCAGCTGGCCAGTGTGATTACGTAGTGCAAAGAACGGCTCTTGCTAGAGAGTCTTCTAAACTACAATCCCAGGCCAGATATTAAGTTTTTTATGCACCCTTGATGTGTCCCTATAAACAAGAAGACTCTATAAATGTGACCTCTGTCAAATAAAGCTTTGACAGAAAACTACAGTGTTCTTGCCTACGAATATATTAGGTCAGACCAATTTCACCTGATCATATAGATCCGGATGATTTATGAAAAATTCCTGAGTTTTCCATAAATCGCTAAAGATTCTAAGTAAGGTTACGTAGAATGCTTGACATTTGGACGCTCTTATGAGTATTTAATGGGTATCAACTCAAGGCGAGAAGTAATTCTGGGGAAAGGAGATAGAATCTAGAATATAGTAGGGGCAATACTTCTATCTCCTATATTCTAGATTCCCACCTCACCGAAATTTCCCGGCTTAAATTGATCCGCGTTTCAATGAATGCATTCATCGGATTTTGCTGCCCATGGCGTTTGTTCTCTATAGGGTTTTAGTGCTCATCACTTTTGTGGACTATGTGCGCAAGGCCGTAATAGTGTCTGAAGAAGTAGTCAATATTGATATGGGCTACACTCTTAGCATTGCACTATCGAGGGTAATGAATATAGTGTTGAATCTTTTCTATCTCCTAAAGCTATCAGGAGATTGCTCGCTGATGGCTTGGTTGGTTAGTAATCAAACCCAGGGGAAGAGAGTTTAGGGCCTCCCCTGCAGACTTAAAGCGGAGATGGTAATTAGGACTCACCATCCGCTCAAACAGTTTGACAATTTTAGAATCTGCTTTGACCAAATCTGTCAAATTTTGCTTGCCGCTTGCTTCCACCAACCATTTTGGGGATTGACCTGTTAGCGATTGCAGCACAATCATACCAATGGAATAGATATCACTGTTTAGCTGAGGGTTGCCCGCACGCTGTTCAGCTGGTTGATATTGATCGTATTTCAAAATGGCTTGGCGATAGGATAGTGAGTGGGACCGCAGATTTACAAACATTCGTTTCAGTAAGCCATACTCTACTAAAACAATGCGGTTGTCAGATTGACGACGAACAAAGCTTTGAGGGTGACATTCACAGTGGGCGATCTGCCCCTGATGGAACGGGTGAACACTATTCAATAAGTTGTTGGTCAGCTGTAGGACATATCCCATCGATTGTGCACTGTCTAGCTCATCGATCAAAGAGTTACCTATGATCTGAGATTGAACCCAATAGAATGTGTTCCCTTGCTCAAAATAGTCGAGGCAGGTAGCGATGTCGTCCTGTTTGCTAATGACGGATAAAAAGCTCATCTCTTGGGCGAGATACTTACGCACCATAGACAGCAGACTAGGATTGTCAATGGGCAAATCAAACGCATTGATAATCACTGATTTAGCCATTGAGGCCTTTAGATCCTTGGCCAGTAAACACTGTCCAAATGGACTATCATTGAGGACTTGGCTAACCTCATAACGGTTATTCAACAGTCCATTCAACTCATCACTGGTGGGGATTAGAGACGAACTCTCAAATCCTGAAAAGACTGATGGGGCTGAAGCAGATGCTAGCGGCTCTATGTTTGTTAATGAGGTCTGAGGAGCTGAGTCTGAAACTCTTCCCAAAAGTGTTTCGATTTTGCCTAACAGTCGTTTCAGTACAAGGGGCTTAGTGTCGTAGTCATTGCAGCCAACTTCCAACGCTGTTTTCCAATTGCCTGATTTACTATTAGTAGTTAATGCAATAACCGGTATATGCGCGGTGGCATCAGATGCTTTGAGGATTTTGATTGCCTGCCATCCACTCATTACAGGCAAGTCCGTAGTCATGATAATCAGGTCAGGTTGTTGATCGATAGCTAAGGCTACACCCTGATTCCCATCGGTTGCTACTAGAACTTCATACCCACAATGCTGTAGCCGTCGGTCCAGGATTTTGCGAGTTAATGCATTGTCTTCTACTAGTAAAACCTTAGGCATAGCAATTTATAAATTGATAGATTTACACACTCAGCGATGTCAGAAAGCAGCTTAGATGTAGCTGATAAGTATAAAAAGGAAAGGTATAGACTATATCGCAGCACATATTTGTAGCTCTTGTAAAAAGTCTTGTAGATTCAGATCGTTACGATAGTAAATACTCTGAATATCGTTGGCGATCTGATTACGGATGTCGGTTTCAATAGCTGAGTTAGCCATCGCAATAATAGGGGTTTCTTCAAACTCTGGTGTCTGACGCAGGGTTTTGATGTGGTCAATAGCGTCAGCTTCTAAACTTAAGTCAACCAGGACTAAAACCGGTAGAGTCTCCTGGGATAGGGTTAAGGCATCGGCAATGTTGTCAGCACATTTGACTACCCAGTCTTCTTGCTGAAGCATGCGAGTAACAACTTCCTGGTTCTTTTCCCGTGCCTGCAAGACCAAGACCCAGGGTAGAACTTCAGACACTACCTTAGATTCTGCGTGTACTGTTTGGGGCAAGTGCAGGGTAAATTGAGATCCTTTATTAAGTTGACTCTCTACAATGATATCCCCCCCCATCATGGTGGCGAACTGTTTGGTAATCGTCAGACCGAGACCGGTCCCACCAAACTTACGAGTCGTTGAATTGTCTGCCTGGGCAAAGGCTTCAAACACCTTTTTCTGCTGCTCTGGCGTCATGCCAATGCCCGTATCTGTGATGATAAAGTCAATCCAAGATTGGCCATTATGAATGTTAGATTCTATGGTGAGGGCGATGGTTCCGTTCTCTGTAAATTTATTTGCATTGCTGAGTAAATTCAACAAGCTTTGATGTACCTTGGGTCGATCCGCTTTAATCAAGTCAATATCGGTTTCGTGGCGGAAAATTAGCTTATTACCATTTTTCTGTACTAGGGGTTTGAGTACATCAATAACCTGTTCCACCAGAAAGGAAATTGAGAATTCCTCTATAAACAGCTCCATACGACCTGACTCAATTTTGGAAAGGTCGAGGACTGAGTTAATCAATGTCAGCAGCTGCTTGCCAGCACCTTGAATTCGACGTAAATCGGTTTGAGCATCTTCTGTCGATAGGCTTTCTACATCTTCAGCGAGCATTTCACTGTAGCCAATAATGGCGTTGAGAGGAGTGCGCAACTCATGGCTCATATTTGCCAAAAAGTCGCTTTTTGCGTGAGTGGCGGCCTCTGCACTTTCCTTGGCATGGTTTAAGGACTGCTCTCTGAGAACTACTTCATTGGCCATATGCTCAAATGCACGGGCCAGCAGACCTGTTTCATCGGTTCGAGTGGCTAGATGACTGAGGGATGTCGTTTCATCGGGATTGCCTAGCAGCGTAATCTGTTGGCCTAAACTAATGTCGCGGACCAGTTTGTTGAGTTGGCCCAGGGGATTAATCACCGTGCTTCTTAGCAATCGATTAATGACACCAATGACTACAGCAAATACACCGCTAAAAATAGCGCTTACCAGTAAAAGATAGCGATTGCCCTCTGCAAATACCTGGCTAGAGGGTAAATATATGGTTTGAGCGGCAACGATTTCTCCTAGCTTCCAACCAAACCCATTTTTGTCTCCATAGGTGGAGATCATGCTTGCTGGTGCTTTGGCAGGATTCCCATGACATTGCAGGCAACTCTCTTTACTGATTTTGAGGGGGCGGCTAATGTATAGTAGTTTTTGCCCATCAACTTCGCGGTAGCCTTTGAGCTCATCGATCTCAGAATTCTCACGAAACTTCTCGACAACTTGAGCTTCAAATTCATCCGCTTGATCCCTGGGGTTAGTTGGGTTGAGGGTTGCCTCTTTATAAAGAAATTCGTTGTACTCGTCTGCTGCGCGAAATCCTTCAAATACTTCCCGAGCAGAATAGGCGGGTACGGTTTCAGGAATAAATTCGGATGCTTCGGCTAGCTTATCTGATAGATGAGGTCTGACTTCGCCACTTGTGTAGTTCCTGACAGCGTTCATGGTCTGGATTAAGATTTCTGCACGCTGTACGATTTCTCCTTCAGCTTTTTGACGCATGGCAGCTGAAAGTATTAGACCACTTACAATAATGCCAACGAAGAAAATTATCGTCAGCATTTTTGTAAATTTATTCCCCAGGCTATTAAAACGGCGTTTAGACCTCATAATATGTGACTCACCCTAAGAATTTAGGTATATAGAAGTTACTCTGTGGGTCGATTATGTGTTATGAGGTTCTTGGTAAAGAAGTATGTCGTGACTATCGGACTAATAATTTACATCTGTGTAGATATTTCCTAAACTGATCCGATTCTTTCCTGGAATGCAGAACCGTCTCAGCAGGCTACATTTCATTGGCCAACGGATAATTTTCTTGAGCAAATAGAACTGGGATTTTTCCAGTTGAACGATAACCATGTAGTTTCGATGAAATGCAAAACCTTGGATACCAGTCTGTCTGAGTGGGTGAGCCGACGCTATATTATTACTACCCAGAGTAATTGGTATGAATCAGCTCCCAAATAGCATTCAGGATATATTCGAGAGCAATCTACTTTAGACTCACGAATAGAGTTTCTCTAAATTGCAGTTGCTGCGATGATGGTGCTCGTTAATTCTGTTGAAATAGATGCCAGGCGCTGCCGATGACATAATAATCGTCGACAGCACAGTTCTATCTTACGCTTTCACAGCTTTCTTAGACATGCTGTAAGTGCCGCCGCGACCACGATGCCACTCGTTATCTCGCGCCCCGGCAGACAGGATGTTTGAAATGCGACTACGTGCTTTCAGGTATTGAGCCTTCGGCATATCATCTTCAAAAATAGCTAACATCACATCAGTAATTTTGAAGCTATCTTTTGGTTTAGCTTTTAACACATTAACTACAACATCCTGCAAGCGCTGCTGACGGTACTCATCAAGGACATAGCGTTGCCAATTAGCTGTTCTACCGTCCACTTTTTTCACTTTGGTAGATTTAGCAACTCTTGCTTTCCGTGTCTTAGCTAGCTTGGCCTTGCGAGCAGTGCTTTTAGCTCTTGTTACTTTGGCGAGCTTAGCAGCCACGGTCTCTTCAGGTGTGACCTCATCGGGAGTTACTTCAGGGGTGGCCTCATCAGGAGCTATTAGTTCCTCAGCGACGGGTGCTACAGCGGATTGGCCATTATTATCCGAGCCTTCAAACATTGCGATGACCATCTGCAAGCCTTTACGCTGCTCTCGGACTTCAGCAAGTTGTTGCATTAATGTGGCTTCTTGTTCAGACAAAAGGGACTCAGCTTCTACAAGCTGAGGAATCACAGTTATTGACATGTTCACGTTTCCTCAATGTGGATCTACTAGGGTATAAAGGTGAAATAAATTTGCTTGCTAATATATATGATGACTTTTTGAGAGTACTCAAGCATACAATAATCCTAGCATTTCAAAACATCAATTAATGAAATGCTAATTGATGAAAGTTTTCCCGAATCTCTCTTTTTCTCTACAATCATCCTAGAAACTGCTGTGGCTGATGCCTGTGGATCTGAGTTAGAAGACGCTACAAGTAAAGCACTATCGATTGTTTGCACAAAATACAAGCTTTCTAAATTACAAACTTTCTAAGCATGCTGAGTAATGCACGGTCACGTGTACTCTCAGTGATTTTTTCAAGCCGTTGATGATTTTTGAAATGCTCCGTTTATCACAATCACTATTCACCTTTATTCACGAAGTCATCGTATGGGACCACTTCAAAACACTACTGCTACTACAAGGGCTGCTATGACGGGAATAAATTAAATTCGGGGTTTTATCTATTTCCATTCATCTCCTTGATTTTTTAATGAGGTTTGAAAAACTGCAGATTCTAGATGGAGATACTTCGACAACCAATAAACACACACATAAAACGGTCCCGTATCTAGTAATGCAGCCACTAGCTTAAATGCATAGCCATAGCCAATAAACAAAAAGAGCTGAGGCCATAAACCCTGAGCTGGATCAATCGGTAAAACACCTGCAAAAAAATGGGTAATTAGGATTACTGCTGATGTGTCCACCAGCTGACTTATCAGAGTGGATCCATTATTCCGCAGCCACAGATATTTCCCCTGGGTCAGCTCTTTCCAGAAATGAAACAGCTGCACATCGACAAATTGTGCCGTCAGGTAAGCAACCATCGAAGCTGTTACTGTACCAAAGGTGAGGTTGCGAATTTCAAAGAAAACAGGAACACGGCCTGCTGCATCTCTCATGAGTTCTCCGGTGACTGGGTCAATCGACTCAAAACCAGGTAAAACGCCTCCTAGCCAGACAATGAAAACAACCCACAAATTAAGCAATAACCCAACCCAAACCACCTGATTTGCACGCTTGCGTCCATAAAGCTCAGAAATTAAGTCCGTACATAAAAATGTCAAGGGATATGGCAATGCGCCGACGGCTACCGTTACAGCAAAATCATTCCATGTGAAAATATTGACAAATCGACTAATGCCAAGAATATTCAACATTCCTAAGGTGCCAAGGAACAACCCTGCTAACACCAGAAAAACAACAGCCCGACGCTCCTGAATATAGTCAGGCGTTGAGTTGGAAACGACTGTAGATACTGAGTCTTTGATGCTAGCTGCCATAGATATTACAAAACAGCTAGTGTTGCTAGCTGTATAACTGTGCGTAACTAGATCTCATTCTATTTCCCAGCTTCTTTGACTTCCCCTGCCCATGTGATATTTAGCAAATGTTCTGATGCATTAGGCTATTTGCGCCTCAGGTTAGCTCTACAAATCAATAGAAATGAGGGATTATTCGTGTCCTGACTAACCTGGCAGAATAAGTAAACTAGCAACGGCAAATTTTTAGCTCGATGCAGTACCAATTCCATCCAGATGGGCGACGGACGACTAGAATTGATTAGGCAATTCTTACAATTGCTAACTGTATAGCTGCTAAAAAACTTCAGCAGCCACTGTAGTAGACCATATCTAATAACAAGGGGAAACCAAACGTGGAGTCTCGATATAATCCAGCAGACATCGAGAAAAAGTGGCAGCAGCATTGGGCTGAGAAGGGTCTGGATAAAACGCCTGCCGACTCTGGGCAGAAAAAGTTCTATGCCCTGTCCATGTTCCCCTACCCCTCTGGCAACCTGCACATGGGGCACGTGCGTAATTACACGATTACAGATGTGATTGCCCGTGTGCGCCGGATGCAGGGGTATAACGTGCTCCATCCCATGGGTTGGGATGCGTTTGGCCTACCGGCGGAGAATGCGGCTATTGACCGAGGTATTCCTCCAGCTAAGTGGACTTATCAAAATATTGATCAAATGCGGGAGCAGCTTAAGGAGCTGGGCCTTTCCTATGACTGGGATCGGGAAGTGGCTACCTGCTCACCAGACTACTACCGCTGGACTCAGTGGATCTTTTTGCAGTTCTACAAGGCCGAGCTGGCTTACCAGAAAGAAGCTGCGGTCAATTGGGACCCGATTGATCAGACTGTACTTGCTAACGAACAGGTGGACAGTGAAGGACGTTCCTGGCGTTCGGGGGCAAAGGTAGAAAGGAAGCTATTGCGTCAGTGGTTTCTCAAGATTACGGCCTATGCGGATCAGCTATTGGCTGACCTTGAAAAGCTGGATGGCTGGCCAGAGCGAGTCAAACTAATGCAGGCTAACTGGATTGGTAAGTCCACTGGAGCCCATGTGGTGTTCACCACGGAAGATGGTGACGATATCAAAATCTACACTACGCGCCCGGACACTCTTTGGGGAGCCTCATTTATGGTGCTTTCTCCAGAGCATCCTTTGGTAGAGAAACTCACTACGGCTGACCAGGCTGATGCCATTAGGGCTTACCAGGAGATGGCAGCAGGCATGAGTGAAATGGATCGTACTGCTGAGAACCGTGAGAAGACCGGTGTATGGACCGGTAGCTATGCTATTAACCCGGTCAATGAGCAAAAAATTCCCATCTGGATCGCTGATTATGTGCTGATGGACTACGGTACTGGGGCAATTATGGCAGTCCCAGCCCACGACCAGCGAGATTTTGAGTTTGCTAAGAAGTTCGACTTGCCCATTCATGTGGTGGTGCAGCCCGAAGGCGAAACTCTAGAGGTAGAGACCATGGAGGAAGCCTATCCCCACGATGGGGTGATGGTACACTCCGGTCCCCTTGATGGGGTTCCTGCAGGAAAGGGAAAAGGCCAGAGTGTAGCGGCAGCAATTAAGTGGCTTGAGGAGAACAATAAGGGCGAAGGGACTGCTAACTATCGCTTGCGGGACTGGTTAATCTCACGCCAGCGTTACTGGGGTGTACCCATCCCGATGATTTACTGTGACAGCTGTGGCACTGTACCTGTACCGGAGGATCAGCTGCCGGTCATCTTGCCTGAGGATGTGGAATTTAGTGTTCGTGGTGGCTCTCCCTTAGTCAAGATGACCGACTGGATCAATTGTAAGTGTCCTAGCTGTGGTGCAGATGCTAAGCGGGAAACGGACACGATGGATACGTTCATTGATTCGTCGTGGTACTTTTTGCGCTATGCCGATGCGAAAAATGAAGTGCTGCCCTTTGCTAAGGACAAGGTGGATGATTGGCTTGCGGTGGATCAATATGTGGGTGGGATTGAACATGCGATTTTGCATTTGCTCTATTCGCGGTTCTTTACAAAGGTGCTTCGCGATCGCAACCTAGTCTCCATCGATGAACCCTTCCAACGGCTTCTTACCCAGGGTATGGTTCAGGCCATGACCTATAAAAACCCCACCACGGGTAAGTACATTGCCCCTGGGGATGTTGCCGAGCTCAACGACCCCAAGGATCCCGAAACTGGTGATCCCCTCCAGGTGTTCTACGAAAAAATGTCCAAGTCAAAGTACAACGGTGTGGAACCCCGAGTTGTGCTGAGCAAATATGGTGCCGATACCGCGCGCATGTTTATTCTGTTCAAGGCTCCCCCTGAAAAAGATCTTGAGTGGGATGATGCCGATGTGGAGGGACAATTCCGGTTCTTGAACCGGGTATGGCTATTGGTTAGTAGTTTTGCAGACACCCAGGGCAGCAAAGCGCTGGTGACCAACATCGATCAAAACAGCCTTAGCAAAGCTGACAAAGATCTGCGTCGTGCAGTCCATACCGCTATCAAAGAAGTCGCGGAGGACGTTGAAGAAGGCTACCAGTTCAATACAGCAGTGTCTGAGCTGATGAAGCTCAGCAATGCCCTCAAAGAAGCTAAACAACAAGATAGCGATATCTATGCTGAGGGTGTGCAAACTCTGGTACTCTTACTCGCGCCCTTTGCCCCCCACATTGCTGAGGAACTTTGGCAGCGTCTGGGCTTTAGTGAGTCGGTTCATCGTCAGGGCTGGCCCGCTTTTGAGGAGTGCGCCCTGGTCGCCGATGAGATTACTCTGGTAATCCAAATCAAGGGCAAAACCCGAGGCACCATTTCAGTTCCTGCAAGTGCTAGCAAGGATGATCTAGAACAGTATGCTCGTGAGTCTGACATTGCCAAGAAATATCTCGAAGGCAAAGAGATTAAAAAAGTGATTGTAGTACCTGGCAAATTGGTGAACTTTGTCGCCGTTTAATACTCTCTTTCTGCTATTCCCTGAGGAGTGTAACAGGAAATGCTTCGAATCGGTTGTGATTAGATGAGTGTGTCTGTTTATGGTTGTGATAGATTGGTATACTCAAATTACACCAATCTATTTTTTCAACTTTGGAGCCTTTCCTACTATGACTGCTGAATATGTTTCTGATGAAGCTGCTCTCGATAATCTGCTCGCTAGCAAACCTTTGGTGGTTGTAGATTGTACAGCTTCCTGGTGTGGTCCATGTAAGCTGGTTGCCCCGCTGATGGATCAGCTGGCCGATGAATATGATGAAAAAGTTACGGTCGTCAAACTCGATATTGATGACAATAAGCCTGTGGCTAAGCGATTTGGCATTAAGAGTATTCCCGCTGTGTTGTTTTTTAAGCAAGGGGAGCAGGTAGATACGGTCATTGGAGCTAAGCCTTACAATGAGTTTAGTTCTACCCTGGAAAAACACCTATAGCTAGGCGCTTCATCAACCATCTGGGGTCAGCCCAACCCTCTCTGCAATCATGGAAGAGCCGAAAATTCTTAAGAATAGTGAGTGTTAACAATTTACGCCATTATTTCGTGTAAACTTCAGCGGTCTAGCCTAAACGCTTGTTTCGCAATGCCCATACACTTATGGCATCTCAGCTAAATAAGTAAATTTACGACTGCTGTTTGTATAAGTTGAAAATAGCTCAACAATACAGATAACAGTCAAAGTTTAATTATGCCTGGTCACTTTATGCACAGTGTGCCTATAAAGCAGGTGTTTTCATAGCTGAATCCACTGAACCGTTTGAGAAGAAGTCTATGAACTTAACAAAACGCTGTATTGCCGAGGCTATCGGTACAATGTGGCTAGTGCTAGGGGGCTGTGGAAGTGCTGTTCTAGCTGCCATATTTACTGCTGGTGATCTCAACATTGGTATTGGTCTAGTAGGTGTTTCCCTTGCGTTTGGTTTAACAGTTATGACCATGGCCTATGCTATTGGTCACATCTCTGGTTGTCACCTTAACCCAGCCGTTTCATTTGGTCTGTGGGCGTGTAAGCGCTTTCCTGGTTCAGAGCTACTGCCCTATATAATTTCTCAAGTTATTGGAGCCATCATTGGTGCTGGCATTATTCTAATTATTGCCAGTGGTCAGGCAGGTTTTGAATTGACTGGTTCTAATCCTCTAGCAACAAATGGATTTGGAGCTCACTCTCCTGGTGGATATTCTCTTCTATCTTGCTTAGTTACCGAAATTGTCATGACCTTTATGTTCTTGATGATTATTTTAGGTGCTACCGATGATAGAGCACCCAAAGGATTTGCTCCCATTGCCATTGGCCTTGGGCTTACCCTAATTCACCTCATCAGTATTCCAGTCACAAATACTTCAGTAAACCCTGCCCGTAGTCTTGGACCTGCTATCTTTGCGGGTGGTGCCCTTCTATCTCAAGTTTGGTTATTCTGGGTTGCACCCATTTTAGGTGCTTTACTGGCAGGCTTCGTTTACAACTCTATATTTGAACCTGGCCGTAATAGCGTTCGTGAGCTGACCTGAGGGATTTACGCCTACATTATCCCTACTTTCTCAATGCCGTGTGAACGAATTCGTTCACACGGCATTGTCGTAATCGACTGTTCAGCCGTTTTGTCAAGAAAACTTCAGCTATATTGCCTAAACACTCTTGATTTAATGCTACTAGACTAGAGATATCTCGGCGGTACGAGTAGACTTGTGACTAACGTACCCTTTGCTCACTAGACATCGGTCTGGTTGGTGTTTCCCTTTTCTTCATCCTCTGTAAGCATCACGCTTGTGTTCTCCATCTCCCAATGGGCTAACCCACTGGGAGTATTTTTATGGCGTTGCTCCTCTGGACAGTTGTCCTGTACAGCAAATGACTGCGCTATCTCGGTTATCTATCAAATTCCTTAAATATACTGAAACTGCTTTAGGTAAGCTGTATATTCTGACATCATGTGTTTCTCCGTGGGGCTATCTCCCCCTGGCAGTGGTCGTTTGGAGCTACGCTAGCGCCCCAGCGCTGACTGTCGGTTCGCATGGCTAGAAAGGTGTGTGCTCCCAGCTAGCTGGGTAAACTAGAGGATGTACCATAAGCCTTTAGTTGTCAGGAAAACCACGGTTATCCGTGGGTTAATTCCTAGCCGCTATTTCCATGACCCCACCAAATCTATTTGCTCGACTTTATCGATTTTTTAACAAACGCAGAGAGTATCTAAGAAAATACATTTACCCTACTTTTTGCGGCATCGCTGCTCACACGTAGGTCTACTATATGACTACATTTACCCTGAAAAAGTCCATGCGGCCTGATTTCCTAAGTGATTTATTCCCACTGTTTAATGCCGCAAACCCTGATACCTTAAGTGGGCTGCTATCCGCGGCTACCGAACTGACCTATCCAGCAGATCGCACTGTCCTCATGGAGGATTCCTGGGGGAATGCTATTTATCTGATTGTGGCCGGTTGGATTAAAGTCCGCCACGATTCAGGTGGAGACTACGTGACCCTGGCCGTATTGGGAAAAGGCGACTTTTTTGGAGAAATGGCTATTTTAGACGAGTCGCCCCGCTCCACCGATGTCGTTGCCCTATCGCCAGTTAAGTTGCTCAGTATTCCAGCTCAGCACTTCATCGATACTCTTTTTCAGGATCATCATCTGCATCATCGAATGTTACAGATGATGGTACAACGGCTACGCCATACCAATAGTCATTTTCAGCGACGTCAAAAACCTGCTGCTGTCAAGCTGGCCCACACCTTGACAGCTCTAGCAGACGCCTATGGTGAGAACAAAGATACTATCCCAGAGATTTTTAACTTAACGATTGGCGATCTTGCCACTGTTGCAGATATTCCCAAGGATGACGCTGCCAAAATCATGGAAAAACTGCGGGAGAAAGACTGGATTGCCACCAGTCAAGATGGTCAAACGCTTCAGTTAAAGGGATTTAACCATCTAACCCAGCTGGCTCAAAAGTAATAGCATACTGGCGTTGGCGCTAGTTACAAATTATTGCCACATATTGAAAAAAATCTTGCTCTCCGAGGTCGCTTTCAGAAGTTAGGCAGATACTTAAGGAGTTGTGAAATACCGAACTCCTATGGGTATCCAACTGCCTCCTTCGATTAACCCCCGGCAGATGAATCTGTTGCGTATTGTGCTAGCGCTGGCATGGGCTGATGGCAACCTGGCCAAAGAAGAAGCTGATGTCATGCTCACTCGCTTTAGTCAGGTATTTGCCACCACACCTGAAGCGCAAGAGTCTATCAAGCAGGAACTCCAGGGCTACCTGGTACAGGATATTCCCCTGGAGGAGCTGGTGCCCAAGCTATCGACCCAGGCAGAAAAGGAGTTTGTTCTCCGTTTAGGCTATGAGGTCATCAGCGCTAGCGCACTCACTCCAGACGAAGCCTTGATCAATCAAGATGAGCGAGCAACCTACCAAACCTTAGTCGAGCTGTTAGATTTGCCCAGCGTAACAGTTCAGCGAATTGAGCAAGCCGCCCAAATAGAATTGGGTAAAACCCAGACCCAGGGCAGCAATGTAGTTGATTTGCTCACTTACCAACTGCGGGAGCATTTGAATGTTTGAAGATGGGCAATGAGGAATGGTGAGTGGGGCTTGAATGTAAGTTTTGGTGTGGTTAAAACCTTGTCTAATCCCCCCCCGACTCACCAGCGCAGCGAAATCACGACTCATTAGAAAACCCTGCGATCGATCGCACTGCCTAGCCCAGCGAACTCCGTCTCTTAAGCACTCATAGCCAGCATGCGCTGAATCGGGGCTAGTGCCTTTTTCTGGATGTCTGGGGGCAATGTGATTTCCGGACTGCTGTTTTTCATAGATAAATAGAGTTTCTCCAGAGTGTTTAATCGCATATGGGGGCACTCGTTACACTGGCAATTGGCATCGGGAGGCGCAGGGATAAATAGCTTATTGGGGATCTGCTTTTCCATTTGATGGATGATGCCAGACTCTGTGACAACGATAAATTGCTCAGTTGTACTACTTTCCACATACTTGAGCAGGGCTGTGGTTGAGCCGATGTAGTTTGCATGGCGCAAAATGGCTTCTTCGCACTCGGGGTGCGCCACAATTTCAGCATTGGGATACTCCATCTTCAGCTGCAGCATCTTTTTCTCTGAGAAGGTTTCATGGACAATGCAACTGCCCTGCCACTGCACCAGCTCCCGTCCAGTTTGGGCAGCCACATAGCGTCCCAGGTTACGGTCAGGAGCAAAAATAATTGGCTGCTCTGGGGGAATTTGATTGACAATTTTTACAGCGTTTGAGCTGGTACAAATAATGTCGCTCATCGCCTTGATCTCAGCAGTGCAGTTAATATAGGACACCACAACATGGTTGGGATGGGCCGCCTTAAACTTGGCAAACTCTGCTGGCGGGCAGCTGTCCGCCAGGGAACAGCCCGCTTCCAGCGCCGGCAGCAGCACTAGCTTGTCAGGGTTCAAAATCTTAGCCGTCTCAGCCATAAAATGCACACCAGCAAACACAATCACCTCAGCATCGGTGGCGGCGGCTTTTTGGGATAGCCCCAGGGAGTCCCCAATGTAGTCAGCGATATCCTGAATGTCTGGCTCTTGATAGTAATGGGCCAAAACAATAGCATTAAGCTCTTGTTTTAAGGCTTCAATGGCCCTAAAAAGGTCCTTGGGCAGAGCAGGTGCTGATGCAGTTGTGAACATGAAGGTAAACTCGTTGGCTAATTTTGGTTTTTACTTTCGTTTTTATTTGACTTAATTATAGTTATTTTAACCATAAATGTCAGCAAATACTTTTGAATATTTTAAGCAAGGGCCACTGTTGTCACTCTCTAACTTTTCAACGCTATATCAAACCGCTGGCACATGGTCATTACTGCTTCAACCCAACCTTGGGGAGCTGGCGTCGAAGCGACTTCCCATCCCCGATTTTCTAGCTGAGGGTGGGGACCATTAACACCCGGTAACACAATTGGATGATCCACGTGCTCCAGCATGTCCAAATCGTTTGGACTGTTGCCTAAGCCAATAGTGACAATAGTTTCTTCTGACGGCAAAATGCTTTGATAAAGGGCCACCAATCGTTTTACAGCATTACCTTTACCGGCATTGGGACCAATTAAATGGGAGAACCGATCGCCTACCACAACTTTGAACCCAAACGAATCAATGATTTCAACTAGCCGCTCCGAAGGAATATTCCTGGGGGTAATAAACGGCTCACTAAATTCACGTTCCTTGGCTTCTTTGGCATCCTTAGCTGATAAACCTGTACACTTCTGCAGCCGATCGATGGTCATGTCCCCGAACCCATATAGGGAGCGGCGTAGGTCCATAGAAATGGCCCGCAGGCCAGCCCTCGCTTGGACATAGGGACAGCCCAGGTTAACGATAAAATAACCGTCTTCCTGCTCACCTAACGGTTCATTGAAGGGGTTATGATTAATTTCAACAAAAATGCCACTGCCATTCTCGGTCACAAACGGATCGGTCAGTCCCACATCTTTGCGCAGGGTGGAGACTTCAGCCCGTGTCTTGCTGGTCACGGGGATAACCGGAATCTTTAATGCCTTTAATTGCTGGATAATGGGCACGGTTGCAGCATAGTCGTAGGTCTCACCGTTGAGAAGCGTGCCATCGAG
>JBCCXQ010000051.1:0-25111 GCA_039191365.1 Cyanobacteria bacterium P01_F01_bin.13 | reverse complement strand
GTTTCAGCCAGTTTCGAACATTCCAGACTGTTTGGGTACTGGGATGTTCTTTTTCTAGAGACTTGCATCAGTCGGAGATTAACTTCGCACTGTCCAGCTGGAAATTATATTGATAGTATTTGTCAACTATAGCGATTCTCATCCAAATGAGGTACACCAAAATCACTGACTAATAGATTTTTTAGCTTCAAGCATACACCTCACCAGCTAGAGACCTGTTATATCTAATTTAACCCTTTCTGATATGTGTGCATTGATAGAGTATTTCGATATTTACAGATGTAGATTGCAAGATTTCTGAGCTGGGATAGATAGGGCTGATTATTTGCACTGGCCTATTTTTTTTACCTATTTAACTCGAATTAACTGGCATACATGGGGTAGAGCCGTTGTGTTGCTCCACTAGGAAAAGTTGTCAGTGACAACAATAGAAGGAGTGGTCTAGCTGGTTTATAGTTCTTTCTAAATCTGATCAGCTCCTAGATAACCATGAACAACGGCAGAGCTGTTAGGAGGATATGCGAAATACAGTGGCTCTTGGTGAAATGGCCAGTGCCAGATCAACCCATTAAAGCGAGGAATCTGTAACATGAAAATCAAAGAGAAGAGTAAACAGATAGCGGCCCAAGCACATCAAATGAGTGCTTGGGCCGCTATTTTATTCTTAACGTTACCGAACCAAATGTCCTGATGTATGCAAAGGAGACTCGATTGATAGCACTAAGTGTCGAAGACCCGTCTCCCTAACGGAGGGAGAATGGGATCTGTATATCACCTACTGCAACAAGCTGCGTAGCATCCATGCATTCTTCTCATGGATCTGCAGCCGCTGGGTCAACAGATCGGCGGTGGGTTCATCGTTGGCTTCATCTGCCACCGCAAAGACCTCACGGGCTGTGCGGGCAACAGTTTCCTGGCCTTCCACCAGGAGTGCAATCATCTCTTCTGCTTTGGGTACCCCCTCAGTCTCGCTGATGGAACTGAGTTTGGCGTATTCACTGTAGGTGCCGGGGGCGGGGAATCCTAAGGCTCGAATTCGCTCTGCGATCGCATCCACTGCCAGCGCCAGCTCGTTGTACTGCTCTTCAAACATCAGATGTAATGTTTGGAACATCGGACCCGTCACGTTCCAGTGAAAATTGTGAGTCTTGAGATAAAGCGTGTAAGTATCTGCCAACATCCGTGACAGCCCCTCTGAAATTGCCTTACGGTGGGTATCACTGATGCCAATGTTAATGGGGAGAGTTGACGTGGGCATGACTAGTCTCCTGATAGTAAGTAGTGGGCTTTTAATTAAATGACCTACTCGGCAAAACACTATAGTGCAGCTCAGCAAATATCGGTATAGCTTTGCGCACATAGTTCAAAACACAAGTATCGCTGCGCTTTAGCATAGTAAAGCCGTAGGTAGCGCGAATGCATTCAGGGGAGTGCTATACCGGAAACTTGCTTTATTGGATTTCCTAAACTCCTTAATCATACTCATAACGACTTCGACTTGCAATATATTTTTTTAATCGCAGTAGGGGTAAAAACGATGTCATGGAGATTTGTCGGACAGTGGGAAAACTTCTACAAATTGCCCAGGCGGTTGATCGAGGTTTGGGCTATGGTTTGGTGGGTTGTGCTGGTTAGACGTATGGTTTTGGTGGATGGGCAGATGGTAGGGCGTTGCTTGATTAAGCGGGCCATGTTTGTAGCGTTGGGTATGCTGGCTGTGATGCCTAGTGCTGCTATTGCCCAGGCCCCGTTAAATCCAGAAATTCAGATTGGTCTGGTGCAGCGGTTTGGCGAAGAGAAGACAGACAAATTGGTGCTAACTCCCTTGGCTGGAGATAGCTTGAGCATTTCCTTTGAAACCGGCGGGCAGCCTCAAACTTTAACGACTCAACAGCTGACCCTGGAAGTTGTCTATGAGCCTTTGCCCCAGCCAGTTTTGCAAGAGTGGGTGGTACTCAGTAGCCACCGCAGTTTTGAAAGTGCAGAAGAAAGCGCCAGTCGATGGAATGAGCAGGGAATTGCTACAGAGTTAGCTCAGCCCAATACCTGGCAGGTATGGGCCAAGCGGGAGGACTACAATACTCCACTGCTGCGCCGGTTGTTGTTAGAGAGTTTGCACGAAGCCGATCATGTTAATACCTTTATCGATAGTCGGGTGTTAACCGAGGTGCCCAGGGCCGCGTTTATTGCCAATGGCTATCGATACAACCGTCACATTTTTAGGATCACCAGTGCCAACCGTCGGGTGCAGATTGCTAAAAACGGCGGCTCTAAAAAGCTGTTTGGCGGTGACTTTAAGCTGCAGCCCAATGCCTATGGCACCTATACCCTGGTCAATCAAGTACCCGTCGAGCTATATCTGCGCGGTGTGGTGCCCCATGAAATTGGACCCAGTGCTCCCCAGTCGGCAGTTGAAGCCCAGGCGGTTTTGGCGAGAACCTATGCACTGCGCAATCTACGACGGTTTGCTATCGATAACTATGAACTCTGTGCTGATACCCAATGCCAGGTGTATCGCGGATTAAGCGGTACGGTTCCCCGGGCGGATCGAGCGATCGCAACCACCCAAGGGCAGGTACTTACCTACAACAACGAACTGATCGACGCCCTATACTCATCGACCACGGGGGGCATCACCGCTCGCTTTAGCGATGTCTGGAACGGATTAGATCGTCCGTACTTGCAGCCAGTGGTCGACTCCCTTGCCATCAGCTGGGACCTGGCTGCGCGGCCCCTATCCGACGAAAATAACTTTCGAGCATTTATTAATCTCAAGAACCGCTTTAACGAAGATGACTGGCCCACCTTCCGCTGGGAGCGCTCTGGCACCTTTGCTGAAATTACGGAAGGAGTGAAGGAATACTTGACCAATCGCAAAAACCCCCTGGCCAGTCTCAAATCGGTTACCGGTCTTACGGTTACAGAACGTTCCAATACTGGTCGGGTACAAACCTTACTGGTCAATACCGATATTGGTGACTTTGAACTCCACAAAAATGAGGTGGTTAGCGCCCTGATTCCTCCCCGTAGTCAGCTTTTTTATCTACAGCCCTATTACGAAGAAACCAAAGAGGACGACAAGGACGCTGCTAACACTCTGGCGGCAGGTGGTGTTCCGAGTACGCCCACGGTGAAACAGGCTCCTCCTGTGCAAAAGGGGTATACCTTTGTCGGCGGCGGCTTTGGCCATGGTGTCGGGATGAGCCAAACCGGTTCCTATCGATTAGGCGAAAACGGATGGCCTTACCAGAGGATTCTCCAGTTTTACTATCCCAACACCCAGCTACTCCCCATCAATAACGACATTGTGTTCTATGCTCCTGAGCCAGCCAGCCTGAATGTAGACCAAACTGCTCCAGACGCCGAAGCCGACGATCCAGCCTTTTCACTGCCCTAGTTCAGCACTATTCTCCACAAAAAAGTGACGACTCCTCATGGCCGAGGAGTCGTCACTTTTCATCCATGTTAACCGGTTGACCAATTTCAACCGACTAATCATCAACCGTTGTCCACGTCTAAAACGGTCGCTTTACCGTCGCGAAACTATAAGTTTCAACTAGGACACGGTTTAGACGCAGCTTAGTACAGCTCTTCTTCCTGGTGAGTTGCGATAGTGCAGTCAGAAGTAGGATAAGCCACGCAGGTTAGTACAAAACCGGCTTCGATCTGGTCATCATCTAAAAAGGACTGGTCAGACTGGTCAACACTACCATTAGTTACCTTACCAGCACAGGTGGAACAAGCACCTGCACGGCAGGAGTAAGGAAGGTCAAACCCTTGCTCTTCAGCAGCGTCAAGAATGTACTCATCTTCAGGTACATCAATGGTGGTATTCAAACCTTCAGCTTCATTGATCAAAGTAACCTTAAAGGTTGCCATGCTAATATCCTCTACTATTGCGGTGATTATGGTCCTGTCAATTCTAAATAGTTCCTATAAACAATTTAGTCAGGAATCTATCAGATCAACATCATTTCTGATACTACGAGAAAACTATTATCCTGCGCTACTCTTATCAGATCCGGCTGAATGGTATTCGTAATCAAACCGTAACCTTTGCCATGGTTTTACTTATGGAACTCCTCCTTGAGAGAGCAATGAATATGATTAAAATGCTCTTCAGATAATAATTACAGCGCTTTATAGGCGAAGACGAAGACTTTAGAACACATCGATCAAATTATCACTAATTAATCTTCTCATCAGGAAAACTTATGTCCTATTTTGCCTGTACATTATTGATAGTTATTCTCAACTTAGTCTAAGTTTTTTTTACTACAAAGATTCTCAATATTGTGACGGTCTTTGTAGTCTAATTAACCTTTCCCAACATTAGTTAAACGTATCTAAATGATGGCCTCTCTGCTAATAGAACCTCGTTGTCTAAGCCTTAAGTATCAATGACGATTTATGCAGCTGTAATTGGGACTGGTTTTGCTGCCCGAAAACGGGTGGAAGCGCTGCGGAAAACCCCCCAGGTTCATTTGGTAGCCGCTGTTAGTCGGAGTCCTGAGCGGGCTCAGCAGTTTGGAGTTCAATATCAAATTCCAACTCTACGTAGCGACGAGGCTCTGTGGAGCAATCCGCAATTGGATCTAGTGTTTATCTGTACGGTGAATGCAGACCATGGAAAATTAGTCAGGCGTGCTCTGGAGCATGGCAAACACGTTGTGGTTGAATATCCGCTGGCGTTGGATGTGAAGCAGGCCGACCAATTAGTGGTGCTGGCCCGTGAACGTAAGCGCCTGTTGCATGTTGAACATATTGAACTGATTGGTGGGCTGCATCTAGCTATGAAGCAGCATATGAGTGCTGTTGGCACGCCCTATTACGTTAATTACCGCACATTTGCCCCTAAACAGCCGGCTCCTCAAAAGTGGAGCTACTGTTCGGCACTGGTGGGATTTCCCCTGATGGCAGCGCTTTCTCGCATTCAGCGACTGACTAATTTGCTGGGACCCGTGGACTATGTAACCTGTCAAGGCATGGTGCAGCCACCGAATGCTGACTACTTCCGCAGCTGTGTTTACAGTGCCCAGCTACGTTTTTGCAATGGCACCCTGGCTGAGCTTACCTATGGCAAAGGGGAAGGACTGTGGCAGCGCAGCCGCTACATGGAAGTGAGGGGTAATCATGGATGTCTCACCTTTGATGGCAATCATGGCTGGCTGATCACGGCTGCTGGCGAGCAGACAATTACAGCCACACCTCGGCAGGGCCTGTTTCAAAAGGACACCGATTGGGTTATGGCTTATTTGTTAGAGGGTACCCCCCTGTATGTAAAGCCGGAGGAGAGTTTGTATGCGTTACGGGTGGCGGCGGCTTTGCAACGAGCAGTAGATGTAGGGGAAAGAGTTACTGTTATCGATTGACCAGTACCCCTGGTTTCTCTTGCTCTGGTACTACACTCATAATGTCCATCTGGGCGCAGTATTCGAGATCGGCAGTATTGTTGAGACGCAGTAGGCGCTGACCGTGGGCAGCCACATGCATCAGTTCGAGCATGCGGTCTTGCCATTGTTCGTATAGACCTACGGATGCAATGGCAGAGTCATTGCCGATACAGTCGGCAAAGCTTTGACCTGTTGTTGCCATTAGAGCGTGGATAATGGCACCGGCACAGGCAGTGTCTTCAAGAGAATAGGTGCCTTCCCAGCCAGAGCCCACTAGCCAAACAGTTTCAGGCTGTTTAGATAACAGTTTGGCAACAACAGCCTGACGGGTGGTGAGGGCGGCCGTCATGACCAAGGGGGCGGTTTGAATTCGTTGCAAACATCGGGTGCCGTTGGTGGTGCTCATAAACAACCGTCGACCAGCGGTGAATTCTGGAGAGTGATCCCGGGGAGAATTGCCCAGATCAAACCCTTCCACCCGTTTACCACCGCGCTCACCGGCCAAAATACGTTTTTCAGACGGCCACTGTTCGCTGGCTTTGACAAGTTTATCCAGGTCGCTAAATGCTTCTATAGCTTCTGCCCCTGCTGCAAACGCTGCTGCTATGGTAGTAGTGGCCCTGAGGACATCGATGGCGACCGCGCAGTCAGGCAACGTATCGGCGGGTGTTTCTTCAGGGGTGTGGTAAACGAATAATTTCACAAATAAAAATTAAGCACGGACAGACCTGACTATTTTAGGCGGGAACGTACGCAAAAGTTGTGAGCGCTCAGGTTTGAGTTTTGAGTTTGCTATCTATAAAACTGTTCTCATGCCTATGACAGTAAGGGTTTTAACCTAAAATCCAATGACCAAAATTCAACATTTTCTGTCAAATCCCACCGACAAACCAACCCGGGTTCAACAATCTGTAGGGATCAAACTGTTGCTTAATGGATTTCATCGTCGTCAGGGCATTACCGGTATACCCCCAGGGGTCCATTGTGAGTGAGAGCGGTGCCTGTAGGATCGTCAGATAGCCTTTGTGGGCACTGCAGTGCGATCTCAGCTTTTCTAAGGTATCGGCAATACTTGCCAGATCAGCTTCATTAGCATTAGCACCCAGGGCAATCAACCCCAGACCGCTAGCATTATGCAGACGACCTTGCCACCCTACAGGCAGCATTTCCATCAGTGTCAACAGCTGGGTGGGCAGCAGTCCAACTTTGCAAAGTAGCGTTGGCGAATGGGTTAGCTGCTGCACCAGGGACGACCAAAAGGTCCCATCTTCTTCAAACTGGCTGATCAGTCCGACTTCATTGGCAATGGTCTGAAATCGGGCTATCTGTTCTTCTACACCAGCGGAAATCCCTTGAAAACGACCTGCCAGTCGCACTCCATCTGCGCCACCAATCAGGTCCATCGCCACTGGAGTAATCCCCTGCAGCCGAGTCTGCAACGCCGCCTCGACAATGGCATCTGATGCTCCGGACAGCACCACTGTTTGAGATTGAGCCGCAATGGGATAAAGCCTCAAGGTAAGCTGACTGAGGATTCCCAGGGTGCCATAGGCCCCCGTCATCAACTTCATCAGGTCGTAGCCTGCCACATTCTTGACCACCCGACCACCGGCCTTAACCACTTCACCGTCGTGGCGCACAAACTGCACGCCAATGACCGTATCGCGGACGCTGCCATAGCGCTGTCGTAGAGAACCGCCATCGGCAGTAGCCACAATTCCCCCCACCGTGGCCTGCTGATCGTAGAGCGGATCCACCGGCCAAAATTGCCCTTGAACCTGCAGCTTGGTTTGTAAATCGGCAAACGTCATCCCCGCTTCTACACGGGCGGTAAAGTCATCCACCCAATGCTCCACCAGGTGACTGAGCCGAGCGGTGCTAATCACCACGTCCACAGTATTTAATATAGAGTGGCAGCCCCAGGAGAGTTTGGTCCGTTGGCCACAGCTCAGTATGCGCCAGCGTTGTTCGCAGCAAGTGCGCACTACCGCCGACAGCTGCTCGATGGACTGGGGAAAAACGATACTAAGGTCATCTGCTACTTTAAATCGAGTATCGTTCAGGCTAGACCAGGGGAGGACCTGACCACGACCCAGCATGGATTGAAATGTATCAACTACGGGGCTCATTGTGTTGCGCTGACTGCGCTTTCTATCATACGTAGTGAGTGGTGAATGTTGAGTGGTGAATGGTGGGCGTACTCACTATTCAATGCCAATTTTTACGGGACCGCTGCCAGCACTTGGTGGTGGGGCAGAGCGCACCTGTCGGTAGTCGGCGTAAAGCTGATCGCGCCAGGTCCAAAATTGATCATATTCTGGGGCGTCGGCCAGACCGGGCACCCCCTTGTTGCAAAGGCCTTCAGGTAAATCCACATAGCGCTGGGCGGGAAACTTGAGATACATGGAAATCCCGGCCACGGCAAAGTCTGCCAGGGTGGGCTGGCCATTAACCATGTAAGGATGTTCTGCCAGCACGGCACAGATTGATGACAATGACCGTTGCAAGCTCAGGGTAGCGGCCTTGATGTCATCGGCCCCAAACCCAATGCCGGTCCCCAGGAGGTTTAACAATTCCCCTGGGACTGCGCTGACCAGACCCTTGACCACATCTGGTGTAGGCCCAGGCAGCAGCGCTGTGCGAAAGCTGGGATGCTGGCTAAAGGCACCAATCATGGATTTACGGGCATGGGGACCAATGGACTCATCGGCCCAGTCTTCCAGCATCAGGCAGAGACCGCGCATGGCGCTGTCGGCAGGTAATACAGGTCGTTCTGGATAGGCTTCGTCTAGATAGAGTGAGATCGCACTTGAGTCTGCCACCACCGTTGTCCCGTCTTTTAGTACTGGCACCTGACGCTGTCCCGACAGCCGATATAGCTCCACCTGCCCCACCCCAGGCGTTACCTCTATAGTCTTGTAGGGCAGCTGTTTATAATCCAAAACCAGCCGCACCTTTTCACAGTAGTGGGACGCTTCAAACTGATATAGCTCCAGCATTGCGTTCTATATTTAGGTTTTCAACTAACAAAAGAGATGCAAAACGTTAAAACGCCTCGGGTAGCCCTATAGAAAGTAAACAGCTCTACCCATGTCTTGAGTTGATAACTTTGTAACTCAAAACTCAGCGCTTAAAGCTCAAAACTCTCTTAAGAACACCCGTCCGGTTCAGCCACATTCACCGTTAGATTGGTGTAGCCCATGGGGGTAAGCAACTGGCGCATCGTCACCTCGGCCCGTTCGCTGGCCATGGCCAAAATACCTTCATCACAGGCTCCCTCACGGATCCGCTTGAGGGCCTCCTGCTGAGCCAGAGTTTGTAGCTGCGGTGCTCGGTCTGGCCCCAACTGTAAAAAGCCCCGATCATAGTCGTACACTTCTGAACGAGTGACATCCAGCTTACTGTCCAAAATTCTAGGGGCGGGTAGCGTCACCACCAGACTGGGGGGCAGGTCATCAGCATCATCGATCACCTGGACATTCTCTTCACTGATGGCACCCAGGTCGATACCGGCCCGTACCTCTCCATGGGCGATATATAGCAGGTTAGTTTTACCAATCACGTAGTTACCCACAGTACGGTTGCTCTCGGTGGGCACCACCGTCTGCATAGAAAAGATGGCAGTGGTCAGTTCACTGGCCCCTTGGACTTGCTCAACCACCAGGGTACGGGTATCCACTTTATCTTCCGGGGGGTTGGGTGTGAACATCAGGTTCACACCGTCCATAAACTGCTCCCCAGTGCGCCACAGACCGTAGCCCGCCACTGAGGCCACTACCAACCCCCCACCTAAAATGGCCATCGATACCATGGGCCAAAACCCAATTGCCCTTGGCCGCTTACGAGGGGGAACATTTGTCTGTTTTTCTTTTTGCTTTTGGGTTTTACGGGATCGACTGCGGTTAGTAATGCGAGAGGGGCGAGTAAACATGAAGTCGTTTAGAACGCTAGGGATGATTCTAACGTCAGTTGCCAAAAATGAACGTCTAAGTCGTCCAGTTGTAGCAAATGTCCTAACTTACACCCATGTATGGCTCCATACAATTAGGACAAACACGATAAGGTGAGTAAAGCACCGCCCTATATAGCTTATTTATGACCGCCTCTTCGCCCGAGTCCAATCAACAACGTCTCAAGCGCTTCCGCAACAATTTACTCAAACTCCATAAACTTCTGCTCGACTCTGAGCGAGTACGTTACGAACAGGTTAATGGCCCTATCAAGAATAAAGGTGAATTCTTTCAACTTGTTATCAGCGATGATGCCTTTAGCTGGCTGCGACCGATTTCTCAATTTATTGTTCAAATTGATGAGTTCACCAGTGCTAAAGAACCTCCTGATAATCCCGAAGAGAAGGCCGCTATTTTGCTAGAAAAAGGACGGCTCATGCTTAAGCCTGATGAAAATTCGGTGACTCCCCTAGCAGCCAAGTATTTTGAAGCCATCCAAAGCGATCCCAACATCGCCCTGATGAATGCAGAGATCACTAAAGTCTTTCGCGTCCAGAGCTAAACGTTATCTGGATCTACATCCATTTCTCATAACTTTTCTGCGACTTGCCAAAGGCCATTGAACGCGGTATCTATGAAGCATCTATACGTCCCTCCTATTAAATTCATTACTGACCGTTGTGACTGCAGCCCTCAACGCTATTACTATCGAAAATATCATCCGTATCGTCGTACCAGTTGTCATCATTCTGGGTGCGTTCTTTACAGGTTTACTTGTTGAACGCCAGGGGCTAAATCGGCTGCAGGCGGTGTCCACAAAGTTAGGCTGGGGCGGTGCCGATGTCATTATCAGTTCCCTAAAAGGGCTGATCCTACTCTGGTTTGTTATCGGTGGAGCGTTTGCTGCAATTTTAACGCTGCCCCTTGACAATAATTTATTCCTAACGATTCAAAAATGTCTCTTAGCAGCAGCAATTGCCTCTGGCACATTGATCTTCGCCCGTTTAGCTGTCGGCTTTGTTCGCTACTTTTCAGAAACCAAGGGAGCCGGTAATCTCACATCTCTATTTGAGATGCTGACACGGATTGTTATTTTCACCTTTGGTGTACTGATTATTTTGCAGTCCCTGGGTATTGCCATTACGCCCTTGCTCACGGCCCTGGGTATCGGGGGTGTTTCCCTGGGTTTGGCCTTCCAGAGTACGTTGACTAACTTTCTCTCGGGTCTCAACTTAGCCACCTCTAACAAGCTGCGAGTGGGTGACTTTATCCAGCTAGATTCTGGTGAGGAAGGCTACGTAGTAGACATTGCTTGGCGGCACACCATTCTGCAAGATATTCGAGACAATATGGTGGTAGTCCCCAATACCCATATCCTCAACAACGTCTTCAAAAACTATGGCCTACCGGATAAAGAAGCTCTGATTGTTTTAGAGGTAGGCATTAGCTACGATACCGACCTTGCTAAGGTGGAACAGGTTGCTTTGGAAATTGCTAATGAGGTGATGAACGAAGTGGAAGGAGGCGTTCCCAATTCCGATCCCTGGATTCGATTTAAGGAATTTGGGTATTTTGCTATAACCATGACCGTCTACCTTCGCATTCGCGAATACTTCGATCACCTGGTTGTGCGTCATGAGTTTATCAAGCGATTGCATACGCGCTTTCGCAATGAAAATATTGCCATGCCGTTTCCAATTAAGGCTGGTTTAATTCCTATTCCCCATCAAGAGAAAACCAAGCGTAGCTCTATAAACCAGGAAGGTATATTTGAGCTTCCCTTCCTAAATGATGAGTAGCCAGTGTTCCTGAGTAAAGCCGAAAGCAACACTGGCCAGGCAATAATCACTTACCAGAGGCTCAAGCAGCGTGTCTAGCCTTGGGTACATAGTTAACCCAGGGGGCATTCAAGGCGAGTGCTACATTCATATATTCAAAGGACTGCACCAGCCAGGAAATGGAATCAACGGAAGATGATTCCCACATGTGGAACAGAATGCCAAAGCGATCCTCAAACCAGGAACGTACGGTCCGCTTAAATAGCACAATCTTTAGCAGAACCGCTGTGATTGCCTGATGGCCTACTGTCTTGATTAAGTGCTTAAACTGACCGATTTCGGGACGCTCCAATGTATTGCACACCAACATTTTCAATAGCCGACTACACATATAGGTAATTGAAGCGTCGGTGATGGGTGCTGTTTCTGTTCCCAAACTCTCAAATAACGTGGTTCTGACCGAACTGCTAAACCGATTATTCTTAAACCGAGCGTTAGCTTCTACAAACGGTTCCATCACATACTCATGGAAATGCGCTAGAAAGTCTTCGCGCTTCTGACGAGAACGATAAAATTCGTCAAGCTGGCATGCCTGTTTTAAGTAACTACCTTCGCGCTCAGGGCGAAACGCCCCAATCGCACCCCTGAGATCAGCATCGGACAGTCTGGTGGGATTAATCGGATTTAACCCCTGCTGGTAATCTTGCCAATAGTCATTAAGGCATTTGTTTAGATGCTGTGCCTGATGTTTACGCTGTTGCTGAATACTTTTACGGTGGTGTAAGGGAATATCACGGGTAACCGCTGCTGACTCATAAATAAAGAAGTAATCTTTAAAGCGGCTGGCAAACGATGTGCAGTCTTCTTCCGCTGGAAGATCACATAGCAAGCGCATCTGACGCTGTAGAGGAACATACAGGATGTCATTTTTTACATAGGCATCCATGGCGTCCACCAACTGTCTAACACGCCGATCCCTTGGGCGTTTCTCAGGGATACTGCTGGCTTTCAGGACTAATGTCCTCAAATCAGAATGTCGGCTAGCATTCAAGCGCCAAATATTACCAATCGTGTAGAAACATCGATTAATTACATAGGGTAAAATTTCATTAGCCTCAGGGGACTCAAGAATATGTAGCAGTGCATGGCGCACCGAGTTAGAATCCAGCTCTGGGAGAGTAACACTAGCCTTAAAAAGAAGCCCGTAAAAGGCATTAATAGCCTGCTGGGCATCTTCTATCCTTGAAAGCTGACGAATATATCCGTAAACTTCACGCTCTGCCCTGGTTGCCGGTCGGCTAGCAAAAAATTCACCGTCGTTGGAATACATTGAATTTGTAGGTCTCCGTTGGACCTGTCCTTAGTTGAGCCTACGTATGTATTAGCGCAATTTATACGAAAATTCTAGTGCTTTTCAGTACTTCTCGAAGGATTGTTCAGGCTTTGTAACATCCCAAACAATATTCACTAAACAAGTAAGCCTCCAAGCCTTTGAACTACAGACAGTTCGTCGTTTGAGAAACCTTGTTCTGTATAAAATTTGCAGTTCTGATATTGATCCAGATCACTGACAGTCTCCCAAGTCTGTAAAATCTCTTGGCTCTCAAGATCCCAAACACTTATGCTAGAAGCATTCTGGCATAGAAGCTGTCGCCCGTCATCACTTATAAACAGATTCTCAGGTAGTTCAGGTAACGTAATCAACGTCGATGAAGGCATCATCTCATTCCAAATCCGAACTGTGTGATCTATGTCACACACCACTAGATATTTTCCATTTCCACTGAAAGTAGCCCGACAAGGTTGGCTAGAGCTAGTCTCTAACTCTCTGACATTGAAATCTATAGAGTCTTCGGCCAAAGTTTTGTCAGTAACTGTAAATGATCGAACCATAACTCTAGATAAAGACTCTTGAGAATCATCGCCTGGAGTAGCTTCAACCACATTGAGTTGAGTCCCCATCCATTGAAAGGCCAGGAAATGTCCATACCGAGCTAACGGAAATGAAATTTCGGCTGCGGCATATGTATTATCAGATACACTTCGGTGCCAAATTAATATTGAGTTGTTATTGTCATAGCCTGCTAAATTTTTACCATCAGGACTAAATGTTAGATGTCTCACAATATTGTTAGCATCACATAGTGGTTCACCGATCTCTTCGCCTAATATTAAGTTCCAAAGCTGGATTTCTCGATTGCTCAAGCCGATTGCCAGCAAATTATCTTTCAGATCAATGCTACAAATAGCAGCAGAGACAGATATATCACTATAAAACTGCTCCTTGTGAGTCAGATTGTCCCAAATTAGGGTGCTTTGGTCGCTTAGGACCACGATTAGCGTATCGCTATTTGTAATCACTACTTGCTGAATAGGGATTCCCAGGTCATCACACCAGGCCAGGACAAATCGATTATTGAGCCATTGATAAACTTGTAAAAATCCCTGTGAATCGCCAATGGCCATGGCCGTTCTCTTGGGATGGAGTGCGATCGCAAATGACTCATGTACTCCCGTTATTAGGACAGCCTCTCGAAATTGACAACTCTGAAAGTCTAGCCCCTGCAATCCAGATACTCTGAGATCAGCGTGCCATAGGGTAAGGTTAGCCCAACTCATATCAGTAAGTGATAGCCCCATGTGGGCCGCTAAATTAAATAGGCTGCCTGCGGCATAGCTGCGAGAGGGTACCGGTACGGTAGCAAGCTGACTAAGCAGACGGTCAAATTTAGCGTGTAAATCCTCTGACGAAAACCGATACTTGAGCGTATTGGCAATGGGCACCAAAAGATAGTTTTTAAGAATTTTCTGTTGCTCTACAAAGGCAGTGGGTAGAGATAACGGATAACTGTGAAGCAGCGTTAAGTTTTCCATGCTTAACTCGTGTAGGAATATGTCTCTTAATCGCTGGAGTAAATAGAGGCCCAGATATGGTGGAGTAATCTGACAAATACCATCAGTTTCTGAATAGTGCTCCAAAATATGTCGACGGTGCAGCTTGTCCCAAGCCTGGGTCAGCTGCCCTTGCTCATGGGCGGTCACCAGTGCCCAGTCCTGTACATCTATCCAGGAGAGGGGACGAAACGCAAATAGGTAGAGTAATTTTTGCTCTGCTTCTGATAGCTCATCTATGAGGTTTTCAAAGTGTCTATAAGAAAGTGGTAGCGATGAAAGATGAGCGGTAAATTGTTCTATCTGGTTAGCATAGAATGACTTTAGAGTTTCAACACTCTTGTGTAAAAGATCAGGATTTCCTCCACACAGTTTGACGAGTTGTTTCCAATGAATCTCATTTTGAGATAGCGAATCGCTTAGATAGGGGTATTCCTTTTGCAGAAGAACGCTGGCTTCATCAAATGAGAAACCGTTTACTGTTTCAACAGCAACGCGCCGATCAATTGCAACGGGACGAATAGCGCTAACCCATAGCAAACAACTTTGGTTATTGATAGCTGTGGCGATCTCTTGAAAGAAGTTATTATAGTCAGGATTATCTATAAACCGTTCACCTTGTTCAACAATGAGCAGATATCTGTTCTGATTGAGCGTTTGGAGTACCTGCTGCCGAATTTGATAGGTTGTGAGGGGGATGCTATTCTCAGAACTATTGACAAAATCAATCAATCCCATAGAGGATAAGTTTTTGTGCCAGGTTTGCCAGGTTGGTATCTCATAGGTGGGATGATAAACAATCTTAGCAAAATGGCCATTAAGCTCTAAAACTGAATTTTCGAGTAAGTAGCTTTTGCCAATGCCCCTAGCGCCCGTTAATATGATTGCCTTACGGCCTGATGTAAGGGCATCAACTAAACGTAATAGAGGTGATTTTGCCGGTTGATTGTCGAACCCATCTGTAGCACCTATACTAAGGTCTAGATCTTGACTAGATAATTGGCTATTTGGTTGCGTTGCATCTCTCTGTAAGTCTTGTTCTTCTTGATGAAGACGTTCTACAATCTCTATAAAATTAGTCTTAGTGACATTTTCATCAGGCCATACCCGTTTGAGTAATTGCCAAAATTCATACCCATAGACAGCACGCATCGTATTTGGGCTGTAATCCATGCGAGCGGCCATATTCTTATATGAGAGGCCTTCATAGGTCCAACGGATGATGCCTCTCTCAATATCATTCAAATGTCGACTGGCATATTCAAAAATACAGCGATCGACATAGGTTAAAACATCCTCTAGCTCCAACGTAGACTCCTTGACTTTAAAGTAGACACACAACCCTTGTATATTCAGGAGTCTAACGTAAGTCATATGACTTTTTAAACGTCTACATGACTTTTTAATATGACATTATGACTTTTTTAAGAAGCATTTGTACTGATATTCGTAGTACGTCATCAAAAGTCAGATGGATGTGAATGACTTTTGATGACTCATCACCCTTATCGGTATCAAAACACCTGACAAATCTCAAGACTTTGGATGTTTCAGCCTAGACTTTTCCTTTGGCAAGATAGGGCTACAGAGCACTAAAAGATTTAAGTGCTGAAACTGAGTGAGGGATTATGTTATGCCACCAGATATGTTAATCGGCCTGAGTCTAAGCGGATTACTGATTTTGCTATTTAATCAGTCACCGACACCTAAACCCGATAAGCCTACAAGAAAACCAATTGCCACTGTAGTGCTGTCTGGCTCCAGCGGAGAAATTGAAATTATCAAGGAATCCAAAGGTGCTAACTCTAAAGAGTCTTAGAGGCTAGTGGTACTACAGCCTTTAAGCAAGGAAACTGTATGCCATCGTTAGGAGGACGCTACTATGTCTATCCGTCCATTTTGGAAAAAAATCTTTAGCCTTGACACCACCGCACCTCGTTCTGAAGCCTTAAGCTTCCTGGAGGTCGAGGGCAAGGTGATTGAACCGATTGCACCTGGCGCTACTGGTCGAGTGCAACTACAGGGAGTATCTTGGTTAGCTCGTTGTGTCGATACGTTACGTTATCCATTGCCGGTGGAGACTCCGGTCCGAGTTATTAAGCGCATCGGTCTCATCTTGTTGATCAAACCTGTGGTGGTGCCTATGGCGAATACTCCACCACCAGCTGCAAATATATGCCATCTCACATCGTTATCGTCTACCCGTAACGATATGAAAGCAGCATAATCATCGACAGGCATGAAGCGTTTCGTGCCTGCCTTGTTTTTTGATCATCTATCTAGGGGGACCCATGCGCAAGTCTCATCATCATCGATATTTATATTATCTGCTTGGTAAGTTGCTTCAAGGTTTTCTCATCGTAACCTACGTATTTTTTGTTGTCTGTTTGTTACTGGTGATCGGGTTTGGTATGGATACAGTTCGAGGAGTCTTGGTAACTGGTTTACCTTGGCTGTTGAAGGTAGGACTGACGCTTGGTTGCGGCGTGGGTATATTGTCGTTGATTGAAGCGCTGTCATAAATTGTGTCCATTAGAGAATTTAGCGGACACTCTCCCAGCCCATTAAATATGGCAAACGGCCTGAGACCTTAGGACATTTGTGCGTCAGGTTACCTGTTTCAGGTTAAGTTCGCTATCCCTTCAGAGAATAATTTTGCCCTCATAAGTTCCTCAACTTATTTTGCTGAGATCGACACAGGCGCGATGGCAAACATTGCCCTGTGTTCCACATCTATTGGTCTCAAAGGATATCAGGAGAAAGCTAATGATTCGCAAAATTATGGTCGGCCTTGATCATTCTGACTTGAGTTTGAAGGCCTTGCAAAAAGCGATCGCATTTGCTCAAAGCTGTGATGCGGAACTAAAACTGGTTCATGTATTGGTGGATAGTGAACCCAGTGCTCCACGGTTTAGTGGTTATTTTGGTGGGCCACTGTATCCAAGCATTAACACAACTATGGTGGAATCCTACCAGACAGCGTGGAATCAGTTTGTAGAACGTTCTCAAAACTTGCTAGACAAACAGGTATCAGAGGTTTGCAAAACCGGTGTGAATGCGTCTGGATGTCTTCTCTATGGTAATCCGGGTTCAAAGCTATGTGAATTTGCTCAAACCTGGCATGCCGATTTGGTTGTTGTTGGCAGCCGAGGACTTTCTGGTATTAGTGAATTACTAATTGGTAGTGTCAGTAACCACGTATTGCACCATGCGCCGTGCTCAATTTTTGTTGTCCACTCAGACAAACAATTACTGTCTTCATCCAGCAGATTCGATGGGGACAAGGGCAATCAGGTTAGTTCTAAATTAGAAAATCAGCCACAGCGTATTTTAGTCGCGATGGATAAGTCTGAAACAGCGAGAAAATCTATGGAAACTGCTATTTCCTTAGCCAAACTATATCAGGCAGAAATCCGTTTGGTGCATATCATTGATGAGGACGAATCTGGTATGCCCCCAAGGCTAATCTTCAGCGATAGTCAGTATATATTGCAACATAGTGAGCTTTTATTTTCCGAGTACAAGCAAGAGTGGAATCGATTTATCAATAACTGGTGGCAGTGGCTACAACAATGTGTTGATGAAATTGAAGCTCAGGGCACTGAGGCCATTTGTGATGTCATGCAGGGACGTACGGGCCAGCGTATTTGTGAAGTTGCTCAAGATTGGCCAGCTGACATGATTGTGATGGGCTGTCGAGGCTTTTCAGGACTTCAAGAACTGCTGGTGGGAAGTGTCAGCTACTATGTTAGCCATCGAGCCCCCTGTTCTGTATTTGTAACCCGTCCTAAGCCCTCTAAATCTCAACAATCAGGCATGATGAAACAATATCGTCAGGTAGCCCTGGTGGATGCTTAGGCCATTTCTGACAGACTGGTTCAACTCTCTCAAATAACCTCAAATAACAATTGTGTATAGCTAAGCCTGGGGAACTAACAGTAGTGGTACATCCAGGATTTCGCTAGGATTTTGCCACGGCTCAAACCATGGTTCGCCAGGAGGGCTTAGCTGCCAACTGTCGTTTGGAATCAGAATAGGGTCTTCTGCATTTGTCTGGTCTATGCTGCCACCAATGCTGATGGGGGTACCGACAAGTGTTGCATTTGCCAAATTAAGGTTTTCCATGGATGCCCCTGTTACGTCAACATAGTAAAGCTGAGCCTGGGCAAAGTTCACGTTGTCTAAATTGGCATAGGCTAGACTGGCATTGGTCAAAAATGTCCCCGTGAGGTTGGCATCTGTAAGATTTGCCTGGGTTAAGTCAGCCCCTTCCAAGTTGCTCCAGGAGAGGTTAGCTCCTGCTAGAGAGGTCTCTCGCAAATCTGCCCCAATCAAATGAGTCTCACTCAAGTCCACCCCAGACAGATCGCAGCGATGACATTCGTTAGTGAGGATAAGCCGTTGTACATTAGTGGCTCGCATTTGCTCAGCGATTGATTCTGAAGATGTTTCAGCCAGTCCAGGAGATTCCAAAACCACCATGGATAGCAGGGGAAATATCGCTAAAAAACATCTTTTCATATTATCCTCCTCTGGGACGTATCCTCCTCTGGGACGTATCCATGTCCAGAACCGCTGTTTCTTATAGAGAACACTACAGGTTTTAACTTGGACGTGTCGGACGTGGTTAACCATGGCAGACGCTGCGATTCCCCAGAGTGATCTATGGGGGATTAAACGCCATGTTGACTAATCTGTGGCAGATGCCCGGAAAAGAACCATTTGAAAACTCTTTTCCACCCTATTTCAATTGTTGCACAGCCTAACGGTAACATTTCAAAATAGGCCTACAGATTTAATTAAACGATACTTGAAAGTACCGTATAGCCTCCCTCATTACTGTCAACAAAGGCATCGGCAGTCTCTATACAGGTCTCCTTCATAACTTCCTCAGCTTTTTGGATTAGCTTAAAACTATTGTCAAGGCATACTGTACTCATGAGACAAGACATAAAGCCTAAAATCGTCAGCAGTATTGGTCTGCCGCGTCTGGTGCTGATCAGTGCGTTTCGACTCAGTATGATTTGGGATTTGCTCACCACATTTTTGGGAAGCCTGCTGATTTTGGATGGGGTTCACTTTATTGCAGTGGGCTTAAGTTTAGTAGGCACCTTAGTAGCCGGAGCCTTTAACTTTTCTACTCGGTCTATTTGGGAACACAGCCGGATCAAGCCACGGGAAATATATTTATTGAGGTGTGCCTGGGTGCTAGCGGTCCTGTTTGATTTTTGGACATCCTTTATCTGTAATGCGACCTATGTAGCCCTGGGGCAATTTGGGTTAGGTCGACCTGAAGCTTTGGACTATATGTCCAGGCTGGCATGGGACCAGCGTCTGATTATTCTAGTAATTACCGTATTTACGGTGATGAGCCCCATGATGGTTGGCGTGATTAGAAAGCGTAATCCTGACTTCTTAGCTTAGGGTGCTTTATTTCAGAAGTATTAAACATCACTTGACAGATTGAGCTATTTTGACGATCATCGAAATATGTCAGATAGCTCACCTTGTTCTTTCGAAGATATTGCAGCCGCATTTGCGGCCCTTGGACAGCCCTCACGACTTAACATCGTTCGGTTGCTTTTGTCGGCCTATCCCAAAGGGTTACCGGCAGGCGAAATCCAACGAGAGCTGAGCATTACGGCCCCCACTCTGTCCCATCACCTTGACAAGTTACGCCAGGTTGGCATTGTCCGGGCTGAGAAGGACCGTCAGTGGATTTGGTATAGCGTTCAGTCGGATGCCCTTAGACACCTAATCGACTTTCTGTTTGAGGAATGCTGCACTCGCAACCGTGTGGTTAGCCCGGAGAGCCTTGAGCTGACTGACATCACTGAGCCATTATCCTGTCCTGATCGTCCAGATTGATTTTGCTAACGCAAGGTTAAGGTGCTCCATGGAACACCTATACAATGATTTTTTGATCTTTATTTTGATGTTTCTCAAAATACCGAAGGACTTCTGTCATGACCTCAACTGTGCTTAGTCGTTTCAACCGCAGCGTTCGTCAGCTGGATAAGGTCTTTGTTGCTATTGTTCTTATCCTGCTTGTTCTGGCTGTTCTGGTGCCCCTCCAGGCGTCTGATAGTCTAAGTTTCACGATTAAAAATTTTATCCAAGTATTACCTTTTTTGCTGCTGTCCATTGGTATCGCTGCTTACGCTCAGGCCAGTGGTGCCGATAACCTGATTGCCAAGGCTTTTCAGGGTCGGCTCTCGGTCATGATTGTGGTGGCCTCGCTGTTTGGAGCATTCTCTCCATTTTGCTCCTGTGGTGTGATTCCACTGATTGCGGCGCTACTCTCTATGGGAGTGCCTGTTTCAGCCGTGATGGCCTTCTGGCTGTCGTCTCCGCTGATGGATCCGTCTATGTTTATGCTTACGATAGGTACCCTGGGGCTCCATTTTGCGATTGCCAAAACCCTGGCTACGGTAGCTATAGGATTACTGGGTGGCTTTGGTACGCTGGCGCTGATGAACTCAGGCTTATCGAAGACGGCGTTTCACAATCCTCTGCGAGCAGGGGTGGGCAATGGCGGCTGTGGCGGTAGCCGCGTACGTAATCCCAAGCCTGTTGTCTGGAGATTTTGGCCTGAGGCTGAGCGACGACAGAAATTTTGGCAAGGTGCGGGTAAAAATGCCTGGTTTTTGGGTAAGTGGTTAGCGCTGGCCTTTTTGCTGGAGAGTCTAATGGTAGTCTATGTGCCCGATGCCTGGATTCAGGCTGTGGCGGGTGATGGCAGTTTGTGGTCTGTGGTGGGTGCAGCGCTGGTGGGTATTCCCGCTTATCTGAATGGGTATGCAGCCCTGCCTTTAGTGGAGGGATTAGTCAACCAGGGGATGGCTCCTGGAGCTGGGATGGCCTTTTTGCTGGCAGGTGGTGCCACCAGTATTCCTGCCATGATTGCGGTGTTTGCCCTGGCTCGTCGTCCGGTGTTTCTGGCCTATTTAGGATTTGCCTTTATGGGTTCGGTGACGGCTGGCTTGGCTTACAGTGTGTTGTTCTAGGTGTGTTGTTCTAGGAAAAATTCCATGCATCCCATTAGTGTTTTACCCAATGTCGATTTGCAGGCTCGTGAGCCAATTTCTCAGCAATGTCTCCAGCGGGGGCTAACCACTTTTCATCAGGCGTGTCACTGGGTAAAAGCCCTACCCTACGGTGCTAACTCTAGCAGTGAAGATTCGTTGATCTTGTTTGAGGAAAGATATGGTAACTGTACGACAAAACATGGTGCGATCGCACGGCTGGCGGCTGCCCATAACCTTTCTGTGTCAAAGCATCTGGGTTTTTATCGGCTCAACGATGAGATTGTTACCGGCGTTGAGGCTATTCTCCAACCCCATGGCCTCAACTTTATTCCCCAGGTCCACTGTTTTTTGGCCTACGGAGATTATCGCGTCGATCTTACCGAAGGCAACTGCAATGGCAAAAATAAAACCATTGAAGACTACGATTTTGTAGTCCCCGTAGAACCCGATCTGACCGAAGAACGGAAACAGACCATTTATTGCGAGTATCTACACCGCTACTATAGTAGCGTTCCCCAGCTAGCTGCCCTAGGCGAAAATGGGGTGTTAGAGCTGTTGATCAGTTGCGATCGCCAGCTAAAATATCAGTGTTCTATTATGGCCAGTGCCTTTGCCGATGTCGTCAGCTAGCTATGGCTGTTACTATCCAACGTTTATCTCCCATACTCTTTTTCTCTTTCTATGACTTTTGATCATAAACCGCGTATTCTGTTTCTCTATGGTTCCTTGCGCGAACGTTCCTACAGTCGTTTGTTGGCAGAAGAGGCCGCCCGTATTATTGAGAGTTTTGGTGCTGAGGTGAAGTTCTTTAACCCTCGTGGGTTGCCCCTCCATGGGGCGGAGCCCGATACCCATCCCAAGGTGCAGGAACTGCGTGAACTCTCACTGTGGTCTGAAGGCCATGTGTGGTCCAGCCCGGAGCTACATGGCAATATCTCAGGTCTGATGAAAACTCAGATTGACTGGATTCCCTTAAGCATGGGGGCAATCCGCCCCACCCAGGGACGCACGCTGGCGGTAATGCAGGTGTCTGGGGGCTCCCAATCCTTCAATGCGGTCAACACGATGCGGCTTTTGGGGCGCTGGATGCGCATGTTTACCATTCCCAACCAGTCATCGGTGGCAAAAGCCTATCAGGAGTTTAACGAAGACGGCACAATGAAAGACTCGGCCTACCGGGACCGGGTGGTGGATGTGATGGAAGAGATGTATCGCTTTACCCTATTGTTGCGAGATAAGGTGGATGACCTTACCGATCGCTACAGTGAGCGTAAGGCCGCTGCTGCAAAACAGTTGGAGGAGACTGCTAAGAAGGCTCTGAGTTAGGGGCATTTGCTTAACTCAGGAAGTTTCGGTGAGGTGAGAATATAGGAACTAGAATATAGGAGCCAGAGGTATCGCCCCTCCTACATTCTAAATTCTCCTTCCTACATTCTAAATTCTCCCTCCTTTTCCCAGAATTACTTCTACCTTGAGGTGGACTCCAAGCTAATCTGAGGAGACAAACTTGGAGAGTAGTTTGATATAGGCAGCCTGATAGGGGAGAGCGGGTGATGACATTTCCCAGGCGGGCACGGTGGTGTCGTTTGTATCCATGTAGGCTTTCATGGCGGGTCCGGTAGCCAGGGCCTCGTCTCCGGAGTATAGGGTGTTGGGTCCGCCGATTAAAAAACCTGGTGTGGGTCCATGTTTAGAGGTAAGGGCATTTTTAAAGGGTCCTTGCCCTAGCCACTGGTGATGCATTTCATTTACTGACGTTTCGGCACCGTAGGCGTACATATTGGTGAGATAAACAATGCCTAACGGATTCACTCCATGGAGATACTGAAGAGCACCGGCTGCACGCTCAGTATAGTCAGCCTGTTCGTTATTGTTAATGCCAAGCAAAATCGGGTCGTAATTCATGTTGCCATAGTTGGCCTTAACCTGGTTGCTACCCCAGTGGTACTGGGCGTCGGGCATATAAGACCGAAAGGGATCCAGGGTATCGTCACTGCCGTAGGCATCTGGGTTATCCAGCTGTTTCTTAAATGCGATCAGAATTTGCTCTTTTAAGCCACTGTCGGCATTGGGTAGCTGAGTATAGAACAGGAGAGCGTCACCCTGGTGAGGAGAGTAGCGTGACCAGACGCTGTCACTGTAGGGCTGCGCTGAGGAGAGATTTTCGGCAACATAATCTGAGTATTGAAACTCTTCTGTGATGGCAAATAGGTAAATGGCAGCGCTAATACTGGCTCCTAGCTGGTCCTGGGGAGACATGTCGGCATCCTTGGATTGAATCTCTCCGGTGTCACATTCGGTGTCAATCGGATAGTCTTGATACCAGTTCCAGGCAGCCACGGCGCGTGCTCTTAAGTCATTGGCATAGTCACTGAGTTCAGGAATAGCCTGCATCTCCCAGGCGGCGTGGGCAAACATGCTTGCGATCGCAATTGTCGATGATGAACACTTAGGACCATAATATCGGGGCCGTTCATCCTTACTGGGAATAGGATTTTTGAACTCAGGCTCGATGACACCAACCTTACTAAAGGCCCCACCATCATAATCTTGCATGCGTTGGAGCCAGTCTAACTCAAACTTGACTTCATCTAGCAAGTCGGGAATACCATTACCGGACTCAGGAATATTAAAATCATCCGTCCAGATGGGTTGATTTTGTTCGTAGGCGCTCAGTAACTGATGCACTGGTTCTAAAGCATAGGTAACCGTTTTACCCGTGTCACCCCCATTAAACCAGCCCCCACCCATATTCCTCTCTAAGGCTGGGTTTAACTTGTCGTTAACAAATCGTGCTGCTGTATCCTGGGCTGGACCGACATAGGCGGCACCGTCAGCCCAGCGGGCATCGGCAAACGGCTCTTCCTTAGCAAAGCCGCTCCGCTGATAGAAAAACATTTTAGTGGCAGCAACTAAAATATCTCGATAAACGTCCCCACGGATATCAAACTCAGCCGATCGAGTTTTTCCATTTTCTCCCACCAGCACGTAGGTGCCGGGAGCCTTAACGTCAGAGAAATCAACCCACCAGGCACGCTCTCCTGACTGCACATGGATGGCTCCATTCCCCCACTTGACAGGCGTGATTACCTCTATAACCTGCTCAGTCCCCACTTCTCTCAACTCATAGGACTGGGACTCATTCAGCGGGCCAATCACCACAGCCACTTTAGAATCCTGGGGACGATAGCCAAACTGGTCAACTAAAATCTGTGGTGCGCTATCTTTAAGTGCTTTAGAACTGGCTGAGCAGCTCAGTGTACTGATAGCAACAAGTGCAGCACTGGTGATATGGGGTAGCCGTCTAAATATCGCTAAACGAGATTTAGACACTATGGGCGTAATCATAAGGACGGATGTAACAGGAACTGTAGAAGTTGTTATAAAAAAGCTATCACATCCCCAACCGAGGCATGAGAACTATAAAAACCCATCGTTGTTTTTACATGTACGGATGTTGCCCTTCAAGATACAGGCAAGTTATCAATAATCTGCATGTGGATAGCCATTTTTGGGTATAGGCACTGGTCTATTACCGTTGCTGCTTTGAGGATGCGCCAGGAACACGGTATACCCGCATTTCTTTAGATGGCATTATAGTTCGCTTCAGCAATGCTGCCTATTCAAAGACCAGGCGTGCCAGTTGGTAAGTCTCTTCTGTTTGTAAAATCTCTCCTGATTGGCTGACGCTAATGGCTGTGGCAATTTCGTCTGGATGACCGACGACCAATGCCTGCTTGGTGGCCTTTAGCTGTTCTGAATCAGGGTTATATACGTAAAGTACCGGTCGTTGAGTATAAAAGACCAGGCTGGGCTTCATAAAACCCACCATGGCCAGGGCTTCGTCTGGCTGCTGTTCAGCTTGTATTGTTTTGGCGAGCTGTCGTAGGGGTAGCTGCCGCTGTGCATCGGCAATGGAGGCAACCGGTAGTATCGATACTACGGTAAAGGCCATAAAGGCCACAAAGCTGACGACCCACACCCAGCGCACCTGTCGAGCCAGCAGCAGTCCAAGACCGAGCACCGTCGCCAGTCCCCATACCATTGAGCCATGTACCATGGCCTGGGAC
>JBCCXQ010000050.1:0-25565 GCA_039191365.1 Cyanobacteria bacterium P01_F01_bin.13 | reverse complement strand
CATCTGTAGCATCTTTTACCGTATCTGAAGCGCCACCGCAGGCAGCAACTGCAGCTGCAACGCCCAGACCCAAAAACAGTTGGATTGCACGAGTTTTCATTTTTGTTATCTCCGTCTTAATTAGGGTGATTGAAACCACCGGATAACTATTCTGCCTACAAACCATCAATTTCCTTCCTTTGATTAAAAAAACTGAAGTGATTTATTGGCATGAATAAGCCAGCTGTGGAATTTCAGATATACGAACATATTTTTTAGGATCAGTCATGACGGTGGCTGGATTAGGGTTGACTGACACCACCTCGTATCCCTCTTTCCATAATGCTCCGCAGGCTGATGCTGTTTTTTTCGCCAGTGATAGCATCCTTGGCTTTGTCTACAGCCTTATTAGCGGTTTTTCTAGTTCTTCTGCTCAGCGGGATCCTCAGGTGTTCCAGATTCACTGGTTTTGTCGCCTTCGTAAATAGACTCATCCTTAGGTGGTGCTGCGTCTGTTGAAGTATCTTCGCCTGTTGCATCGCCAGGAGTACCACCGCAGGCAGCAACTATCAATGCAATGCCCAGCCCCAAGCATAGTCGGATTGCAGAAGTTTTCATATTGTTGATCTCCGTTTTATCGGGTGTTAAGGACTACCGATTACCTATCTGTCCGTAAACCCAAAAACTTCATTTGTTTGAGGAAAAAAACAAGGTTGTGGATTGGTTTGAATAGGCTAGCTGGAGGAAAATTTCAGGTATGGGAACTTCACTATCTATAGACATTCCCACAAACATAAAATTAGTCAGCCCACAGAATAAGCTCTAGGGTAGCCAAACGTTTGCTATATGATTAGATGTTATTGCTTCCTAATCTCAGTAGTAACCTAATTTCATTAATCTTTGTCCTAGCCCTTATGACCAAGGCTGCGCAGGTTTCTGCCTCGATTTCATCCCCTTTATCCACAGTGCTGCAGCTCCATAATGTGACGAAGCAGTTTCAACAGCAGCCTGTGCCTGCTATCGATCAGGTTAGTCTAAAGCTGCGTCAAGGAGAGCTGCTGGCGCTGTTAGGGCCATCGGGATGTGGGAAAACCACCTTGTTGAGAACCATTGCAGGGTTTGAGGTGCCTGAAACTGGGTGGATTGAGCTGGCCCAGCAAGCAGTGTGTGGCCAGGGTAAAGTGATTCCGCCTGAGCGGCGTGATGTGGGAATTGTCTTTCAGGACTACGCCCTGTTCCCCCATTTATGTGTGATGGACAATGTTGCCTTTGGGCTTAAGCACCTTAGCCGTCATCGGCGGTTGCCCGGTGATCAACTTCAATCTCTGGCGGCAGAAGCGATCCGGCTGGTGGGGCTAACGGGATTCGAGCAGCGCTATCCCCACGAACTTTCCGGTGGGCAACAGCAGCGAGTGGCGTTGGCACGGGCCTTAGCGCCTCGCCCCTCGCTGATTTTGTTGGATGAACCGTTTAGTAATCTGGACGTGCAAGTGCGGTTATACCTGCGTCAGGAAGTTCGTAGCATTCTTAAAGGGGTGGGGGCTTCGGGAATTTTTGTCACCCACGATCAGCAGGAGGCATTAGCCATTGCTGATCGGGTCGCTGTGATGCGTACCGGTCAGATTGAACAATTGGCGAGTCCTGAGGAAATCTATGGACAGCCTGCATCCCGGTTTATTGCTGAGTTTGTTACCCAGGCTAACTTCCTGGAGACACACCGGTTAGCAGAGGGCTGGCAGACTGCTCTGGGGGTGGTGGATGCTGCCATGGTCTCTTCTACAGATGCTACTCAAGGAAGCCTGATGGTGCGTCAAGAAGAGCTCCATCTTCAGACTATGGAGAGCGGTGGCCATTCGGGTTTGGTGATTTGCGATCGCGAGTTCTTGGGGCGTGAATACAAATACACTCTGACCCATCCCACCCTGGGAAATCTGCAAGCCCGTACCTCAACAAAATTTGCTCTGGGTGAGACTGTGCAGGCAACGATCAAACCTAGTCTATCGGGACTGCATGTGTTTGTTTGAAGCCTAGCATTCCATGGTCAAGAAGATGCCCATAGGTAAGTGGTGTAATAGTGACAGATTTGCAGTGTTCTGTAGCTCTTGCCTGGATGGGTCTATAGGACTTTCGAGAGACTTTAGAAGAGCTAGATTTTTCCTGGAAATACGGGCAATTTAGGCCCCACTTAAATAGTCCAACAATGATTGCCGCATCACCTCCACGGGAGATGATTGTTGCGTCCATATGTCTAAGGCAGCAGCTCCCTGCTGCACCAACATTTCTAACCCATCAAACGTTGTCAGGCCGATAGTTTTTGCCTGTTGTAAAAACCTTGTGGGGCGTGGGGTGTAAATCAAATCGTAAGCAATTGCCTGACTGGAGAGCAATGACATTTGTGCCTCTGTTAAAGGCGAGGCTGCAACGTCGGGAGCCATGCCGACAGGAGTGGAGTTGACCACTAGACCTACCCTTGGCAACAGATCATCCAACCTGTCCCAGGTATGGACAGATATGGGAGGTTTTAGGGGAGACGTTTGCCAGCTCTGGGCAAACGCCGCTAGTTTTTGCTCAGAGCGACCCACGACCAAAATTTCTGGACAGTCCAGCTGGTGGCAGGCGGCCACCACCGCTCGAGCGGCCCCACCATTGCCTAAAATCAACGCGGGTGACTGATGCCAATCTCGCTCCAGTGTCTGTAACGGAGCAATAAACCCGATGGCGTCCGTATTGGTTCCCTGCCAGCCCAAATCGCCCCACCAGACAGTATTGACTGCGCCGATAGCCTGGGCCACATCGGAAACATGGGCCAGCAGCGGCATAATCGTCTGCTTGTGGGGAATGGTGATGTTGAAACCTCGCAATCCTACAGCCGCAAAGCCATCAATGGCGATTTTGAGATCCTCTGGGGCGATGGGGAAGGGCAGGTAAACGTAGTCTATGTCCAGGGTTGAGATCGCAGCGTTATGCATAATGGGCGACATCGAATGCTTGACCGGATAGCCAATTACCCCTAGTAGCTGGGTCGTTCCCTTAATCGTCAATGGTTTAATCACCACGGGTTTGTGAATCGTTTAGCGCAACGCTCCCAATTATTTATAATGAAACCTGCTACCTGGCAAGATGTCTGACTGTTCATCCTATCGTTTGCCAGGAGTCTGCTCAACCACCAGATTTAACCACCGCCGTGACTGTCACTCCGCTTTCTTCTAACGTTTCACCTAAACTAACGGCCCCTGATGTACGCCCTGATAAACTAGGTCGCTTTGGTCGCTTTGGTGGCAAGTATGTACCCGAAACCCTGATGCCTGCTCTGGTGGAGCTAGAGCAGGCATTTTATACCTATCGCAATGAGGCAGGGTTTCAATCAGAACTCAACGGCTTACTCAGGGATTATGTCGGCCGTGCTAACCCCCTGTACTTTGCTGAACGTCTTACCCAGTATTACGCCCGTCCCGATGGCAGCGGTCCCCAAATCTACCTCAAACGTGAAGACCTGAATCATACGGGTGCCCATAAAATCAATAACGCTCTCGGTCAGGTGCTGCTGGCTAAGCGTATGGGTAAAAAGCGCATCATTGCTGAAACGGGTGCCGGGCAACATGGGGTGGCGACAGCTACAGTATGTGCCCGATTTGGCATTGAATGTGTGATTTACATGGGGGTGCACGACATGGAGCGTCAGGCCCTCAATGTATTCCGCATGCGGTTGATGGGGGCCACCGTGCAACCCGTTAGTTCTGGCACTGGTACCTTGAAGGACGCCACCTCTGAGGCGATTCGTGACTGGGTGACCAATGTGGAAAACACCCACTACATTTTGGGGTCTGTGGCCGGTCCCCATCCCTATCCCATGATTGTGCGGGAATTCCACGCCATCATTGGCCAAGAAACCCGGGCCCAGAGCCTGGAGAAATGGGGCGGTCTGCCGGATATTTTGATGGCCTGCGTAGGGGGTGGTTCCAATGCCATGGGGCTATTTCACGAATTTGTCAATGAGCCTTCGGTGCGCATGATTGGTCTAGAAGCCTCAGGTAAAGGTGTCGATACTGGTGAACATGCCGCCACACTGACCGCCGGGCGTATTGGCGTTCTCCACGGTGCCATGAGTTTTTTGCTCCAGGATGACGATGGGCAGGTGATTGAACCCCATTCCATCAGTGCAGGTCTTGACTATCCGGGGGTGGGGCCTGAGCACAGCTACTTTAAGGAAATTGGTCGGGTGGAATACTATGGTGTGACTGACCAGGAAGCTCTGGATGCGTTTCAGTTGGTTTCCCAACGTGAAGGCATCATTCCTGCCTTAGAAACGGCCCATGCCTTTGCCTATTTAGAAAAACTTTGCCCGCAGCTGGAAGGGAGCCCCAAGATTGTTATCAATTGCTCTGGGCGCGGAGATAAGGATGTGCAAACCGTGGCAAAGGTGCTGAAATTTGACAGTTAAATTTGACAGTTAAGGGAGTGGCAATAGGGAGTGGAGAATAGGGAATATTGCCTACTATCTACTGCCCACTGTCCACTGCCCCAACAAACTTTGTTTAATACAGGAACCCCTTGACTTTGGAAAATTTTGAAGTTTGCGATCACGACATTCCTAAGTCTCTGCTAGAGCGCTATCTGGCATCGGATGCTATCGCCATTGATACTGAAACCATGGGGCTGAACCCTCTGCGCGATCGGTTATGTTTGGTGCAGCTTTGTGATACCGAGGGCTACAGTTCGGCTATTCGCATTGAGCGAGGGCAGAGTAGTGCGCCCCATCTGCAGAAGCTATTGGAGACTCCCAGTATCCTCAAAATTTTTCACTTTGCCCGATTTGACCTGGCCACACTGCGGCATCATCTAGATATTCAGGTAAACCCCGTATTTTGTACCAAAATTGCCAGTAAGCTGGCTCGTACCTATAGCCCCCGACACGGTCTCAAGGAACTAGTCAGGGAAATTTCTGGGGTGGAACTGGATAAAGCAGCCCAAAGCTCTGATTGGGGGAGTGTGCATGACCTTAGTGATGAGCAGCTGGCCTATGCTGCCAACGATGTGCGCTATCTCCACGAACTATCTAAACGCCTTACCCTGATGCTACAGCGGGAAGGACGCTGGCATTTAGCCGAAGACTGTTTTCAATGTCTGCCCACCTTTATCCAACTAGATCTGCTTCAATATCAGAGTGTTTTTGAACATTAGCCCCGAGCTTTGCATTGTCCCTGAAGAGCAGAATTGTTTCATGCATCATAGAGGTTTTTTGAATGTAGTAAGGATAACAACTCTGCCAATAGTTCTATTCAGTATTTCCTATTAGCAAAAATCTGTTTTGCGAGTTCTTCTGGAAAGTAAAGGTACCTAGTAAACACCTACTAGTGTCTCGTATACAATTGCCAAACAATTATTGAAAAATTTATAGAGTTTTCCTGACGAACAGAGGCTTAGAGACCCGATTGACCGCTCTGTCACTGTTGTTTTGATGATGGTGCAGGTTAAAAACAGGGACTAAGATTACGTGAAATTCCTGAATGTATCAGATATGTAGGGGTTGAATAATAGAGTATAAAGGAGGTGTTCTCTGGCACTCCTTTACAGATAATCTCTGATATGTGGAGTTTTCTTAAAGAAGCTTATTCATTAATGGTTTTTGTTATGTCCGTACGCCATTAATGGCATCAAAGATGTTCGTTAATTTATTAATTATATGAAAGCTGTCATTCTAGCTGGTGGTTTGGGTACTCGTCTGAGTGAAGAAACCGCGATCAAGCCAAAACCAATGGTAGAAATTGGCGGTAAGCCAATCCTCTGGCACATTATGAAAATCTACTCAAACCACGGTATTACTGATTTTGTGGTTTGCTGCGGCTATAAAGGTTATGTCATTAAAGAGTATTTTGCTAACTATTTTCTCCACATGTCAGATGTAACGTTTGACATGCGCTTTAATCAGATGAATGTGCACGCTGGTAAGGCCGAGCCCTGGCGGGTAACCCTGGTGGATACAGGGGATTCAACGATGACTGGCGGTCGCCTCAAGCGAGTAAGAGAACACTTGGGTAACGAGGATTTTTGCTTTACTTACGGAGACGGGGTATCTAGTGTCAATGTTACTGAGCTGCTCAAGTTCCACAAAGAGCAAGGAACCCTGGCCACACTGACAGCCGTTCAGCCGCCTGGACGATTTGGTGCGATTTCCCTGGCTCAGGAACAAACTAAAATCACTCAATTTCAGGAGAAGCCTGAAGGCGATGGGGCTTGGATAAATGGAGGTTTCTTTGTTCTCAATCCCCAGGTGATTGACTACATTGACGATGATTCCATTTCTTGGGAAAAGGAACCCTTACAAAAGCTGGCCCATATGGAAGAGCTATCTGCGTTTAAGCATGATGGTTTTTGGCAACCGATGGATACCCTGCGAGATAAGCGGTATCTAGAAAAGCTATGGCAGTCTGGTGAAGCACCTTGGAAGGTCTGGTAAGCCGGACAGATACATTGGGCCAAATACCGAAATATAGATAGTCGGGAGGCCTAAGTCTATTGATGACTTAGCTTCCCTTTGAGGTTTTGTTTTTGCCATCAAGGGGCAGCGCTAATTTTTTATCATATCGAAGGAGCAGTTATGAGCGCGGATTTTTGGCGCGGTAAGAGAGTTTTTGTAACTGGTCACACGGGCTTCAAGGGCAGCTGGTTGTCTCTGTGGTTGCAACGGTTAGGGGCTGAAGTGGTTGGCTATGCGTTGACTCCCCCTACCTCGCCTAGCCTGTTTGAGGTGGCTGGTGTGGGCGATAGCATGATGTCTATCGATGGGGATGTGCGAGATTTGGCGAGTTTGCAAGATGCGATCGCAACCCACAAACCCGAGATTATTTTCCATATGGCGGCCCAGCCTCTGGTGCGCTATTCCTACAAACACCCTGTGGAGACCTATGCCACTAATGTCATGGGCACCGTTCACCTGTTGGAGGCGGTGCGCCAGACTGGCAACACCCGAGTTGTTGTAAATATCACCAGCGACAAGTGCTACGAAAACCGAGAGTGGGTATGGGGCTATCGGGAAAATGAAGCCATGGGTGGCCATGACCCCTACTCCAACAGTAAGGGCTGTGCTGAGCTGGTAGCCTCTGCCTATCGCAGTTCCTTTTTTAGCAAAGAAACTTACGCTGACCATGGCACCAGTTTAGCCAGCGTCAGGGCAGGCAATGTGATTGGTGGCGGTGACTGGGCTGGCGATCGGCTTATTCCTGACATTATTCGCGCCATCATTGCCGGTGAGTCGGTGCTGATTCGTAGCCCGAATGCCATCCGCCCCTGGCAGCATGTTCTAGAACCCCTCAATGGCTATATGACTCTGGCTGAGCAGATGTGGGAGTCTGGCAGTGACTATGCAGAAGGTTGGAACTTTGGCCCCAACGATAGCGATGCTCGCCCCGTATCATGGATTACGGAGCAGCTGACTCAGCTGTGGGGAGACGGTGCCAGTTGGCAGCTAGACACCAATGTCAATCCCCATGAAGCCACCTATCTAAAGTTGGACTGCTCCAAGGCTAAAAGTCGTCTGAAATGGGCTCCCAAGCTCGATTTGGCTACCACATTAGATTGGATTGTGGAATGGTATCGCGGCTACATTAGCGAAGAGAACATGCAGCAGATGACCTTGGCACAGATTCAACGCTACGAGATCCTCAAGTCTGCTTAAATCTAGAGGGTGGGCATGTCCCACCCTCTGATTCTACTTTTCTGTTCTCTACCTTTCTATTTCTAATCTCTATTACTCAATAGCTATGATTTTTAACGAAACCTCCATCCAGGGGGTATATATCATTGACCTTGAACTGCTTCAGGACGATCGGGGATTTTTTGCCCGCACATTCTGTGCACAAGAATTTGAGGAACGGGGGCTAAAATCGGTGGTAGCCCAGTGCAACCTTTCCTTTAATCACAAGAAAGGTACCCTGCGGGGGATGCACTTTCAGATTCCGCCCGCCACTGAAACTAAGCTGGTGCGGTGTACCCAGGGCGCTGTCTACGATGTGATTGTTGATCTGCGTGAAGACTCTCCCACCTATCTTTCCCATGTTGGTGTAGAGCTGAGCGCTGAAAACCGACGTGCCCTATACGTGCCTGAAATGTTTGCCCATGGGTATCAAACCCTGACAGACAATGCTGAAGTAGCCTACCAGGTGACCGAATTTTATACCCCTGGCTATGAGCGAGGCCTGCGCTACAGCGACCCCAGATTAGCCATTGACTGGCCCTTGCCAGTAACCACTATTTCTAACAAAGATGCTAACTGGCCTCTGTTAGAGGACCAGCAAAGTGATCAACCCGTTTCAGTAGGAGCCTCGTCATGATTATTGTAGATACAGCCCTTAAGGCCCGTGCAGAAGCGGGTAATCCCGTACGCGTGGGCATGATCGGTGCAGGCTTTATGGGGCGCGGTATTGCTAACCAAATTATCCATTCCGTACCTGGGATGGAGTTAGTGGCCGTCTTCAGTCGTCGTTTGGACGGTGCCAAGCGAGCGTATCAAGAAGCGGGTGTCGATCATATTCAGGCCGTCAGCACCGTAGCCGAGCTAGAAGATGCCATCAACAACGGTAAACCGGCTGTTACCGAAGATGCGTCCCTGCTGTGCAAAGCGGAAAACATTGATGCTCTGGTAGAAGTCACCGGCACAATCGAGTTTGGTGCTCAGATTGTGATGGAGGCCATCAACAACAAAAAGCATGTGGTTCTGATGAATGCAGAATTGGATGGCACCGTTGGTCCCATGCTCAAGGTCTATGCCGATAAAGCCGGTGTAGTGCTATCTAACTGTGATGGCGACCAGCCCGGTGTAGAGATGAACCTCTATCGCTATGTCAAGAGTATTGGGTTTACGCCCCTGCTATGTGGCAACATCAAGGGTCTGCAGGATCGCTATCGTAATCCCACCACTCAAGAGAGCTTTGCTGCCAAGTGGAAACAGGCAGCCTATATGGTGACCAGCTTTGCCGATGGTACTAAGATTTCGTTTGAGCAGGCGATTGTTGCCAATGCCACGGGTATGAAGGTTGCCCAGCGGGGCATGTTGGGCTACGATTTTCGCGGTCACGTGGATGACATGACCCACCTATACGATGTGGAGCAGCTCAAGTCCCTGGGAGGGATTGTGGACTATGTTGTAGGGGCTCAACCTGCGGCTGGTGTATTTATTTATGCCACCAACGATGATCCAAAACATCAGCATTATCTGAACTACTACAAACGGGGTGAGGGGCCTCTTTATAGCTTTTACACTCCTTACCACATCTGTCATTTTGAAGTTCCCCTGTCCCTCGCTCGGGCGGCTCTGTTTCATGATGCGGTCATGGCTCCCTTGGGTAAGCCCATGGTGGATGTGGTGGCCTCGGCCAAAATCGACCTTAAAGAGGGCGAAACCTTGGATGGCATTGGCTACTACATGACCTATGGTCAGTGTGAAAACTCCGATGTCACCCTGGCGCAGAACCTTTTACCCATGGGGCTGGCAGAAGGGTGTAAGCTGAAGCGTCCGATTCCTAAGGATACGGTGCTGACCTATGATGATGTGATTCTGCCAGAAGGACGTACGTGTGACCAGCTAAGGGCTGAGCAAGACAAGTACTTTGTTAACGCATAGCGTTAATTGGGTGTTTTTATTGGTTGACTACTATTTTGGGGTGAAAAGAGTAATATCTTTACCCCAAAATATCGTCGCTCCAAAAGGCTGTAACGGCTAGCTTGCGATCGCACCGTAACTATCGTCATCTTCATGGATACGCCGCTTGGCTAGAATACTTTTCACATGTTTTTTGACGGTGTTTTCCGTAATAAACAACGTATTGGCTATGGTTTCATAGGACTGCTCCCACAGACGGAGCTCCCAAACATCCACCTCGCGCGGTGTAAGACCGTAGCGCTTGCCATCGGCTATGGCCCGTCGTCGCCGAGCCTGCTGGCGATCTTCTAAAATCAGCATCAGACAATCCTCCTGTTGAACCTTGAGGTTCAACGGTTGGATCCGCACACGAATTGGATGTTGTTGAGCATCAGCGATGTCCATTTCCAGGCCGAGATGAGTTTCAATCCCGCTGGCAATATTCTTAAAAATCGGTTGACATACTGTCCAAAGTGCCTCGGGGACTTGCGATATTCCCAGAACAGGCGCATCCGACGGAGTTAAGGAATGGCAGACGCGAGCCGCCATAGCATTTGCCTGTAGTATGCGGCCGCTGGCACCAACTATGAGAAGACCATCTACCAGGTTGTCAAGGGCCGTTTGTAAAAGAGAGCTAAGAGCAGACTCGTTTGGTTGTGAATTAAAGGAGTTATTCATGGTGGGCATCCCGAACTCAATTAACCAGAACCCAAGCGAATGTAAATCCCGGCCAGATTAGAATTCCAGGTTGCTGTCTTTCAAGAAAACAAGAGGTCTGGATACGGACGTGGTTTACTCGATATCTCGTGTTCTATAAAAACTATCAGTATGGCCACCATGAATTCTGCATTATTGCTGAATTTTCTCAACAAAACTACAACAATCCACCGGTAACGCCTCAGTAATATCACCTAAACCAACGGATTCTAGCAGTTCTATCCAGTCTGACTGGGCAGCAACGTCGTCAGGGTTTACAAATTGGGCATTTGCCAAGGCGGATAGATGATCTACGAAAAATCGTTTATCGGTTGGCTCCAGAGAGGGCACTGACTGATAGTTGATCCAACCGTCGACGGCGATCGGCGGTCCGCCCTCGCAATATACTGTTAGATACCAATGGTAGCCGGTTTCGGGGATGAGGCTCAGCTCTAACTCTGCCAGGGAAACGCGGATAGTGCTGGGAACTGTAGGGACTGCACCAGTGGTATCCAACTGGGCTCGGCTAAGGGTATCTCCAGCTGTATCCTTTAGGGCAAATTCAACCCGGCTGCTTTCCTCCAGACTGTAGGGTAGATAAAACCACAGCTCAGGCGACGCGCTATTGGTAAAACTCAAGACAAATTCCTGCTCGCCCGAATCTGTCCAGGTGGCAGTATCGGGCATCAGGGCAGTTAGCGGTGGCCGATCCTCTGGTAAATCACAAATGCCACCGCGACTGCCGCCGCCGCGGCGGGTGCCATCTTGAGGATGCCCTAAGTTACTGGGACGCTCGGAAATCCAGGTAGGGGGACGCGGGGCGACAATATCCTCCATCCAGGCCTGACTGGGCGAATTAAGCTGGACGCTCAGCCCTAACAGGGCCAGGGTAGACATGTAGATGCACTTCATCGGTAGTACCTATATCGACTAATGGTAAGGGCGGCCCCTGTGAATGTAATCACGGCAGGCACATAGGGCACCCACAGGGCAACTATATTCAGGAGACTCCAGCACACCAGCCACAGCCCGATCTCTGTTGTCAGCAGGGTTAGCCAGAAGCGTGTCCCTGCTAACTGCCAGCCCAAGACGCCGCCGAGGGCGGCCCAAAGAATAATCCAGCTACACTCTGTCCATTCATGCCAGGTGCTCATTAACGGACGATTGTCTTCCACAGCGCTAATTAACTGGCTAATGATGTGGGCTTGAATAAATACCCCCGGTGTCATGTCCTCAGGGCGTTCACTTGTGGTGTAGGGTGTTTTCCAGAAATCGCGTTCCTCAATGTCACCTCCCCCAAAGAAGAGGGCTGTCGTACCCAATAAAATAATGCGATCGCGAAAGTCCTCTACCTCAAAATCATTATTCAAAATGTCAGATACGGTATGGGTTTGAGCAATATCTTCTAACCGGGGCAGGTGACGATAATGCAGCAATAGCTGGTATCCTCCAAAGGCCTCTTTCGATAGTTTGTATCCTCCTGAGCGAGGCGTTAGGGGCGGAAACCGGACCTGTCTGAGCTGAAACTGATTGTCGTTATTTTGCCAAAATAGATTGTCTGGATGGTCGTTTGACCGAATCAGGTTCAAGTATTGACCGGCAACAATCGCTGCGAAACTATAGTTAGCTGGACAGGGAGACTCTGCCGGTCGATCTGTTGTTAGCAATAGACGACGGGCGGTGCTATCTGTGTCTTCAATAAAGTCGCTAAACCCAAGTCTATTGCCAAACCTGATTTTTGGGGTGGGAGCAACGCCACCCATTTCAGCTGCGTCTGATGGATGTTTGCACAGTGAGACGACATTGGCTGTATTGTTTAACCATGTTTGCAACTCAGGGACGTTGGCATCAATCTCATGCTCATGGTAAATATCGATGCCAATCACCCTTGGCTGTAGCGATTCCAGCTTCTGTAATAAGCCTAGTAAAGTGGCGTCTGTGATAGAAAAGTCTGAATTTCTATTTAGACCTTGTTGTTTAATGTCGTCTTCAGTGTTTTTTATCACAATAATGCGCTGATCGACCGTTTCAAAAAAAGGCCACCAGCGCAAAAACCGATCGTAGGTAGCTAGTTCAAGCGATTGAAACCCGCCGAGTAAGCGTAATCCCAGGGTTGTTACTGCAATTGCTGTTCCCAGTCCCCAAGGAGCCCAAACCACCGGCTCTGTGGCAAACTGTTTTTGTAAATGTTGCCAGGTGGGGGGCTGTTGGGCCAGATTCTGACATAGGATGGGCAGCCAAGTGGCGCAGGGAAACTCATTTTCCATGCCCTGTAGGCGTTCACGCGCTTCTCGTACCGATAAGTAAAGGGGAATATTACGTGAAAAACTCTCTAAAAACCCCTTGAGAAATTCGTGGGCGACTCGATCCGGTACTGGCTCTCGCATTACCAAGACCTGAGGAATGTGGAGGTCAGCTAGATTCTGGGCTAGCCCTAGTCCATCACAGGAATTAAACAGAGCGATCGCAAGTCCCTGTTGGACTGCTTTTTGCAAAGCATACTTCAATTCAGAAATTGTCAAACTATCTTGGGCGTTGATGCTAATTTTGCCGGTGGTTCCATTACTGTGGCCTGCAAAAAACAAAATATCCCAGCCCTGCTGCTCCCATAAATAGCGGTTAAGGGTCTCTCGATCCGGGGCTGTGAGGAGATGTAAGTCTACACCAGGAAGATTTTGTAACAATGTCTGATCTGTCTTTAAATCTAACCCTGTGGTATCCCCTAATATCGCTAAAATTCTTACTTTTTGGCTTTTGGTTTGGGGAGCTTCCACCTGTTGATAGACTGGGGCACTAAGAGATAATTCAGCCTGGGGATAACGTTGAAAAAAGTGCCACTGATGCCAGGGGAGCCGCTGTAAAATGGGGTCTTCGGTTTGCAGCACTACTCGAATCGTATCTGTGGGGTTGAGCTGCTCTAAGAGTCTGTTGTAAAGGGGTTGAAAGGTGGGATGGCTAAGCCAGCTGTTGATGCGATCGCAAAGCATCTCAGCACTGTCGCGACAGTCGCCTATCCAAGATACGTTGGTAACCATATTTGGCTGGGGTTCCAGACGACTGGAGCTGTGGAACCGACGATAGGCCATCTGCCATTGCTGGTATAGACCTGGTAAGTCTGAGGCCGCTGGCAACACGCCAGGCAGTTCTAAGGTAGGGCGTTTTCCTTCTAACCCAATTTGTAGAACGACCGAAAATCCCTGCTGGAAAGTACCTGGCCCTACTTTGAGGACGACAAGCTTGCCCATCTCCAGGTTGTTTGGCTTGCCATTGCCCATTAAATTATAAAATTCTCCACAACGCACACATCCCCCAGGGTGACCTGGGTTTTAAAGGGTTCTCCAGGGCGTCCTCGGAAGTAAAGTTGAAGATAGTTATCCACGCTGCGGGCTTGGGCGGTTAAACACACCGTATCTGTCTCATCGAGGACTGTAACCACCAGACCCTCTGGCAAATATAAAGGCCCCCCTAAGGGGTAGATTCGCACACCAACATTTACAATCGAGTCATTGTCCTGTTCCACTTCCAGCACTAGGGCGACCTGCACTGTCCCTAGTTTCAGTCCTAAGTCTAACTGCTTAGCCCGTTTAATTTGAATCGGTGGCTGTGGGAGCTGAGGTCCTTGTCTAAATGCCGGTGTCCAAAGATATTGTGCCAACAGATCGTTTGCAGACTGCCAGCCACTTTCAAAATATCCCTCCAGCCATTGACTCAGTCGAGTTAGCTCAGACGGTTGCGGGTTAGGTATTTCCTGGCGAATGTGATGTAGATGATCCGGAAAATTCTCCATCGGCTGTAGCTGTTCTAGCTGTAGCTGGGGATGAGTGGGGGGAACCTCAGCCACAAATCCCAGCAGTGATGCTTCTCCGGCCACTTCGTCTAAGGCTACAGCTACATAGCCAATTCGCTCAGTCAGCACCGCTGGTGGCACAGTACAATCCTCCTCTGCCGCAATGGGGCGACACTCTAATCGCCCTACCCCTGGGATAACTAAATCAGCCACATCCTCCATTAGCTGGAGTGCTGGGTTCCAACTGTCACTGTTGGACAGATCGCTTGAGATACCGATGGCATCTAAAAAGTCATGAATGACCCAAACTGCGAGCGTATTGCGTCTAACCCGCTCGGCAATAGTAGGATGCGCATGACCATGAGCAAACTGCTGGGCAATTGTTTTTCCCTGCTGTGTGATCGGCCAAATAAGCGTTGCTTCCTGTTGCGAGTGATTCATGGAAAGATTCTCCAGGGTGCTGTGACAGTAATGGTTCTAATTGGGAAAATGTGGGATAAATGAGACGAGTAATTCCTTAATTAAAGTGGCCCTCAGCCCGCCCAAACTCTCGTAAACGGGACTTACATTGGCGGCGGTAAAAACTTTCAAGGGTTTTATACGAAACACCATATTCGGTTTCAAGTGCCTGCCAAGTGACTTCCGGTGGCAGACGTCTGAGGATCATCTCGTAACAGTTAATTTCTGGATGATTAACGACGTGAATTTGGCGAAATTCATGGGCATGTTGCTCTAACCAATCTTGCACTCTTTCCAGAATGGGAGGCACCTCGGGGTTGGCGGCTAGGGTTTCAACAATATCGGTCGTTTTTCCTTCCTTGCTGTAAACAGAGACATAGCGTTTGCGATCGCTCTGGATTGCCCTTTCAAAGTCCAGTAGACGAAACTTTAGATAGGCATTTAACCAAGTTGTAACACTGGCAACATTGGGATCATAAGGCTTGGTCGTTTTGCCCTCGCATAGATTTTGGCAAAGATAGATCCATGTTTGTTGCAAAGCATCCTGATAGTAGGGGCTTTGCTCTTGCCAAAGACGAGGTTTAACTAATCGAATCAACCGGGTAAGATACCGCTGTCGCTCTGCGCTACCAATACAATGACGACAGGCCTCACAAGCCAACCGACGTAATTCATCTGGGGAATTATTCATTGATAGCCCTGGGTTACTCCGTCTGAGAACTGTCCGCATTAGCGTCTTCCCATCTATTTATACGGCTAGTGAGCTATCGTGCACAACGGCAGGAATTCTGCAGCTACCGGGAAGTTTTTACAAAAATTTATAAATGTAGTACCTGTCAGGTTAGTCAAGACAATGGATATCCCTGAAAGCCTTTATTTACAGAGCTAACCTGACGCGCAAATGTCCTAATGCATCAGGATATTTGCTACATGCCGTTGTGCCCATAGTTCATGGCATAGGTGATCGCCGTGGGATCGCCGTAGGATCACCCTATAAGGTTGGTAGGGCTAGGACTGTTGGAATTGATACATGAATATGTCTAGCCGATCTCCGGAATCGTGATTCTGCTGATGGAGAATTGAACATACACAGCAAAATTGATACTGACTGTACCCTTTGGGGTGCTGACAGTGATCATTCTCCACACCATACTGGGATTGGCCCAGGCGTAGATGGTTTTCATCGATTCAACCCAGTTTTTCTATCAACAAGGGGAATTAGGCTGCAATGGCTAGAAATAACAATAATCAAGGCAATAACCCCATTTGGGCGGACAATAGTGACAGAACGTTTAGTACAATGGCATCGTTCATGACGAGTACCCCAGATGCTCAAGCCAATGACTCAGAGGAAGCTGACAACCGTGCGCATCAAACTAGAGAAATTTTAGATAAAATCTCTGGGGAGGTCACTCGATTGGGGCGGGTAATCACGCAGAAACTGACAGGGCGTAACAATTCCTGAGTTATTTGATGGGCACAAGCAAGCAAAAACTAGGTGTGCTCTCTTGCCTTTGCTTGCTTGTGCTCACCCAATATCAAGGTAGTGCTAATAGTAAATTCCTGGCATTGCCAACCGTTGTCAGCATCCATCTTGATAGTAGTCCTGACGGCCCTGTCGATAGCTTATTGAAGCAGGCTGAGATCCTTTACGATCTTGAAAAGTATACGGCGGCCCGTGCTCTCTACAACCAGGCCCTAGAACGTTCCCAGGCACTGGACGATCGGTTTAGCATTGCATTGGCAAAACACTATCTTGCCAGGATCGATTTTCGTGAAGGTGATTATACGGCTGCTATAGCCAACTATCTTGAGACTTTGGATGTTCTTTCCCATCTTGTTTCTGCCAAAGCAGATAAACTGAGAGCCGATACCAATTTCCAGCTGGCAAAGATATATGCCAGTGTGTTAGATAACAATCTTGACGCATTGCCCTTTTTAGAAGAGTCATTAGCATACTACCAACAGTTTGAAAACGCCTCTATAACCCTGGGTGATGCGCTCAATGGATTAGGCTATATCCATGGACAGCTCGGGTCCCTGGGAGACTCACTGCTTGCCTATGAAGCGGCTTTGGATATCTATCAAACATTGATGGATTTGAACGATCAGGCCGCCGTCCTCAACAATATTGGCGGCCTCCATGTTTATTTAGGAGAGTATGTGGAGGCAAGGTTAGCTCTCGAAGCAGCCTTGCGCATCCTGGAAGACATTCCGGACTATCAGGATTATCAGGTTTCTGTTCTAAACAACCTTGGCTGGCTATATGAAAGACAATACCGTTACGATGATGCTCTAGCATTTTATCAACAGGCTAAAGGAGCATTTGCAGACGTAGAGTTTGAGACTATTAGTTTAAGTCGATTGTTGAGTAATATTGCCTATGTCCATACTCAAAAAAATGAGCTGGATATAGCTCTATCTCACTATCGTGAAGCCCTAACCTTGACGAACGATTCGCCTCAAATCGCTGAGCGGATCGAGATTTTTAATGGCATCGGTACCGTTTTCTTTAAACAAGAAAACTATGAAAAAGTCTGGGTGAGCTACCATCAGTCTCTGCGATTAGCGATTCAAGTTAATCAAACCCTGGGTCAGTCAAGAACATTTACTGAGTTGGGGCGATTATTTCAAAGTATTCAACAACCGCTGGTTGCGATCGCATTTTATAAACAGGCAATCAATGAAATTGAACAAGTTCGCGAGAACCTGCGCTCATTACCATTGGAGACACAGCAACGCTACACCCAAACCGTTGCCGATAGCTATCGGGAGTTAGCGGCCCTACTCCTCGATCAAGAACGAGTCTTTGAAGCCCAGCAGGTGTTGGATTTACTTAAAATTCAGGAACTAGAAGACTATCTGCAAGATGTCAAAACAGATGGGATCGGTAATGAAAAACTACCCTATCTAACCTCTGAGCGTCGTCTGTTGGACCTCCATGAGCAGCTACTTCTCAATGGCAGATCAGAGCACGAACCTATTCTTAAGCTAGATGGATTCCTTCAGAATCCTGATGTGGCTGATGTGTTAAAGACACTTCAGCAAATCAACTCCGATCCCAAGCTGCAGCCAGAGTCGCTCCAACAGCTACAGCAAAAACTACAGCGTTTACCTCAACAGTCAGTGGTGCTCTATCCCCTTGTACTGAAGGATCGCCTGGAGCTGTTGTTGGTCCCCCCCGTGGGAAACCCCATCCATAGGACTACCCTCGTTAACCAGCAAGTCCTAAAGCGACAGGTTGATGCCCTGCGGGAACAGCTATCCACAACCAGTGGCGATGTTAAATACCTGGCCGGTGAACTCTATAAAGCGATTATCCATCCTTTCCAGGAGGAGCTAGCCGCCTTGGGTATCAACAACATTATCTATATTCCTGATAATGTTTTACACTACATTCCCCTATCGGTTCTCTATAACAGCCACCAACAGCAATGGTTGGTTGAGACATATACCTCCCATAATCTAACAGCTAGCTCCATCGGTGATTTGACTCAGCCTCCCCGTCTCCATTTCAATATCCTGGCGGGAGCATTTTCTGATGCCGAGCAAACCTTTGAACAACCCATTGGTCAAAAACTGCAAGGATTTTCAGGGCTGCCTCACGCGGGACAGGAAGTAACGTTTCTTCAGGAGACCATGCCAGCCACCCAAGTCCTATTGAATGATGAATTTAATCGCAGTAATCTCGAAACCCAGCTCCATGGCCACAATATTCTCCATTTAGCAACCCATGCAGCCTTTGTCCCAGGGCGACCGGAAAAGTCATTCATCCTACTGGGAGATGGTGATACTATCACCCTCAAAGGCATGCGCAATTGGACACTGCCCGATGTTGATCTAGTTGTGTTGAGTGCCTGTCAGACCGGTATAAGCCACATTGATGACGGTTTGGAAATCCTTGGTATGGGCTTTCAAGTGCAGCGTACAAATGCTCGTTCGGCAATGGCCTCACTTTGGTGGGTCAATGATCGATCCACATCCCAGCTGATGCAGCAGTTTTATACTGAGCTAGCTGCAGGGGCGACCAAGGTAGATGCCCTGCGAAACGCCCAGTTAAAACTAATGGCCAGTGGCCAAGACGAGCCCTTTTACTGGGCCCCGTTTGTACTGATTGGCAATGGTTTGTGATGATATGGTTAGCCTGTTAGCCCGGTTCAGCTAAATAGGGCTGTAAGTGGGGGCGCAGGGCTGTGCGGGCTGCCATGGCATGTTCAAACCGCTTACTCTGGTTTTGTTGGATGAGTTTATCGAACCAGTCGCCGATAGGGTCTGACAGAGAGATAAACTGACGCCACGGTAAATCGCCGCTAACCGTTGGCAGGGTAAGCTGATCTATGGACTTCCCGGTGAGTGCCTGTAGCCCAATTAACCCCAGGGCATAGATATCGCTACTCATGGCCGGACGCCCAATGCGCTGTTCTAGGGGCTGATAGTCCCGCTGCATTAGTAGCTGTTTACGGTATTCAGCAGATTTTTGGCTGACACCGATCATTACTCGTTTACCCAGACCACCATCGATCAGCATCATAGATTGACCGAGGCTTTCTCGGCCATTGGTCTGAATAAACGAGTCATCCCTTAACCCAGCGTGGACTTGCTTGTGTCGATGAAATATGGCGACTTGCTCCAGTAAGTGGTCCATTAGCAGTAGTACTGACTCTAGTGGCCAAGGGGTTTGGAGTTTTGCCTGTAGCAGTTGTTCTTGATTAAACGTTTCTCCCAATCCGTGAATAATGTAAAACGTATTGTCCACTTGGCCGTAGGTATATCCAGGGAATAGGGAGCGCAAGGGTTGAAATGTCTCTGTTTCTTTTTCCATTACGCGCTTCAACAGATCAGCAGTGCCTGAGGAATAGGCCTTTAGGGTCTGCAGTAGCACTAAAGAATCTGTTTGTTTGTCAAGGGCAATAGAAATCGGGCCTAATGGTTCCTGACGCAGAAAATATTGCACCTGATAGCGTTCCGCTGCAAATCGAGAGAATGCAGTTTTAGGTACCAATGCAATATTGGCAGCTCCCGGCTGTGCCGCTGGTTGGGAAGTCGAAGCGGGTTGAGGTTCTTGGGCCAATTCAGACGATGGCTCAGATGATGGCGGCTGTTCTGACGGTTGTTTCGTTGCTTTTACGATGGCTAGCTGGGTTTCTACACGGGCAAGAGTCACCGCAAAATCGATTGGCTTAGTAATGTAGTCATTAGCTCCCAGTTCAAAGGCTCTAACCATATCATCACTTTGGGCCTTTGCCGTTACCATCAGCACGGGCAGCTGATTGCGAGAATAGTTTTGACGAATACACTTAAGGGTCTCAATGCCGTCAATTCCTGGCATCATGATGTCTAGTAGCACCAGAGCAACATTGTCGTGATTTTGGATGTACTCTAAGGCTGCCTCACCGCTATCCACGACTACTGATTGATACCCACGTCGGTTGAGACGACGGCTGAGCATGTCGCGGTTATCTTCATTATCATCAACCACAAGAATAGGCAGTCCGCTAAAGCTATTACGCGGTTTCTCAGCAGGTAGTTCCACTGAGGTTTCTACCACTTCTGGTTTAGCCGGAGTGGTTGGGGCAATGGGAGTAGCCGGAGTGCTTGGGGCTTTTACTGGAGTGATGGGAGTTACCGAGGCGGCTGGTGAAACAATTGGGGTAACTGGCGCAATGGGAATAACCGGTGCAACTGCAGGTTCTGGAGTCTTTGAGGGTTTTGGAGTCGCCGGAACTTTGAGTTTGTCTGAGGTGAGCTGCTCGGACGACAAGAACGCTTGCATTTTGCCAATCAGTCGCTTGAGGTCGATGGGTTTAGTGTCATAATCATCACAGCCTGCTGCTAACGCCTGGTCCCGATCGCCTCGCATAGCATGGGCTGTCAATGCGATGATCGGGATATCCTGTGTATGGGTCTGAGCCTTTAACCGTCGGGTTGCTTCCCAACCGTCCATTACAGGCAAACTCATATCCATAAGAATGAGATCGAAGGATTCGGCCGATGCAATTGCGATCGCTTCAGCACCATCCATGGCAATTGCCAATTCATATCCACGACGACGAAGGCGTCGACTCAACATATCCCGATTAAGCTCGTTATCTTCAACCAATAAGATTCTTGCCATAATCCCCTTAATTAACCTCAGCCTACAATTACTACCGGGTTAATCAGATGCAGTAGACACCGTATCGGTGTTTATAACTGAATCTGTTGTACTAGGCATCGAGACCGTTTTTGCCGATACCATCGTCTGTAGCTCATTGAGCAGATCTTGACGATTGAGATCAGCTTTTTGATACACCCGAGCCACACCTTCCAGCTGTTGCTGATCGTCAGCCGTCAGCGCCTTTGCCGTCACCACAATGACAGGAATAGTCTGCCAGTTAGGATTTTGTCGCAGCACTTGGATAAACTCGAACCCATCCATTTCTGGCATCATGAGATCCAGCACAATCAGGTCAGGTAGCTTATCATCGAGATATTGCAACGCTTCACGTCCATTGGAAGCCAGTTCAACTGTCCAATCTTGCCGTTGTAGAAAACGTCCCATAATCTCTCGAGCATTGACATCATCTTCCACCACTAAAATAGTGGGAGAAGTTTGTTCTGAGAGATGGGTTTCCAAAACATTGAGTAGACGATTCCGATCAATTGGTTTGGTGAGATAGTCAGCAGCTCCTAAGGAATGACCCATGGGCCGATCATCTACAATCGACAGCAAAATAACAGGTATTTCAGAAACAACAGGTATTTCTTTGAGCTGTCTTAAAACTGACCAGCCATCCATTTGCGGCATCATTACATCCAGCGTAATAGCATCTGGAAGCAATTCCCCCGCCAAGGCAATTCCCTGTTCGCCACTGGCTGCGCAGACGACATTGTAGCCAGCCTCATCAAGGGAACGACGCAAAATCTCGCGGGCATCATCATCATCATCGATGACTAAAATCGTTTGCTTTGTAGTCTGGTTGGTCAAAACGGTATTGGCTATCGTTGCTTCACCATCAGACGATAGGGTCGGGGCAAAAAACGGTTTGCCCTTCGGATTGACGGTCGGTACTACTTGTGGAACTATCATTGAAAATGTAGTGCCCTGGCCGTGGATACTCTCGACGTCAATCTCTCCCCCCATCATGTTAATAAACTGTTTGGTGATAGCCAGTCCTAAACCGGTACCCCCATACTTCCGTGTGGTGGATGCGTCCGCTTGAGTAAAAGCATCAAAAATCTTTTCAACCTGATCTTCTTGCATGCCAATGCCAGTATCACTGACGATAAAACGGAACCAATCACCGGCATAGATCGAACTATCGACTGCGGGGATTTGCTCAACTGTTAAAGTAATGTCTCCACTCTCCGTAAACTTACAAGCATTGCTTAGTAGATTAAACAGGCTTTGGCGTAGCTTTGTTTGATCAGCATGGAGGTCACCAATATCATTGGGGCAGAAAATTGATAGATGATTGTTATTTTTGTGGGCAACGGGCACAATCGTACCGGAGATATCCTCTATCAATTCTCTGATTGAGAAATCTTCGAGGAACAGTTCCATCCGACCTGCTTCAATTTTAGATAGGTCTAGGACTGAGTTAATTAACCCAAGCAGATGTTTGCCTGCCCCCTGGATTTTTTGAAGATCAGGAACAAAATCCTCCTCACCCAGATCAGTTGCTTCTTCTTCCAGCATCTCACTGTAGCCAATAATGGCATTTAGAGGTGTCCGTAGCTCGTGGCTCATATTGGCTAAAAATTCGCTCTTAGAACGGTTTGCATCCTCCGCTTTGACCCTTGCCTCTTCCGCTTCTTCCATGGCTTTCATTAGCTTTGTTGTGCGATCTTGTACCCGGCCATCTAAGTCACGGTTTAATTCCATTAGCTGTTCTTCAGCCTGTTTCCGCTCGGTCACATCCTGCAAAAACAATGACAATCCATCGCGACCAGGATAGCCTCTTACCTGTAACCAGCGCTGAGTAGGCGCATAGTAGGTTTCGAAACTAACGACGGTCTGCTCGGCCATAGCGCGACGGTATTGCTGCTCATAACGGGCCCCCAGAGATTCTGGAAAAATCTTCCAAAAGTCCTGATCTAGTAGCCCTTGGATACTACGTTTAAGCACCTCTGCCGCCTGGGCATTTACGTAGGTAACCTTCCAACTTCGATCAACAGCCACAAACGCATCAGTAATGTTTTCTAGTACGCTGGTAGTGCGCTGGGTTGACTGCCGTAGGCGAGCTACTAAACTGTAGGCAATTATGCCAATAAGCATTAATGCTACCAAGTAAGCGGCATTTCGATATATGGCTGTTTGTCTAAACGCCTCTCGACTTGAACGATCATAGGCAGTCTGCAGCTCACGAACATTATTGGTCAGTGGTAGATTTACTACTTGATCCAAAAGGGCATCGGCAAATGGCTTGTTATCCAAGACAGTTTGAGATAGCTGTACTACCTGGGCTACGTCTTCTGCGCTAGAAAACTCACCCGCGTTTAGCTTTGCCTTAACTGCATTTAATTCCCTTTCAATCGATGTCACCAACTGCTCATCAGTGGCCATGATGTAGATTAAAACATCATCGATTAGTTTTTCTAGATCGGCATCACTAGTATTTTTTAATTTGCTAACCAGGCTAGGTAGCTGAACTAAAGCATTTTGTAATTCAGCATTAGTTTCTTGAAATTGATTAACTAGCTTGGTTTTCTCCTCTAAAAGCTGAACATCGCGACTAATCAGCTTTTGTAAGCTTCTACGATCCTCTTTGACAAGAAAGCTTGGGATTTCTTGAGCTAGCTCTCCTTGAATGGATAACTCTTCAGCCAAGGCTTCTTCTAGTGGCTCGTCATTTCTGAGCAGTGTATAGCGTTCCTTAAGTAGCGCCAGTTCAACCTCTATATCGCTTTCAACTTGACTGGCAATTAAATCTGCATATTTTTGATACTGCCTAACATTAACTGACTTTCCTTTAATCCCCAAAAATGTGAGAAGTAGGAATGCGGCGGTTACACCTGCTCCTTTAAATAAAGAGTCCTGATTCACTAGAATAACCTCCTAAATTTTTTATCTATATAAGGAGAACGATAATTGACTGAAGTCACAAGCTTTTGAAAATACATTGATATAAATAGGAGTCAGATTACCCTAAGAACGTACCTGTAAAGAGCCGAGTCAGCTTAATAAAGGCATACCGTAAATCTGTAGAGCCCCATACTGGAGAATGATTGAGGAGCCATTTGAGCATAAGAATAATGAGTAAAATTGATTTTTATTAATCGAAACTAACGTTCTTCTTGCCCTTAATAAATAAAAGAATAATTTGAATGATTTACTAAAAAACTGCTGTGTAAAGGTTAATAATTAAACTCCAACACTCTATAACCATTCTATGAAGTTACTGATAGCGCTGGTTTATTTTTGCCATCACTAATATTTCAGCAAGAGCAAAACTTCTTTATAAAGATGCCTTGGAACAGCAATTAGTTCCGGAAAGTAAACGTTCATTATTAAGAATATTGATGAATTCCATGGCTTCTGTAGTAGCAGCATTCCCTTAATGAGAGAGGTATTCCATAGACTATTGATGACTTTCCTACGTAAGTAGTAATGTCAGGATTAACCGACAACAGGGGCACTATCGGTTTGGGTGAACACTAGTGTCCGCACTTCATTAAGTAGGTCCTGACGCTTAAAATCGGCTTTTTGATATACCTGAACCACACCGTCTAACCGTTGCTGATCCTTAGCCGTTAGTGTCTTAGCGGTGACTACAATGATGGGAATATTTTTCCAATCAGGTGTTTGACGCAGAATCTGAACAAATTCAAAACCATCCATGCCAGGCATCATCAAATCCAACACAATTAAATCAGGCACATTGCTATTAAGGTAATCCAAGGCCTGTTGTCCATTGGCAGCAAGGACCACGGTCCAATCATGCTGCTGTAAAAACCGTCCCATAATTTCCCTGGCATTGATATCGTCCTCAACTACCAAAATCTTCGGGCATGACCGTTTGGGTAATTGGGCATCTAAAATATCTAGCAAATGTTTGTGGTCAAATGGTTTGGCAGGCAAATAGTCTGCGGCTCCAAGCTGGTGGGCACGGGCAGGGTCTTCGACCATTGATAACAAAATGACGGGTACCTGGGAAAGGGTTGATATAGCCTTAAGCTCTTGCAGAATAGCCCATCCATCCTCCTGAGGCAGCAGCATATCCAGAATGATGACATCGGGAAGAAGCTCATTGGCAAGAACAATGCCTTGCTGTCCATCAACGGCACACACAATGTTGTAATTTGCATCTGTTAAACAGCTGTGTAAATTCTCACGAGCTTCCGCATCACTATCAATAACTAAGATAGTATTCTCCAAAGCACCATCTGATAGCTCCTGGATTACTGAGAGGGGCTCTCTCTCAATCAAGCGTATAGGTGGTGCAAAGAAGGTTTCATCCGAAGCTGTATCCAAGCGAACAGTTTGAGGAACGGTGAGGGTAAATGTGGTGCCCTCGCCATAGGCACTATCGACTGATACCTCGCCACCCATCATGGAAATAAATTGTTTGGTGATGGCCAGTCCTAGACCGGTACCGCCATACTTTCGTGTGGTTGAGGTATCTGCCTGGGTAAATGCCTGAAAAATTTTCTCCATTTGCTCAGCTGTCATGCCGATGCCTGTGTCTGTGACTGTAAACTCTAGCCAAGTGTCCTCATTGCCCAGGGGCGTAGTTATCACAATATGCTCGACCGCCAAGGTAATGGTGCCATTTTCAGTAAACTTGCAGGCATTACTCAGTAGATTAATCAAACTCTGTCGTAGTTTGACTTGGTCTGCATGAAGAATACCAATATCATCAGGACACGATACCAATAGCTGATTAAAATTCTTTTGAGCTAAGGGCTGGATAGTCCCAATAATCTCATCCACAATGGATTTAACACAGATATCTTCTAAGAAAAGTTCCATGCGGCCTGCTTCGATTTTGGATAAATCAAGTACAGAGTTGATCAGGCCCAAAAGGT
>JBCCXQ010000049.1:0-25654 GCA_039191365.1 Cyanobacteria bacterium P01_F01_bin.13 | reverse complement strand
GCTGTGATCAGTATGGATGTGTCGCCCACCTTTGCTGCAGATCAAACCCTTGCGATCGCAACCTATGTGGGCGAACTCTATATCAGTAATGATGCCGGGAGTACCTGGCAAAGCATTAACCAGAGCCTGCATCTACCGCTATTTACCAACAACTTTAAACCGCTGAATGTAGCTAAAAGCGAGCAAGATCCGCGTCGCTTTTTTGACATTGCCCTCTCTAGCAACTACGCCGAAGATACCACCCTCTTTTCATCCATTCTCTACACCAAGATTCTGCGCTCAACCAACGGTGGCCAAAAGTGGTCTGTGCATCCCCTCAGCCAGGAAGTTCGCGGGGTTAGTCTAGCGGTTTCGCCCAACTTTAAAGCGGACAACACTGTTTTTAGTACCAATCAAAAGGGCATTGTCTTCCGCTCCCAGGATGGCGGCAAACGCTATGAGCGCGTAGGTCAGCTGGATAAGCAACCGGGTAATGACTCTCCTTCTTTGGTGATCTCTCCCAACTTTGCCAACGACAAAACCCTTTTCAATACCGGTACCCGGGGCGTTTACAAAAGTGAAGATGCTGGCAAAAGCTGGTCATTGTTAACCGAAAATACCGATTTAGAAGAGCTGCCTGCCGCCCAGATAGCGGTCTCCCCCAACTACGCCACCGATCAAACCCTGTTTGTGGCCTCCGGTAAAGGTCTCTATCGCACCCAGGACGACGGTAAGGCATGGGAACGTTTAGACAGTGAAAGCTACGGTACCAATCCCTTCGTAGAGGCGATTGCGATCTCTCCCAACTACGCCAATGATCAAACGGTGATTACCAGCGTCCGGGGACGAGGATTCTTTAAGAGCCAAAATGGAGGAGACTCCTTTAGGGCGGTGGGGACTCCCGACCTGGCGATTTCTCGCTATACCCATGTGCCCTCTGCAGGGCGGCCGCTCCAATTTTCGTCCAACTACGCCGAAGACAATACCCTATTCGGCTTTGGAGCCGCCGATGCCGCTGTCTATAGGTCCACCGATGGGGGTGAGACCTGGGAAACCCTTGCCATTCCCCGACTCAAAATTGATCAGATTGCGGCTCCCAGTACGCTTGCGAACGTGGGGATGTTTATCAACATCAACAAACGACGGCTGATTGGCATCGGTGTTTTGGGCAGTTTAATGGCTGCAGGATTCGTTCTATTCAAACGGATTTTGTTTAAGCGCATGACCCCCTATCAGCGCTGGTTGAGTATTGGCATCTCAGGATTTGCTTTTGCTGTGGGCTGGGCCGCCTTTGACGGTTTGCTTTCTGCCAAGATGTTAATCCTGTTGGTGGCTGCCGCTGTTGGTACAGGTCTGGTGTGGATATTGAGCAAGGGCGGTCTGATTACTTTCCCAAAACAGGCGGTACACTCCCTACCGAAAACAATCAATTACAGTGTCCCAACCTGGTTAAAGGTAACCGTCATTGCCCTGGTTGTTCTGCGGTTAATCTTTTCCCTCAGTCATCTAGCCGATAAGCCCTACAATGCAGACGAGGTGAGAGGGTTTTATCGACTCTCTGGATACTACGAAGAAGAAATTAAACGCGAGGCGTTTCGAGGACAGATTCTTACCGCCCAGGACTTAAAAGACTATCAGATACCGTCTGACAACAAAACCTTTGGTGACACCTTAACCTCCCTGGCTACATCCCCGGAACACACCCCGGGCTACTATGCCGTTTCCTGGCGTTGGGTAAAGCTGTGGAAGAGTCCCCTATCGGCAAGAGTCTTGGCTGTTCTATTGGGTGTGGTCTATTTACCGTGTCTTTACTGGCTTTGCTTAGAGCTGTTTCGATCAGCCTTTACAGGTTGGGTGGCCATGGCGTTACTTAGCCTTTCTCCTTATCACATGCTGTTGGCCCAGGGAGCCCGACAGTATAGCCTGTTTACGATTGCAGTCCTGGCGTCTAGTCTCCTGTTGCTCAGGGCATTGCGATTGGGGAAGATCCACAACTGGCTAGCCTATAGTGCAGCGCTTGCCCTCGGCTTATATTCTCACCTGTTCTTTTTCTTTCTTTTGATTGCCCATGGTCTATATGTACTGGCCTTTGAACGGCGGCGGCTGATTGCTTTTGGCGTGTCTGCCGGAGCTGGACTGCTGGCGTTTGGCCCGTGGCTTTGGGTGGTGGTTTCCAGCCTGGATACTATCAATGAAAATACCCAAAGTGCTCAGGGACGCAATTCTTCTCTGATAGATATTGTCAGATTTACACGGGATAAGCTAGGCGATATCTTCTTAAATTTGAACAACACGAGCGCGATTGAGCGATTGACAAATCCGTTATTTTTGGTATTGATTGCCCTGGCATGTTACTGCTTGATTCGCTGGAGCCCCGGGCGGGTTTGGAGCTTTGTGTTGTTGCCCATTGTCACCAATTATATTTTTCTGGCACCTCCAGATCTACTGTTGGGGGGAGAACGGTCGTTGCGATCTCGTTATTTGATCATAGCTCTTCTATCGATTACTCTGACCGTAGCCTTTTTCCTCGCCAATGCCATGAGGCGTTCTAAGTACGGCTGGGAAAGGCTTGCCTGGACGGGCGTATTTTTAGCCCTCCTGGGCTGTGGATTTGCGTCAGGGGTGACCATTGCCCGCACCCCAGGTCTGGATTTTCTAGAGCACGGGCGTACCGCCAGCGTCGTCAACCAAGAAATGGCCCCCTTGATTAACGCTTCAGAAAACCCTCTCGTACTGAGCGCTGCCACCCATAGTTTTGCCTTGGCCCTAAGCCATGAGGTTCACGATAACGTCAGTTTCCAGCTTGTCCAAGATGTTGAACCAAACGAGTGGGAAAGGGTGATTGACCTGCCTGATGTGGTAGAAACCTACAGCGACGTATTTGTTTACTTCCCCAACCCAGAGTTTATAGCTTTTCTGGAAACAGCTTACCAAGGCACATTAGACCCTGTATTTGAGAAAACCCTTTATCGAGTAACCGCCTTGCCCCAAAACTAATGGTCCGCAATATGAGCAGTCATGGGCGGTTCCAGGAGAGATAGTGTTCGATTTCTTGGACGCCTACTGGGACTAGTGACATAAATTTTTCTTGGCCTATAATGGACCCGGTGTGTATCTCCCTAAAGCTGAAAATCACAAGTTGGACAGGGCGAGCATATGTTTCGAAAAAGTATTCTGACACTTGCGGGTGCAGTAGCTGTGAGTATGGGGCTGACTGGATCCGCTGAGGCAATGTCATTTGGTGCGGACGCAGATTCATTTACAACAGGGACTGATATTAGCAATGCCTTTACAGGGATATCCTTATCCGCTGTCGGAGGAGGTTTTGAGAGTGGTGCCAGTATTTTTGCTATAAACCCCAGTACTCAACCATTAGAGCCGTTTACCACCAGTACGGGCGCGCGCTCCTTTGGAACGGATTCCAGTACATTTCCCCATCTATTTCGGCAACCTGGATTCCTGGAGATGCGAGTTGATTTTATCAGTGGAGCGGCGTCTGTTTCACTGGATTTTGTTAGTAATAATGGAGCCGATACTGGTCTTTTACGGGCCTTTGATGCTTCTAACAATCTGCTTGATACGTATACCACTGTGTCCCTGACTAATTCACAGTTTGAAACGATGACCGTGAATGGCGGTGGACAAACCATTGCCTATGTTCTGGCTGGAGGAGATTCGCCGTTTTCATCCGGAGGCCTTGATAATCTCGAATGGCAATCTTCTGACCCTATTCCCACCCCCGCACTCTTACCTAGCCTGATCGGTATGGGCATGGCGGCTATCCGTAAGCGTAAGCAAGAATTAAAAGCCTGAGCCGACTACCATCAAAATTCGGGCACCAACTCAAAGCGGGACGTTTTTCCAAGCATAGAATTTAGAATGTAGGAGATAGGAGTCTAGCCCCTTCTAGGTTCTAACTCCTATCTTCTACATTCCTGCTTAACAAAAATTTCTCGGCTTGAGCGGATGCCCCAAAATTCATTTATCTTCAGGCCTTGATATTGAAGCTTGAGGGTGGTCAGCACAGGAATTTTTTTAAGCCTTAACGGCCAGAAAAATTCCTGTGCTGACCATGGTAAGTCCTGCTAAACCATTGATAACCAACTGTACCCGAGTGTTTCTAAACAAAAATCTAGCTTTGTTTGCTAAATAGGTATACACTAGCTTTGCTCCACCCACAGCAACGGTTGCAATTAGCATAATCAGCCCTGTTTGAATAACAGATATGTGGGACAAATCCAAATAGGCTGGCAAAAACCCCGCATAGAACAAAACTGCCTTTGGATCGCTGAGAGTAATCAACAAGCCACATGTAAAATTAGACACCCAAGAAAGTTCTTTGATCGCTTCAACCTCTGCTTTTCTGGGTTTAGAGCGCCATGTCATTATCCCCAAATAGATTAGATAAACACTGCCCAAATACTTGACCCCCAAAAATACGCTGCCCATGGTTTCAGCGATGGTCCACAGTCCAAGAATGGCCAGTAAAATAAAGATAAAATCTCCGACAACAATCCCTACGGTGGTGACCGCTCCATGCATAAATCCTGAGGCAGCCGATCGCGCTACAACGGCAAACACGCTGGGGCCAGGAATAATCGCTAACACAAACATGGTGCCAAATAATGCCAAAATACTGTTCAATGCCATACGGTTTTGTCCAGTCTTTCTCAATCTAGAATGAAGCGAATATAGGGTGCATACAAGTCCGGTTCTAACAGAAAAGAATCATGGCCTTTATCGGAGTGGACCGTAATGTATTTCACATTCATCTGAGCTGCTTCCAGGGCGTTAACAATTATCTTTTGTTCTTCTGGGTAAAAACAAACATCCGAATCAACGCTAAAAATTAAATACTGCTGATGGGCGCAGTCCTTGAATAAATCTGGCTGGTGGGCATTCAGGCTAAACCGCTGCCACAGGTCCATAATGCGCAGATAGCTGTTGGCATCGAACCGTTCTGCAAATTTTTTTCCCTGATAAAACATATAGGACTCAATCGGGTTAGACAGTTCATAAAACTGTCCGATTGGCTGCTCAACCATGATCTCTTGTCGGGCTCGTTTTTCCATCACCGATAGTGAAACAAATGTTTTATGGGAAATAATTCGAGCCAACAACAACCCTTCTTTTGGAGGTACCCCCTCGTAATAGTCACCTCCACAAAACTTAGGATCGGTACGAATCGCTAGAATCTGCTCAAAGTTATGCACGCGATGCAGCACAGTTGTTTCCAGACCTGTCGCAATGGGCAATACATTTTTTACTCGATGGGGACACCGAGTTGCCAATAAAATTGACAGCATCCCCCCCAGAGAGCCGCCGATGGCAGCATGAAGGCATTGAATACCCAACTCATCCAACAACCATAGCTGGCTGCGGATAACATCCCAGGCACTGACCTGGGGAAACTGACTGCCATAGGGTTTGCCCGTACGTGGATTGATGGAACGGGGACCGGTTGACCCGTAGCACCCACCCAAGTAATTGACACAGATGACAAAATAACGGTCTGTATCCAACGCCTTTCCAGGACCAATAAAGGTATCCCACCAGCCTTGAATGCATTCTTTGGTCCAGAGGGGATCCACCCCTGGGATGGACTTGTTAATGCCAGCGGCATGGTGGCTACCTGTCAGGGCATGGAACACCAGAATGGCATTGCTAGCATCGCCATTGAGGGTGCCATAGGTCTCATAGGCCAGGGTGATGGAGTCAAAGGATTCTCCTGAGTCTAGGAGAAAGGGGGTATTGATGTGAAAAAACTGGGTCTGGACTGAGCCAATACTCATGTTTTTATTCCACTACTCGGCAGCCAGGGCCTGCTTGAGATCATCAATAATGTCATCCGCATCCTCAATGCCAATGGCCAAACGAATTAGCTCAGGAGCGATGCCTGAACTTTGCTGATCGGTCTCCGATAGCTGAGAGTGGGTTGTGGAGGATGGGTGAATCGCTAAACTCTTAGCATCGCCAACATTGGCCAGATGAGAGAACAACTGCAGCTGTTCAATAAACCGTTTGCCAGCGTCGGCTCCACCTTTAATACCAAAGATCACCATGGCACCAAACCCATTTTTCAAGTAGCGCTGAGCTACAGAATAGGCTTTATCGTTTTCTAAACCGGGATAGCGGACCCATTCTACGGCGGGATGCTGTTGTAAGAATTCGGCAACTGCCATGGCATTCTCACAGTGGCGCTGCATCCGTAGGTGCAGGGTTTCAATGCCTTGCAGGAACATCCAGGAATTGTCGGGAGAAATGCAGGCACCTAAATTACGTAGGGGCACTAGCCGCATCCGCATGATATAGGCAATGGGCGCTAACGGTCCCAGGTCATGGGCATAACGCAGTCCGTGATAGCCTGAATCTGGCTCGCTCATCAGGGGAAATTTACCGGATGTCCAGTCAAAGGTACCGGAATCCACCACGATGCCACCAATGCCCGTGCCGTGCCCCCCGAGCCACTTAGTCAAAGAATGGATGACGATGTCGGCCCCATGTTCTATGGGACGAATGAGGTAAGGGGTGGTGAAGGTGCTATCCACAATCAGCGGCAGTCCGTTGTCGTGGGCGATGGCTGCGATCGCACCCAAATCCGATACCTCTAACCCAGGATTACTAACCGTTTCGCAGAACACCAGCTTAGTCTTATCTGTGATCGCCGGACGAAAATTTTCTGGATTGCGCGGGTCGACAAAATTTACCTTGATACCAAACTGCGGCAGAATGTCTTTGAACATGGTGTAGGTGCCACCATACAGCGTATTGGCAGAGACAATTTCATCCCCTGCCTGACAAATGTTGATAATGCTGTAGAAAATAGCGCTGGTTCCAGAGGCTAATGCCAGGGCAGCGGCTCCCCCTTCCATCGCCGCAACCCGTTTTTCTAAAACATCTTGGGTGGGGTTCATTATCCGCGTGTAAATGTTCCCCAATTCCTTTAGGGCGAACAAATTTGCCGCATGTTCCGTATCCCGAAATGTATAGGAACTGGTGCGGTAGATGGGCACAGCGCGGGCCATGGTAGTGGGGTCGGGTGCTTGACCAGCGTGTAGACATTTTGTCCCCAAACCATATTCTGCACTCATGAACAACTCCCTCTGTTTAGTGGTAAATAGTCTTGAAATTCTAGCCCAGGTAGGCTGTTCCGATTGCAGTTGTATAGGTATTCTTTAATACTCAGCTCGGTTAATCACAAAACATCTCAAAACATGTCGGTTTGTCAATATTCGCACGTGAGCGCCATGACTTATTTTCTAACTCGAATATAAGAACTCTTAACCAATGTATTGTTAAACAGCTCGGTTTTTTGGTGCTGAAATGTTAGCTGGGTTGCAAATTTACCAAAGAGTAGTTAGCCATTCCAATCTTGTCAGGAAATGAGCCATTATCCTAGCGCTTAAAGTTCGTTTCCATAGGGCTCCACTGGCACACCTGGCAAACGACTCCACTCATTCCACGAACCATCATAGTTCCGCACATTCGGGTAGCCCAGCAAGTATTTCAATACAAACCAGATGAAGGCCGAACGACCACCAATGGCACAGTAGGGAAAGACTTCCTTATTTGGTGTAATCCCCTGTTGGCTATAGAGATGCTTAAGATCGTCAAATGATTTAAACGTGCCGTCGTCATTCACAGTGCAGGTATGCTCCATATGCACAGCCCCTGGAATATGGCCTGTCCGTTCCCCACCTTCCGGTGGCTTCATCATAAAGTACTCACCACGATACTCTTCAGCTGCACGCACATCCAAAAGAACTTGATCCGAATTTTCTAAGGATGCTTGGATCTCTTCGTGTAAAACGCGTAATTTAGGTTCAAGAGGCTTGGCTTGATATTGAGTGGGTTCAAATGTCGAGAAATCTTTCACAACGGGACGTGACTCAATCAGCCATTTTGTATGTCCGCCGTTCAGCACCTTCACATGCTGATGGCCAAACAAGGTCAATAACCAAAAGACAACTCCACCTATAGCCGGATCACTACCGTAGGCTACAACAGTTGTTTCAGGAGTAATACCAGACCGCGACAGTACATTTTCAATTACCCCCTGGTCAAGCTTGATGCTCATATCTGGTCGACTCAAATCAGGAAAAATACTCCAGAATACGGCCCCTGGAATATGGGCATTTTCAAGTAAATCAGGGCTCATAGTCAGCTCCACAATTCGTAGATTGGGATCTTCTAAATGCTCGGAGAGCCATTGAGTGTCGACAAGAACGTTAGGGTAAGCATAATCAGTCATGATGTTTTCTCCTGAAAAATCTCTCTTATGTCACCTAAATTTCAGCTACTTTTCGGGGTGAAATCACTCGCCATACTTGGTGTACCAGGGTTGCGGAAACAGACACCAGTAGGCAACCCACCAGGGGATGAACAATCGCTAATGGCAATGACAAAAATGATGGATGCCAATGAATCGTTAAAAACTGTAACCCCAACAAAACAGACATACTCACTGTCAGAATGCGGATTCGCCGAGGAAAGGAAGCGCCATAAACCCAGACCAATAAGATAAGGGATAGACCACTATATCCCCTGACCAGCCAAACATGGGCTTGCCACCAGTCAGGATTTACGAAGTAGGCCAGTCCCACTGTCAACAACTGTATACTTAGACACAGGTTGAACAAGACAGCCACAATATAAAAGCCAACCATGCTGAGCCGAGGTTTGTGTGCAACAACCATCGGCACTGCATCGATCGTTTCAGATAAAGAGGATAGCCCCATCGGTGAAGATATTTAGCTCACGACAGCTCCACCCTAAAATTCAATACCTCCTGCCGCCTAGACCTCGATCGGGTACACTTTTATCTAGAGGCAAGAGGTAAGTTGTATGGAAACCCTTATCAAAGCACCTCTACAAAGATTATTTCAGTTGATTGCTCAAGCTCAGACTGAAGCAGATCTGCGCCATTCATTTATGGCTGAAGTTGGTGAATACTTTACCGCTAAGCGGTGGAGTCTGTATTTTTTAGACCAGCTTCCGGCGATCGATGATAGTACACCGTCGATGCTTAAGAAGGCCTTATCTCTGGACTATAATCCTGTCCTTCGATATCTGGTACAAAACCATGCGGCGGTTCATGACGAAGTTGTTTTGCCACCTGGTGTATGGCAAACAATTTGCCCCCGTGCCGATCATGGTCATGTAATGGTAAGACCTGTTGTGAGTCAGGGACAGCTGGTGGGTGGTATTGCTGTTACTCGGCATCGCCATGATCCTAAATTCACCGCTGAAAATCTGGCGGATCTAAGTGCTTTATGTCTCCATGTTTCTACACGATTAGCTACGCTACGAACTCAACCAGCTCCCCTTGAGTTCAATTATGATTGCCTCACACCACGGGAAGCTCAAATTGCTGATTTGGTTGCCCAGGGAATGACCAATAAGGAGATTGGCATAGAACTGTGGATTACGGAAAACTCAGTGAAACAGGCACTGAAGCGCATGTTTCGGAAACTAAATGTTTCATCACGAGCTGAGATGGTTGCCCAGCTGGCAGCCTAATTTTGGGCCAGGGTTTGAACTCTTCAGCACCATTTCCAATGTGCTGAGCAATAATGCAGTTTCCCCTAACAATCCAGGTTTTTTGCCAAATAACTGTACCGGTGGTGGTTCCGCGATCTTTGACCTGTAGGGTAGGTTGATCAAGAATGGCCGCGGCCTAGCTTTGTAGTTTTGTGCAAAGTGATGTGGCGCTTTTTATTCAGTAAGTTGATGCATTTGATCATTCCAAAAACAGGTTCAAGAAAATACAGTAAAGTCACTGACACACAGAACGTTCGAAGCGCGTAGTTATTACTACATAATCACCACATCTACCGTCCTTGTGAGGAAAAGCCAATGTCCCCAGCAGTCTTTGTTTTTCTACCGCTCACACTTCTACTATTGATGTCTAAAGGTGCCGGTGCTCACTCAAAGACACCTACCCCCAGCAAAGCCACCTCTGGAAAAGTAATGGGCATATTGACCGAAGAGGGTGATTTTATTCCTCTACCTTCGCTTACTAACGGTGAAGATATGAATGCCGACAACAACGGTGTTGTAATTGAGCAAAATGGCCATCGCTATTTACTCGCCACTGTTAAGCAGTAAGGTTGATGAGTTTCTTCTCGCTTCCGTTCTTGGTGCTAACCACCGCAATTTTTTCTCTGCTGCACGCTAGCAGGTCGAAAAATCTATTGAATCAGAGGCCTGTAGGCATTGTGCATGCATTTATGTTTAATATGCATGCACAATGCCTATATAAGAGGCTACCCTCAGATTAGGGTGTCATATGTCCATTAGAGGATACGGCTACCGTCAACAAAGTAGTCACCACTAAGGAGCGTATTGGCATCTAGATTCTTGACAATGGCTAACGTCTCATTGCCTAAGGAAATGAACGTGTCATCACCGCTCTGAGTAATATCGAGGGCACCAAGGCTAATGCCATCTAACAGGAACTGGTCTGTGTTTTTACCAAAATCGTAGATAGTATCTGTGCCATCTCCTCTTCTTAGTAGGAACATGTCAGCATCGCGGCCACCCCAAATATGGTCATTGCCTTTGCCGCCATCAATGATGTCATAGCCTTGACCGCCAATGATGGTGTCATCGCCGCGGCCGCCCTTAATAATGTCATCGCCGCGGCCGCCATCAACATAATCATTGCCTCTGCCAGCATCAACGACATCATCGCCTTTGCCAGCATCGATGTCATCGTTACCAAGGCCACCGTTTAGCGTATCGTCACCCCGTCCCCCGTTGAGGGTGTCGTTACCAAGGCCGCCGTTTAGCGTATCGTCACCCCCATCTCCATTGAGAGTGTCGCTGCTAAGGCTGCCGATTAACTCATCGTTGCCATTTCCGCCATTAAGGGTATCGGGGCCAAAGACGCCGCCAACTAATGTATCATCGCCATTTCCGCCATTGATGGTATCGCGACCAAAGACGCCACCAGTCAGGAAATCATCTTGTTTGCCGCCATCGATATTATCGTTGCCATTACGGCCAAATACAACATCTTCACCTTTGCCAGCATCGATATCATCGCTACCGTTGGTGCCAAATAGCAAATCGCCTTGATTGCTACCGTTTATTGTTGCCATGAAATTACCAATGTATTGTGAACAACGCACTCAAATTATTTTGTGCTGAGCGCAAAATCAACTTTATGCTCATTATGTAGTACATTTAACCATTTTTACTTTCTCTAAAGAATTTATAAAAGCTTTATGAATATGTATAAAAAACTCATCAAAATACCTATAGACAAAGGGTCTTGACTATCGTGGGCGTTCGTGTGGCGCTTGCCTAAATATAGATGCTTAAGGTAGGCGGCTATTTGCCTCCGGCGACTTCAATAAATGTGCCAGTTGTATAGGAAGCTTCCTCCGACAACAACCAAAGGATTGCCTGGGCCACTTCCATAGGTTGCCCCCCTCTCTTCATGGGAAGAAATTCTTTAACGCGGTCCACACGATTAGGTTCACCGCCGTCGGCATGGATGTCTGTGTAGATAAAACCTGGCCGTACAGCATTTACCCGGATGCCCTCGTCGGCGACTTCCTTAGATAGACCGATAGTCATGGCATCCAGTGCGGCTTTGGAGGCAGCATAGTCCACATACTCTCCTGGTGCGCCCAGACGAGCCGCTACCGAGGAGACATTGACAATCGCTCCCCCAGGCCCGCCATACTTGGTAGACATGCGTTTTATGGCTTCTCGGGCACAGAGAAAGGAGCCAGTAATATTGGCTGTGAATACTCGATTTAAACGGGCGGCGTCGAGATTTTCTACCCGTGTTTGCCGCTCTAGAATGCCTGCATTGTTAACCAGGGCCGTGACTGGACCAAGCTGGTCGTCGACTGCTCTAAAGAGTGCAACAACCTCGGCTTCGATGGCTATGTTGGCTGCGATCGCAACCCCTCTCCCTCCTTTTTGTTTAATCGACTCAACAACAGTGTTAGCTGCTGCATGATTCTGACGATAGTTTACACAAACAGCATAACCACGCTCTGCTGCTAGATATGCCGTCGCTGCACCAATTCCACGACTGCCTCCGGTGATTACAATGACCTGTTCCATGATGAATAATTGTATGCTGACAGAATTATCCTGTAGGGAAGCACAGCTGTACCTCCCTACGATCCTTTCAATGACAAAGGCTTACCCTGGTAAAGATCCAACCCCACCTGCACAATTCCTACCAGTGCAACAAAACCCATTACCCCCATTGGCGATAGCCCCTTACCCACCAGCGCTACCCCTACCATGGCTGCCATACCTACTAATCGATGGCGGGTGCGGGCCTTACACATAAAAATCACACCCATGCGATGTAGTACTGCCAGCGAGGCGTAGCATAACGCGATTGAACCACACAACAACCAGCGTACCGGAGTCGGCAGTGTAGTTGTTTCCCCCGCTGCCAGAATCCCTTTTTCTACACCAATGCCCGTGGCAGCGAGACCGATAACCAGGGGTAAATGGATATAGAGCCACAGCTGTAGAATCTGCACTCGCCCGGAGGTGCGGGAAGTTTCTAGCGCAGAACCAGATACATTTTCAAAATAGAGCCACCAGAGAGAGAAAGCGATGGTAAAACCTGCGATCGCACACAGGGTACTGGCCAATCCCCAATGCATCTCAGATACTCCATGTACCACCGCAATAATTGCCTCACCCAGGACAATAATCGTAAACAGCCCAAACCGCTCAGGCAGGTGTTCTGGATGGGGAGGGAGTTGCTTTACCATCGCGCTAGCTGTTATGGGGGTAACAAAGTCAATTGCTAAACCCATGGCCCACAGCAAAAACCGAAAAGACAGTGGGACAAACACAGAAATTAGCCATAGCAGCCCACCCAAACTAAAGCCCAATGCGTAGCGATTAGTCAGGCCTCGGGCTTTGGGAATATGCCAGCCAGCCCAGAGATATTCCAGCACTAGCAAAAATCTTGAAGCTACAAAGGCTAGGGCAAAACTGCCAGAACTCTCATCTAGACCGTGGTGCACATTCACCGCCAGGGCAGCCACCGCCAGCATCTGCAACCCCATTAAAAGTCGCCGCACAAGATCGTCACTATCAAACCGGTTAGCATAAAATGTGGTGCCAATCCACACCCACCATAGGGGCACAAACAGCGCCGCAAAACTCAAGAAACCATAGGCTGACACATCCGCACTCAGCTTATGAGCCAGCTGAGAAATGGCTACCACAAAGACCAGGTCGTAAAACAGTTCTAACCATGTGGCATGGCGAGGTTGTTCGTCTGCAGTCTCACCAACCCAGAGGCGAGGAGGGCGAAGCCAGGGTTTCATCATGTCATGTTAAATCGAAACAGGGCAATGATATGACCATATTAGACTGGATACACCGTGCTCAATATCCAAATCTGCTGCGGATTTTCTGGGAGCTACGTTGCAGTTTGTCAATAATTCTTTTTACATAGGGCTTTTCTAGTTCAGGAATACCTGCGGCTGTGGTATCGAATACGCCAATTTCTGCCCGTAAAAATTTGCCAATAACAATCTGGATATTTCGTATTTCTATCCATTCTTCTAGAGGAATGGGACTGTCGTGATGTCGCTCTAGTATATCGATCAAATAATTGTGATAGCCCCATATCACCTTAGCCGTAGTGGGAGTTAGCAAAATTGCATGGGTGGAAATCCAATCATCATAGTGCTGCTGAAATTCAACCAGCTGTTGTTTGTTGGGGGAGCTATATTCAATTCTATGGTTAAAGTGATTTAGCGCTTTGAACAGCACTGGATAAACCTCTAAACGCTTGTCAAATAATGATGTTGTATAGGTTTGCTCTAGTTGTTTCGTCAGCTTACGGAATTCGGTGCGGGCCTGATACACCGCTATCAAAGACGATACCGCCAGAGTAATCAAACCCGATACGATCGCTATCACCAATTCCGACTGCATAGTTTTTGCCTGTGGACTTTTTCGCGCATTAGGGCGAATAATTGAGGCTAACATACCCTAACTATCATTTATTTCCCAGGTCAGACCAATCTTCCCGTTTGAGCTGATAGACATAGCAATCATCATCGCCAAACTGGCGGCGTTCAATCTGTTGAAATCCTAGCTTTTCATAAAAACGGTGGGCACGGGTATTGCTAACCAGCGGATCGATCAATACAGCTGTCACTGCTGGTACAGCAAAACACCGAACTAGAGTTAACTGCATCATCTGAGTTCCGTATCCTTTACCCAGGTCAGAGGCTTCACCAATCCAAATATCAATGGCCCGCAGGTTATGGGGAATCTCTCCCCAATAGTGGCTTTCCTCACGGGCGGGGTCGATAATCTGAATAAAGCCAATGGGACGTCCGTCCAGTTCTGCAATTAGTTGCTCGCGCCAATCGGGAGATCTGGGCAGTTCTTCCTCCCAACCCCAGTCATCTGTACCAGCCGCAATCACATGGGGCTGCTCATCCCAGTGTCGCATGAGGTCTAAATCGTTAAGGGTGGCAGGACGCAAGATAATCATGGAGTTAGCTTCAAGGAGGCACCAATTTAAAGCGGGAGATAGAATGCAGAATATGGGAGATAGGAGTTAGAAAGCTTCTACATTCTGGCTCTTATATTTTAGATTCATGCCTAACAAAAATTTTCCGGCTGAGGTGGATACCCGTTCTAGATAGTTACTAAATTTAGCGACTCCTCTCGCCAACTGCGTCAGAATAGAAGGGTTGTTTGTACCATGGATATGCCAAACCAGTGGGATAACCTTTTCCAAAATGAGGGCACCTGGAACGGTAGCTTTACTAAGCTGGCCCTTGATGGGATTGAAGTTAGCGATGTCCCCTCTTGCCTGACTTTAGAGAGCACAAGCGCTACCAGTGCACGCTTTCAGGTGACGCGCTATCCCACCAATCAACCACCACAGGAAACTAAAACAGAGTTTGCCAGCATCAACCAAAGCAGTCTGTTTTGCGAGGATGGCTCGTTTACTAAAGGATCCGCCCAGTGGAGTCCTGTTTCCAGATTTGGGACTGAATTTGGCTTGACCTTACCCAATGCTCGCCTCAGACTGGTTCAACTGTTTGAACCAGGTGGGCGGCTGTCTGAATTAGTACTTATTCGTGAAACTCGTGCAGGGACAGTAGCGGTGGTACGCCCCCCACTCTCTGTCGACCAATTGCTAGGTACATGGCGGGGACAGGCTATCATCTATCGAACTGATTGGTCCGTTTCTCCACCGTTTGAAACAGAATTAACGGTCTCTCAAAAGGCCTGCAATACCATTTTGCAAACCTGGCGCGCAGGTCCTGCTAATGGACAATCCCAGGCAAAACTGGACGGCTCACGGCTGATCTTTGAACAGACAGGCTACCAGCTATTATTTTTGCCGAATGGAGGCTCATCGCTATGTCCACAAACGATTCAACGACAGAGAGCTTTTCGCTGTGAGATCGGCTGGTTAATCGAGCCCAACATTCGCTTACGGCTGACCCGTGAGTATGGGGCGGATGGCAGCTGGGTGCAGCAGACCTGGATCAAGGAAGAAAAGGTTGGGTGAGAATATAGGAGGGAGTCAGACCAGGTATTATACTCTCCTATATTCTAAATTCTATGGATCACGCTAGCCAATGCTTCTATGAGGATGGCATTTTCTTCTTCGGTGCCTACTGAAATTCGTAGTTTGTCATCTAAGCCTGGTTGCTTAAAGTAACGGACTAAAATCCCGCGCTCTTTTAATGCCAGATAAAGGGACTCTGGACTGTGGGTCGGCGTGGCTAAAACAAAGTTACCGTGGGATTCTAATACTGAAAAACCCAGGTGCTTTAAATCTACAGATAGCTTGGACCGTGAGGCTTTGATTTGGTTGGCTCGGGCGTTTTTGTAGGCTTGATCGCGGATGGCTGCTGCCCCCAGGGTGATTGCGATCGCATCCACATTATAACTATCCTTCACCTTAAACAGTCCTGCTAAAAGCTGGGGATGGGCGATCCCAAAGCCGATGCGCAACCCGGCCAGACCATAGCCTTTGGATAAGGTGCGTAAGACAATAACATTTTCAAACTCTTGCACTAATGCCAGGGCTGAACCCTCAGCAAAATCCACATAGGCCTCATCAATCACTACGATGCCAGACACCTGTTGGGCCAGGGTACGCAGGTCCTGTAGCGGAACAATGTGGCCAGAGGGACTGTTGGGCGTGGCGATCAGAGTAATGGCTCCTCTGGCCGCAACAAGCGCTTCGATCGGTAATTGAAAATTGTCAGGATAGGGAACCGTGGTCACAGCAGCCGGTTGCATCGCCGACAGTGTTTTGTATAAAACATAGGTGGGATCTGGATAGACGACTTTACGCTCCTGACCCCCAGCACAGGAACGGATTAACAGATTTAAGAGATCGTCGCTGCCATTGCCCACAATAACCCAGTCAGCAGGTACCTGTAGGACATCACTTATCGCCTGACAAAACTCTTTTGCATAGGGATCGGGATAGCGTCTGAGATAGTCAACGTTTAGCGTATGGAGGGCAGCTGCTACCTGGGGAGAGGGGGGATAAGGGTTTTCATTGCTATTGAGTTTGATAATGTTTGTTCCTGGGGCGGGCCATTCGCCAGGAGTATAGCCCGTCATCCCCTCAACCGCAGCACGAAAGTAGCCCATGATAATTCTAGAAACGTTATTGCCAAACTACTTTAGGATAGCTGCTGTTGATCATACATGTTGAAATAGCGAACAACAGCAGCTATGTGCATCGAGCTATGCTATACCTAAGCGGGTAATTCGTTTCTCTGTTCGTCGGCTATCCTCTACCCGACAAATATCACGCCAAATTTGGGTAACCGCCTTCGCACCATCGGCTGCCATAATCACCTGATTCATCAATGCACATTGAACCCTATACCCCACAACATATTGATACCGTTATTCAACTCTCACTGCGAGCATGGACTCCAGTTTTTGAGTCACTTCAGACAATGATGAATACTGATGTTCATCAGGCATTTTATCCAGACGGCTGGCGTGTGAGTCAGCAAAAGGCTGTTGAAGATGCCTGTACTACAGAAAATATAAACGTGTGGGTGGCTATTGATGCAAAAATCACTGTAGGATTTGTGGCTGTGAAGCTAGACGCTGAGTCTAGTATGGGTGAAATTTATATGGTCGCTGTTGATCCAGACTTTCAAGGTCGTGGGATTGGGACTGCGCTGACAGAATTTGCCCTGGCTTGGATGAAAGAAGCTGGCATGTCTATTGCTATGGTCGAGACTGGTGGCGATCCTGGCCATGCTCCAGCTCGTCATACGTATGAGAAGGTAGGCTTTAAACTGTTACCCATTGCTAGATACTTCAAAAAGCTGTAATGCAGCCCATAGTTGATAATGTCGTTAACCAATTGTATTGGTTATCATTACTGCTATTGGTTCAGCTAGCTTAACCAGGGGACCCAATGAGTCAGTCAGATAAATTTTGGGACAATATTGCCGAACGCTATTCAAAACAGCCCATTACTGATGAGGCAGCCTATCAGAAAAAGCTGCAGGTCACCCAAGAATACTTTCGACCAGATATGGAAGTATTGGAATTTGGCTGCGGAACAGGCTCGACTGCCATTATTCATGCGCCTTATGTGAAACATATCCGTGCGATTGATATCTCATCAAACATGATTGAGATTGCTCAAGGCAAAGCGGATGCCCAAAATATCAGCAACATTACCTTTGAACAAACAACCATCGAAGAAATTAGCATGCCTGATCGATCCTTGGATGTTGTGCTGGGTTTGAGTGTCTTGCACTTGCTGGAAAATAAAGAAACAGCTATTGCTAAGGTTTATAACATGCTTAAACCCGATGGCTTGTTTGTTACTAGCACGGCCTGCCTTGGCGATTCAATGGCCTGGTTTAAGCTAATTGCACCGATTGGAAAATTTTTTGGATTTTTCCCCTTAGTCCGAGTCTTTACCGTGAAAGAACTGGAAACCAGTTTGACCAATGCTAGTTTTGATATTGACTACCAATGGCAACCTGGTAAAAACAAAGCGGTATTTATTGTGGCGAAAAAGCCTGAATAAGTAGGTCAGTTGTCTTATCCTAGGAAAATGGTTCAATAAGGTATCCACTCAAGCCGAGAAATTTTGGTTAAGCAGGAATGTAGAAGATAGGAGTTAGAACCTAGAAGGGGCCGTACTCCTAGCTCCTACATTCTAAATTCTATGCTTGGGAAAACGTCTCGCTTTGAGTTGGCACCCTGATGGAGACCTTACCCGTTAGATTTTATGGATTATCAAGTTCTCTCTACTAATCGTGGCTTCTGAATCACCCATAACGTATCTAGGTCTTTTAGATAGAAAAGGGTAAAACAAGCTGCTAGCATTGGCCAGGCAGCGAAAAATAACAGATTTGCATCCTGGTAGGGTGCAAAATAGAGCTTAAATGCAGACAGTGTTGAAACTGAATGGAAAAACAAGATGGCCCCATAGGTGAACTTTTTCTTGAAACCGATTAAAAAACCAATCAAGATCACCAGTTGAACCGCACCGATCAGGAAAACAATTCCGTGACTGAGACCGCTGATGAAATAAAACTTTGAAAACACTGCCGCTGCATGGTCAGGTTGGATAAATTTATCCAGTGTCCACATCAACATTACCAAGAAGACACTTAAGCGAAGCAGTAATAACGCTAGTGAAATTCGTTTATCTGTAGTGCTTGTCATGAGAATTACCTCTTGGTTGTTTTATCGTTTCTGTCAGATGGCAACCAGTTTCAGGAACAGATGCCTATAAGGGTAGCTCATGAATAAAATCCCAGTCTTAGAATTGTGTTAGAAGATATCTCCTGGCTCACTAGGGGCCTGTTTGCTCCAATAACGGTGACTCTGGTGTTGTTCATCGCAAAGGTAAATTCCCTTCAACCCGATACCATTTCTAGACGGAACTGCTATAACCGTTGTCTCGCCATCTATTGCCAGATTTTCTCTGACTAAAGAATCAACCTTACTTCTGGGAGAGGTTCCGGGGTTGGAGGAACTGCTTAGGCAACAACGCCAAATTCGCTATTAAACTCAGGCGTTAGTATCGCCATTCCAGTTTTCACAGCAGGTCGGGCTTCCATAGTCTCTACCCAACGCCGAACATTGGAAAACTTATCTAACGAAACTGCCAGGTAAGGCGTTGTTGCTGCCGCTACCCAGGGATACGTGGCAATATCTGCTATAGAATAGTCTCCGGCGATATACTCGTTATCTGCTAGCTGTCCGTCAAGCACGCCCAATAGACGAATAGTCTCTTTTTGGTATCGCTCAATGGCATAGGGTAGTTTCTCGGGGGCAAAGTTTTTGAAATGTCCAAATTGACCAAACATGGGGCCAACACTAGCCATTTGAAACATTAGCCATTCCAGCACATGGGCACGGTCAGTCAGTTCTGTGGGCAACAGTTTACCGGTTTTTTCTGCCAGATAAATCAGCATGGCACCGGACTCAAACACTTTAATATCGGTCTCACGATCGATGATGGCCGGAATTTTACTGTTGGGATTAATGGCCACATATTCAGGAGTGAACTGGTCGCCTTTGCCAATGTGGATTTCGTGAATGGTGTAGGGTATCCCCAGCTCTTCGAGCATGATGGCGGGTTTACGACCGTTGGGGGTAGTGAAAGTATATAGGTCAATCATGGTGGTGCTCCTTGTAGTTTTTTGGGAAAAGGGAAAAGGGAAAAGGGAAAAGGGAAAAGGGAAAAGGGAAAAGGGAAAAGGGAAAAGGGAAAAGGGAAAGCGTAAGTTGTTTTACTGATATTTAGCTGAGTGCTTGAGCTGACAGCAAATCTGGCTGTAGATGCTGACTATGTAAGGAGTAACAATGACAATAAACTGACCAGCCAACGGCTGCGGTTCATGTCATTTTTTAATAAGTCTATGCTTTATTGTGTAGACAGGTCTGTCTATTGTCAATAAGCTGTGGCTTAGAGGTAAATGAGTAATCCCATAGAAGCTGAATTTGTATTCCTAAGGACATTTGCTATGGCTACTTTCACGGGCCAATAAAAAAGCCCCTGACATGGCGGTCAAGGGCTTTGGAATATGCACGATTTAACTCTGAAAGGACGAAGCACTAAGCGCTATAGCGAACGCCGCGATAGGTGAGGCTACGAGCAGGTGGTTGAGCAGGGACAGTTTTTGGGGCTCTCATTTTGAAGTTGCGGCCTCGGAAACAAAGCTCAGTATCGGTTTCGATGGTTTCGGTGGTCTGAGCAGAGGGGGTATAGAAGGCGCCAAGGTGAGTGAGTTTCATGGAGTGAGTCCTATAAGTATGGTTGGTGAAGGCAAATATGGACGACGTTGGAACTCTGAGGGGGCGTAGAACATTGGTTTGTTTGTTCTGAGTAAGGAAACAGGGTTCTCCCTATCAATTTCGATAGGACTTTTGTGATCATTATTATGGATGGCTGTGTTGTTGATCACTTTCGGGGTTTCCGGTCTCTGTGTGCCTGATGAACCCGTCAGTGCTTTTAATAAGAAGCCCCCATGGACTGTAAGGTCCACAGGGGCTTCGGTTTAGATATAGAATTCGGGAATAAAAGGTTCTGGCTACTTCGATGCAGGTTTAGATATAGAGAGTTAAGCAATAGAGTATTTCATCTATGGGTCTACTATAAGTCGAGATGAATAACTCAGATACATATGAGGACTATCCCTACAATCTCCTTACATACCCATCAATTTTTATAGGTTTGTGTCCATGGTCACAACTTGGTGAGGAAATTCATTAGAGACTAGCCCATTAATCGTGCACTCGTGTTGTTCTGAGTTCATATTTCTGAACAAGGGTTTCAAAGAGAATTTTATTTAGACTTGACATCTACCTACTGATTGGTAGATGCTTGAGTCATGGAAAACAACACCGCTACACGCATATTGGATGTCGCTCAAGATATGGTGCGCAACCGGGGCTATAGCGCCTTTAGCTACGCTGATATCTCAAAGCAGGTGGGCATTCGTAAAGCCAGTATTCATTACCACTTTCCGTCCAAGGATGAGCTGGTACGGGATCTGGTAAAGCGATATCGAGAGGGTATGGTGAAGGCGTGCGATCGCATTGCCCAATCCACCTCTAATCCTGACCAACAAATCATCCAATTTGCCAATCTCTACCGCGATGGTTTGGCAGAAAGTCAAATCTGTCTATGTGCCATGTTGGCGGCAGATTTTGAAGTTCTACCTGAATCCATCCAGACTGAGATTCAAACCTTTTTTAGCGAGACCGAAGCCTGGCTTGCAAACCTGCTCCAGCAGGGATGTGACCACGGACGTTGGGACTGTCAGCCCTCGGTTGAGCAGGAAGCAAAAGGTTTGATAGCCCTGCTCCAGGGGGCGCAACTGTTAGCCCGATCGTCAGCAGACAGCACGGCTACTTTTGAACAGATTGTTTATCCATTGCTGGCTACTAAATTTGTTAGTCATTAATTTTGAATAGTTGTTTGAGAACTCTGACAGGGGTGAGAATGTAGGAGGTAGGAGGTAGAAGTTCCTTCTCCTACATTCTATCTTCCAAACTCACCCATCTTTTTTACTCTATTATCTACCTACTAGTAGATAAAACTTCACCCAAAGGAGCCCATCATGTCTCAGTCATTTACAGGTCAGAAACTCATTGTTATCGGTGGCACCAGCGGTATGGGTAAAGCCATTGCCCGGATTGTTCTTGAAAACGGTGGTTCAGCCGTTTTAGTGGGGCGTCGTGCAGAAAAGTTACAGACCGCCCTTGATGAATTGAAGGTCTACGGTCCTGTTGTCGGAGAACGTGCTGATATTTCAAATCCTGGGAAACTCCAGGCATTAATTGCAAAAATCAATCAAGCCCATGCCAATGCCACATTGTTAGTCAATGCAGCTGGTGTTTTCCTGCCTAAGCCATTTTTAGACTACGACGCGGCTGACTATGACCTCTATCTAGATCTCAACAAAGCTACATTCTTTATTACCCAGGCCGTTGCTCGAAACATCATTAAGAACAACAACAATGGTGCCATCGTGAATATTGGTTCCATGTGGGCCAAACAAGCTGTTCAAGCAACTCCGTCATCCGCCTACTCCATGGCTAAAGCCGGGCTCCACTCTCTAACACAGCATCTGGCAATGGAGCTGGCCGACAAAAATATTCGAGTCAATGCAGTCTCTCCTGCTGTGGTTGAAACGCCTATCTATGAAGGCTTTATTCCTAAAGAAGACGTTCATGGAGCACTGCAGGGCTTCAACAGTTTCCATCCCATCGGTCGTGTAGGAACCCCTGACGATATTGCGGAAGCCATTGCCTTTTTGCTATCTGATAAAGCGGCCTGGGTAACTGGTGCTGTTTGGGATGTGGATGGTGGCGTGATGGCAGGGCGTAATCAGTACAACTAACCTTGTTGTTACCCTTTGTTCAAAAGAATAAGCGCATCATAATAGGGGATACTGATTCAGAATCCCCTATGACTTCTTTGTTTGTGCCGGGTCGCCTTTGTCTATTTGGTGAACATAGCGATTGGGCTGGAACGTATCGCACGGTTAATCCTGATATTGAAAAAGGATATGCTCTGGTGGTAGGCACCGATCAAGGTATCTACGCCAGCATTGAACCCCATCCCCAGGAGTTAATTTTTCAGGCTACCCTCAACGATGGTCGTCGGATGGCAGCAATTAGATTGCCGATGCAATCTGCGGCGCTGTTAGAGACGGCCCGGAATGGGGGATTTGCCAGCTATATTGCTGGCACGGCGTATCAAATTTTGACTCACTACGAGATCAAAGGCCTGGAGATCAATAACTATCGTACGGATCTACCCATCCAGAAGGGATTATCGTCTAGTGCCGCCATCTGTGTGTTGATTGCACGGTCGTTTAATCGTCTCTATAATCTGCAGCTAACCATTCAAGAAGAAATGGAGCTGGCCTATCTGGGCGAAAGGAGCACCCCCAGTCTTTGTGGTCGTATGGACCAGGTCTGTGCATTTGGCAATAAGCCCATCTTGATGACCTTTGATGGGGAACAGGTAAATATGGAAGCCCTACCTGTTCAGCAAACATTATTTTTGGTGATTGTTGATTTAGGAGGATCTAAAAATACTCAAAAGATTCTGACGGATCTAAATAGTTGTTATCCATTTCCCAAAAATCAAACTCACCAACGGGTTCAGCAATATTTGGGGGCTATCAATGCTAAATTTATTCAGCACGCTACTATTGCTGTTAAGCAGGGAGATGCTCAATGTCTAGGAACCTTAATGAACCAGGTTCAAGCTGAATTTGATCGCCATATAGTGCCAGCTTGCCCTGACCAGTTAAGCGCTCCCAAACTCCATCGTCTACTCACCCATTCAGCCTTGCAGCCGTTTATCTTTGGTGGTAAGGGGGTGGGCTCTCAGGGCGATGGTACCGCCCAACTAGTGGCTAAAGACCAAGAAAGTCAACTGAATGCGATCGCAATTATTCACCGAGATTTTCCAGAAATGCAAGCCTTAAGTTCCACCATTTCTCCCCAGGCCAATGTCAAGAAAGCGGTCATTCCAGCAGCTGGTTTTGGCACAAGAATGTATCCGGCCACCAAAGTTGTTAAAAAAGAACTGTTACCCATTATCGATCACGATGGACGGGCAAAACCGATTATCTTGAAAATTGTCGAAGAGGCTGTCGCCGCAGGTATTGAAGAAATCGGTATCGTTGTTCAAAAAAGTGACCTGGATATTTTCCAGGCATTTTTTCAAAATCCCCCTAAGCCAGAATTATTAGCTAAACTTTCTCCAGAAAATCAGCAATACAGCCAATATCTTCAGGACCTGGGAAATCGTATTACATTTCTCATTCAAGAGCGGCAAGAGGGCTTTGGCCATGCGGTGCATTGTGCTAAAACGTGGGTTAATCGTGACCCTTTTTTACTTTTGTTGGGAGATCACATCTATCAAACCCACGCTCAACGCTCCTGTGCAGAACAACTTTTAACAGCGTTTGCCCAGACAGACTGTAGCGTTGTGGGGCTAACGGTGATGTCGGGTGAAATTATCCATAAAGCAGGCTGCGTCACAGGTACCTGGCAGGTGTCCAACGCTGTTTTAAACATTACCAAACTATACGAAAAACCTGACCTGGACTATGCTAGAGCCCATCTCCATGTGCCTGGTATGCCAGAGTCAGATTTTTTGGGAGTGTTTGGCATGTATGTCCTCAAGCCAGAAATTTTTGATGCTCTAGAAACAGAAATAGAGAATAACCTGCGATATCGGGGAGAATTTCAGCTGACAACTTGTCTAGAGCGATTACGGGAGGCATCTGGCATGGTGGGTTATTTAGTGAAGGGACAATATTTTGATGTGGGGATGCCTCAATTTTATCGACAAACAATGTATGACTATACGCTGCCTCCCACACCTTAAAATATCGGTCAATTAGATAACGTTTGGAATACCCCTATGCCAAAACTGCTTGTGACGGGAGCCAGTGGCTTTCTGGGTTGGAACCTGTGCCAGCTTGCGGCCACGAAATGGGACGTATACGGCGTTTACCATTCGCGATCGCTCACCATTCCCAATAACACCTTACTCAAAACCGATCTGACTAACACTCGGGAACTTCAAACCCTATTTCAAACAGTCCAACCCGATGCCGTTATCCACCTGGCAGCCGAATCCAGTCCTAACCGCTGCCAGGAACAACCCGACCTTTCCCATCGAATAAACGTAACAGTTTCCTATGACATTGCAACGCTGTGTGCTGATGCCGATATTCCCTATGTCTTTGCTTCCAGTGACCAGGTATTTAATGGTTTGAACCCACCTTACAAGGAAGACGATCCAGTTTCTCCAGTAAATCTTTATGGTGAACAAAAAGCCCTGGCCGAGGTGGAAATACTAAAGTGCTACTCTAAAACAGCCGTGTGCCGCATGCCCCTTATGTTTGGGACCGTACCACCCACGGCCAGTAGTTTTCTGCAACCCTTTATCCAAACATTGCGTGACGGGCGAGAACTAAAGTTGTTTACAGACGAAATCCGTACCCCTGTCAGTGGGGCGACTGCTGCCAAAGGATTGCTTCTAGCTTTGCAGAATGTCCAGGGACGTATTCACCTGGGGGGTAAGGAACGCATTTCGCGATACGACTTTGGTCGTTTAATGGTGGAGATCCTCGATCTCCCTGCTGATGGACTTAAGACATGCCGACAGCAGGACGTTAAAATGTCAGCGCCTCGGCCTCCAGATGTTTCCCTTGATAGCGCCAAAGCGTTTGCCATGGGCTATACACCGTTCTCTGTACGTGAGGAGCTAGAAGCACTGCGAGAAAGCGTTTGAGTCGTTGTTAGGCAATAAAAGTCCTCGATCTTGACATCTATCTACTAGTTGGTAGATACTTGATAAGTGGGGATACTCAATTATTTGTAAGACCTAGCAAATGATTAGAATGTAGGAGTCAGGAGGTAGAAGCCTTCTATATTCTGACTCCTACAGTCTCAGGGCAACCTTTTAGCGTCTCACATTTGATTTGATTAGGACCAACTACTTAATACAAAACTGACTAACTTAGCCTTGACGCTAGCCAACCAAGAATCTCTCCACAATTTTTAAGAGATTACTTCTCCTCAAGTAGTTTAGATATTGACAGGGAGTCATTATGAAAATCAATGCTGACTTAAAAAGACGTGCTGTGGTCAAGGCTAAGTTAGTCAGTTTTGT
>JBCCXQ010000048.1:0-25858 GCA_039191365.1 Cyanobacteria bacterium P01_F01_bin.13 | reverse complement strand
TGAGAGTCGAAAGCAATGGTCAACGGCAAAAAAGTTTACTCAAAAAGCACTGCGATTAACTGAATTGAATTCCTATCCGGACGGTCGCTACCGTTGGGAGTGGCAGCTGGGGCGAGTGTTAACGCAGCAGGGCCAAAAAAATGAGGCCATTCAGGTGTACCAGGCAGCAGTGAAAACGCTGGACTCGGTGCGTGCTGATTTGCGCTTTTTTAATGCTGAAGTCCAGTTTTCGTTTCGCGATAATGTGGAACCGGTTTACCGAGAACTGGTCACGCTTTTGGTGAGCATTGATGAGGATATGCCTGAGCCCCGGCAAGAGAATTTGGCCCAGGCAATTGAGCAAATTGATAAATTACAGCTGAGTGAGCTGGAGAATTTCTTGCAGTGCAGTCTAGCTCAAACAACTGCCATCAATCAGTTTGAGGCCGATACGAATACGGCTATTCTCTATCCAATGATTCTGGATGATCGGCTGATTGTGATTTTGCAGCTATCTGATGGTCAGCGAAAATTTTCAGCCGTTCGCATACCACATGCTGAGGTTGAAACTACGCTGCAGCAATTACGCAGCGATTTAAGTGCAACGAACCGGACACCTAAGGTAATCAAAACAGCCAAAACGGTATATCAATGGTTGATTGAACCGTTTGAATCAGAGCTACAGGCGCAGAGCCAGATTGATACGCTGGTGTTTGTGCTAGATGGTGCCCTGCGGAATATTCCCATGGCTGTTTTGCATGATGGTGAGGGCTATCTGATTGAAAAATATGCGATCGCAATCGCTCCAGAACTTGAACTTTTCACCCCCAGTCCTCTGCCAGCCGACCTAAAAGTATTTACCGGTGGTGTAGGGACACCCCAAGAAATAGAAGGCCTTAGCTTTTCTGAAATTAAAAAGCTGGATGAGGAACTCCAGGAAGTTAGCAAGTTGGTAGGCTCCCAACCACCAGTTATCAATCAGGAGTTTAATCGAGCAACGTTACAGGAACAGCTCGGTATGGGAAGCTTTTCCGGCATCCATATCAAGACCCATGGCGTCTTCAGTTCGGATCCAGACGCCACATTTATCGTCGCCCATGGGGAATTGCTCCGAGGCCAGCAGCTCGGGGACCTGATCCAAGCGGCTAGCCTGCAGGGTGATACTCCCATTGAGCTATTGGTGCTGAGCTCCTGCTCAACCGCAACAGGAGACGATCGAGCAGTATTAGGTTTGGCAGGCATTGCAGTACAGTCTGGTGCCCGCAGCACCCTGTCCACCCTATGGGACGCTCAGGATGAACCCAATACCCAGCTGATGATTCGGTTCTATCAGGAGTTAAAAGAAGAGCCCGGTCTAACCCGGGCCCAAGCCCTGCAGAGGGCTCAGTTAGCCCTCAAAAACGAGATTGGCTACCTGGCCCCCCATATCTGGGCTACCTATGTCTTGGTTGGTAACTGGCTTTAATTCGATATGCCCTAAGACTCTAGGGGCGTCACCGGTCCGACCAACGGTTCTTCGGTAAAGTCACACAGTTCAACCAGCTTGAGTAGAGCCATCCAGGTCTGTTCCATAGTTGAACGGTTGGTAGAATTGCTCCGCAGTTGATCTGCTAAATGGTCAATCGCATCGTACCAAATCTCTGGAGATGTATTGTCCACCTGCGCTTTGCGCTCTGGTGTGGCCGTCACCCGTTGTACCCACCCATCAATATTCAAATCATTTTGAGAATCTGTACTTGCCGCACAGTCAAGATTCAGATACCAGTGATAGTACTGCCCCTCCTCCAGGCTATATTCTGCTGAAGCTGGCAAGCTAATGCTGACTAAACCAGACTGATCAGGCAGGGTAAACGAGGTTGTATAAATTTCGTTCTCTTCATCTCGGGTCAGGACGGTAAATTCTCCACCCGGCACTTCCGCAGCCGTATAGGGCATATAGAACCAAAACGTAGGATGCTCTGACAGGGTTTTGCCATGGACATTCATGGGCGTTATGGCTGTCAAATCCTGTGGTTTTTGGGGACATACGGCCTGATCACCCAGGCCACCACCGGGTGTGCGGGTGCCATCGGGGGGCGGTGGTGGAGTCGTGGGGACGGGGGGTAGGTCAGCGATTTGCTCACGGCCATTATCAATGGGATTGGGAATGGCTAACGCAGCAGGCATTAAACTGAGCTGACTCAGCAGTAGTGCTAACGAAAAACCGACAGGGGCTAAACTGTTTTGCGATCGCATATTTCACTTCCTTTCGCTATCGAGAACGTTTCCAGGTCAAACTATTCAAAGGTGTATCTACATCTAGACTTAACAACATATGCTTACGAGCGAATAACACTCCAGCGGTTCCTACAAAGGCTAACAATGTCGGAACAAAGGGCACCCATCCTCCCTGCGTCAAAATCAACAAACAAATCTGACGCAGACCAAAAATCACAACAACTCCACTAACTCCCAAAACCAAGATTGATCGAATCCGCCAAACTAACAGCCCACCCACCACCGCCCATCCCCAAATCCACAGCAGATCAGCCCATTGAAACCAACCCCATTGGGGTAGCACCCACATTAAAGACCGATTATCCAGGACAGCAGCCAGCACCTGGCTAACACCATGGGCATGCACCCAAACCCCCGGCAACTCACCATAGGGAGTATCCAGAAAGTCATTGCCAAGCTGATCAGTGATACCAATTAAAACCACCCGATCACGCACTAAATCTTGATTGACCTTACCTTCGAGTACATCCATAAAGCTCACCCTCTGGGCAGGTCTTGGCATAAAACGATAGTTCAACAAAATTTGACTGCTGTCACCATCTAACCTCTGATAACCTCCCGTGTGAGCTGCCAGTCGCTCAAAGACCACCGCCCCCAACTGCCAGTTGTTCTGCCCATTGGGGCTTAATGGCTGCACCCCTTGAGCCTGTAGAAACCGTAGGGCCAAAATTAAACTAAAACTATAGGGCGTTGTACAGTTAGAAGACGTAGAGAACAGATTGTTGTCATACGACAATAGCTGACGACGCACCACGGACCGCCCCCGCTGAAAGTTATCATCCGTTTCCAAATCGCTAAAGCCTACCTGATTGTGGGCCTGCGTGTCAGAGAATTCAGGAGGGTGTCCCAGAATCTCTCGATCACCCCATCCAAAGGAACAAACGGTGATGAGCGTAGGAAATGTATTGAACTGATTAAGTAGGTTTTCACGCCCAGATAGGTTGGGCTGATAGCGATGCAGGTCAATGCCAATGGTGACGGGCTGATGTTGTTTTAAATTACCTAATGCTTTAGCTAAAAGGTCATCTGAAATCGGATAGCCATATTGATCGGTCGTTTCGTCAGTCAGCTCTACTACTAACAGACGATTATCGACAACAGGTTGATCCCATCCGCTGGGGCGAGCCCGCATTAGATGATCATAGGCTGAGAGTTCAACCGATTGCAATACGCCTACGTTTCTCAGTCCTCCCATGGCCGCAGCCATAACCATAGCCATCGATAGGATTAAACGGCGACCAAGCTTAACAGGTCTACGATGGGTCTGGTCTGGCTTTTGTACTGGTGTTGTTTCTATTATTGCTGGTGTTGTTTCTGGCTTGGGTAATGTTCTCCACAGGAACAGCCCTTCTGTTGGATTCTGATAAATCACTGGCATCCAACTAGCACCAGGGAGATCGCTTTCGAGTGCTTGTAATTTTTCCCGCGCATGGCGAACCGCCGTATAAAAAGTTTCTCCACAGGCAAATGCCTGCAAAAAATTCTTTAAAAATATGTGCGCGACTTGATCGGTAATGGGCTCCCGCATGGCAATCAACTGTGGCAGATTAAGCTCAGCCAGTTCCCGAGCCAGACCCAGACCATCACACGAGTTAAAGATAACGAGCTTTAGACCGTTATCAATCGCTTGCTTAAAGGCATATTTTAATTGCGAAATTGATAGCTTTTCCCTGGGATTCAAGAAAATTTGATCCCTGATTTCGCCCACCTCATCCACAGCCTCACTGGTGCTATGGCCCGCAAAAAAGAGAATATCCCACCCCGTCTCATCTCGCAGACTTTGATCGAGATCCTTACGCTTGGGTTCAGCTAATACAACAGTTTCAGCATTCGCATCTTCAAGCATAATGCGGTCTCGCTGGGTATCGATCCCATCACTATGGCCCAACACCACCAAAACCCGCATAGGTCGGCTCACCCGACTGGTGGGAGTAGAGGGGACCCGCTCATATTGTTGGGCACTTAAGGCCGCTTCAGCATTATTGTAATGATCAAAAAAACGCCAGAGATGCCACGGTAACTTTTGCAGTATGGGATCTTCGGCTTCGATAATAAATCGAATACTTTCTTGTGGATTTAACCGCGTGCGCAACTGCTGATCGATATTGCGAAATCCATCAGAATTTAACCACCCATTGATTTGTGCCTGCAGTTGCTCACTCAGCTGACGAAATTCTGCCATTGAGACATTGGTAACAGCATTGGCCTCAAACTCTATAGAATCGTCTGCTGAAATTCTCTGTATGAAAGACTTATGCAATGCTTTATAAAGCTGTTGCCAACGCCGGTAAAGCTGGGGCAGGTCTGCTGCTGCTGGCAAACTGCCGGTGTATTGCATTGGGACCGTATCGTTCTCAAGCCACAACTGAGCTGTGATCGTGGGTAACCCTGTTTGGCAGTTCCCTTTGCCTAAATTTAAGACGACGAGTGGATTCATTGGGGCATCTCAGAGAACATTAAACGGCGAAGGTCTCGCTAAAGGCATCGTCACTGAGGGTCATCTGCAGCCGAAACTGAGTGTCGGGCCAACACTTAAATCGGGGCAGTTGAATATAGTTTTCTTGGTCGCGGGCTTGGATAGTTTGCAGCATCTCATTCGCATTTGAGTATATCGCCAGTACAAGATGCGCTGGAATATAGGAATCTCTATGGTGAGGATAAACCTGTACCTGTATTCCGGTACGTCCATCAGATTCCATATTCAGGGCCATTGTTAATGCTACAGTCTGCGGATCTGATTCCGCATTTAATGTGATGAACTTGATGCACTTTGGTCCAGGAGGCACAGGGGTACTGCTAGTCGATATATCACTGCTTCGCAGTGCATAAGGAGTCGCTCCCAACACCGCTTCTAGGGATTGCCATCCCCCAGTAAACAAATTTTGAAACCACTGGCTCAGGTGCGTGACAGCGATGATTAGCTCTGCGTGACGGACTGAATTCAGCCGTCCCTCAAAGAGCTTCTGACGCCAGTGCTTATGACTGAGTAAGCCGCCCCAAAGTTCGAACGGGAGCACCAGTCTGGGGAATAGGGTATCAGCCTGGCTGACCGTGTGGATGGCCTGGGCAACCTGGTCAGCGGTTGGAGTCGGTAGTGGCGCGATCTCAACTTGAGTAGTTGCGTCGGGACACAGCTGATAGCCGGGCCAGAACGTGGTGAGATCACGCTGCAGGCCCTGACCTGAAACACAATAGGTGCGATCGGCTCGGTCAAAGTCAGCCGTTTGCTTAAGCCGCTGATGGGTGGTGTAGCCCCAAACCTTGAGCCAGCAATCAGCTAAATCCATCTGAATCGCCAGGTAATAATCAGCGGCCCACGCTGGCATATCGACCCACTCCTGGGGGACATCTAAGCTCCTGCTATCCATGCTATCCGTTGGTATTAGAACCAGGCGTTTAGAGGCTAGGGAGATGCCGCTACCGTTGACCAGTGTCCAAATGCCGAGTAACTCGTTTCTACTAGGCCAGGCCGCCGCTTCTGGAGCATATTCTTGCTGAAACCAGGGCAGAAAAACCTGTAAACAGAGATGGTTGAGATAGATCGCCTGATGATGATCAGGTGTGGCCAGGGACTGGCTGGCTTGCCAGCAGTGGTCCTGTAAGTTTTTTGGAATTTCTAGCCACCATTCCGTCGATGCGGCAAAGGTAAAACTCACTGGGCTCACTCCCTTCCTCAAAACGGTTCACAACTGAGGTCGATTGCAGTAGTGCACCGTCAACCACTCCTCCAGAGCAACGCTCGCATCACTTAATAGGTCTGGTGTAGGAGAAATATGCACACCCGACCATATGGTCACAGCCTTTAACAACGCCTCTCGAGCACGGGCCAGACGACGCGACACCGTGCATTGCTTCATATCTAGCTTGTGGGCAATCTGCTTTTGCGTCAGCTGGGCCTGATAGTAAAGCGCCAGGAGCATCTGGGTATCCGGTGTTAGCTCATTGATGACTGATGTGAGTAGAGTGTTGAGCTGATTTTGCTTCGCCTGACGTTTTTGCAGATCTTCCAATTCAATCAGCGTAGTAAGCGGTGGCAGCGAGGTTGACAGCTCATCTTGTAATGCAAATGCACCGTCCTGTCGATTGGGGTAGGGGTTATTTAAGGAGACCAAGGGCGGATAGCTATAGGCACGAATCCAACTCGCACATTGAGCCAGTCGTTGCTCCAGGGTGATGCTCGTCAAGGCCGGTCCTGGTTCGGACAGCTGCTGTAAGCGCTCGGTATTGTAGCGTTTTGAGATCGCGATCCACTGCGCTGGCTCTGGGCTGCGCAGTTTACGAGTAGGAACTTTGGCCGTGCTATAGAGCACCGTATAACATGCCCATGCCAGTCGATATTGAGCCATGGCGACAGACGATAACCCAGCCTGGCGTAATGAAGCCATCAAGCGCTGCTTACCCACTCGTCGCAGCAAGGTCCAATCTGTAGAGATATCTGCTTCCTGTCGTTGCCGCAGTGTATCCCGCAGCAGAGAGAAACACACAAAGCTAGCATATCCCTTCAAGCTTGCACCACGATTGGGATCATAGCCTGCTAAGACTTTGTTAATGTCAAGGCTGATTAGTTGGAAACAGTCCGACAGCCGATAGGATCCATGGCCTAACGCTCGCATGGCTTTTTGAGCAGTCCAGTAGCACGTTTCCTGTAAATACGCTGATAGATGAGCGAAGGCGATACTCTCCGGGTCTTGTTGCCAACGTGCATACCAGTAAAGAGACCAAAACTCCTCTGAAGAATTCCTCTCTAACTGAGCTTGATGTGCTTCAAAACTCCGACGCAGCCTAACATCTATAAACCAGCCACGAAAGCCATCTGCCTGCAATTCAATAAATGTTGAAAAGATGTCTAGCAGGCTCTGTCGAGAATGCATACTGAGTTCAAAAAGGAGCCTTAAGCAGCATTAAGTAAATAGTTGACAAGTGGTTGGATAGGTCTTGAACATTGACATCCTAAAAACCTCTTAAATCTTAGGACTTTCAGTGTCCATCATTGTCCTAAGTCAAGGACAATGATAACGAAAGTTATCAAGACTTCCTAGAGTCAGCGAACCATGTATTTAAACTTTTGTTGGATTTTTATTGAAACTATGGGGGTAGCTACTGCAATTTGGAGCAAGGCTAGTTCAATAACTCGGCTTCAAGGTCACGCAAAATCGTAGGTCCATTGACCGCTTTGGGATTAAAAATCGCAGTTAGGGATTGCTCCAGAGTTTCCGCCATAGCAATACGATTTTGATAGGCCACAATCACGCGGGCTAAAATCGGCAATCGGTTTTGTTCAGCCTCTAAATAGAGCGGTTCCACATACAAGAGAGACTCTTCGATGGGGATCACTAAAAGATTCCCTTGATTGGCACGGGAGCCCTGGGTGTTCCATAGAGAAATACGCTGAGAAATTTCTGGATCTTGGTTGATGCGGGCCTCGATTTGTTCAGGACCGTAGACCAACTCCTGTTTAGGAAACCGATATAGCAAGATGCGACCATAATGACTGCCATCCGAGCGAGCCGCTAGCCAGGCAATAAGATTATTCCGTTGAGATGGGGTAAAGGGGCGTAACAGCACAAACTCTTCTTCCTCTTCTTCAGGAAGTTTCATAATCAGATAGTAAGGCTCAACAACCTGAGATTCATTGGCATAGATTTCATTGGGAGCCCGCCAGGTATCTTCACGGTTATAGAAGATGCGGGGATCGGTCATATGGTATACCAGCAGCTGATTTGACTGCACTAGGGAGTAGTCTTCGGGATAGCGAATATGGGCGGCCAGGGCCGGTGGCATCGATTCTAGAGGCTGAAGCATTTTTGGAAAAAGCCGAGCCCACGTTTGAATGATAGGGTCGGTGACATCTGCGACATAAAAGGAGACAGAACCGTTATAGGCATCTACCACCACTTTGACTGAATTGCGAATGTAGTTAAAGGGCTGCCCCCCTGGATCTGAGTATGGGTAGCGGTCACTAGTGGTATAGGCGTCAATCATCCAATACAGATAATTCCCCTCTGGATCGATGGGATTAGATGCATCAGACGCCGCCTGAGCATTCGCATCTGCCACCACCAGATAGGGATCGCTATCAAAGCGGAGAAACGGTGCAATTTGGTTAATTCGCTTTTGAATATTGCGGCGAAACAACAATTTTGTATCAGCGGTAAAGTCATTGGTAAATAACATTTGCCAGTCACGCAAATGCTTTGAATACAGCAGTCGCCGCCAGAACGCTCCTAGACTAATGCCACCTCCCCCCGCATAGGTGGTATAAACGTTGTCATTTTCCCCTGGGTAGTCCAATTCGGGCACGCGGGTGCCCGTCATCACATAGGTGTTTGTCAATTCTCCGAAATAAATGCGGGGTTGCCCAATGGGGATACTGCGAGCTACATCGTCATTGCTGGGTACGTGGGCAATGTCTTTAATAAAATAGTCAGGCAATCCACCAACAGCTGCAGTGTTGACCGGACTCATAGTAAAGCCATAGCCATGGGTATAGCTTAAATGTTTATTGACCCAGGTTTTGGCGGTGTCTTCTAGCTGCTCATAGTTCAGCTCACGGGCAGAAATGAGCACCTGACGCCGTTCGGTAGTACCGTCACTTTTAATCAGGGTGTAGCGATCCACATCGGCATCGGTAAATTCATAGTACAAGCGGATTTGTTGGAGCTGACGATTACTTTCAAGTAGCGGTCGTGTATCCCACACGCGAATATTACGCACAGTGAGATCGTTGTTTTTCAACTTGTCTGCCGTGAGATTACTTTTAGGATCAAAGCTCTCTTCTTGGATATCCGTGAGATTAAAGGCATCACGGGTAAAGGCGATGGCTCGTTCAATATAGGGACGCTCTCGTTTGAATTCGTTAGGCTGTACAATCAGACGTTGTACCAGCCACGGGGCAAGTGTCTCCCCCATCAGCGCAACACTCAGGTAGATCGCAATGAGAATACTAAAAGATGGGGGGCGATAAATGGTCTGGCGATGGATAGAACCTACGAGAGCGCGGATCAGGGCCACTATCGCTAACCCTAAAATAATCAAACTCAAGGCTGTATAAACAGGCAAACTCACCCTGACATCGGTGTAGCTTGCGCCATAGGTCACCCCCTGTCGGGAATACAGTAGCTCATAGCGGTTTAGCCAATGGCCAACACTTGTGGTCAAGAGCAAAATCCCACCTAACAGGTAGAGATGGCGCTGTTGACTGGTGGAAAACCCGAGGAATCGTCCCTGACTGAGACTATTGCCTGCCAGTAAATACACCAAAGCAACTGCAACCAGGGTGAATAAAAACAGGCCAGACAGCCAAAACTCGAGCAACTCTAAAACAGGCAGTCGAAAAATATAAAAGCTGATGTTTTGGTTGAAGAGTGGGTCACTTTGACCAAAGTCGGTAGGATTGAAAGCTGGTAAAACTCGCGACCATTGAGCTGCCAGAACTAGACCAAAGCTCAGGCTAAGCAGCAATGTTGCGATCGCACTCCCCACTCTGGGATAGACCAAAAATCCTAGCACCATGGCAAACAGCAGTCCCCCCTGCCATGGCTGCTGCAACACCTGCTGTGAGATTTGCCAGATCGTGTCTAAATTCAGCCACAGGGGCAATGGAGGAAGGGGCTCAGCCGTCAGTTGGGGCCAGCGGGTCAGGGCTAGCTGAACGTGATATAGCACCGATACTGCCAGCAGCAGCGCCAGGGCAACAGCAATGGGTAATAACTGTCCCAGCCCGATCCCCCGGCGACGATTTTCATGGCTAGGGACGATGCAATAGTCATCAAAACTGAGCCGCTGGGCTCGTCGTAAATTGAGGCCTGCAAACAGCAAGCTCCCTAAAAACGCAACGGTCCCAAAAATCAACTGTGCCCGCAACCGTAACCAAAATGCGTCTAGATAGTCTACTGAGCGAAACCACAATCCCTCTGCAGCAAAGTAGGTGCCGATATCTAAACCCAGGAGGAGTGCGATCGCACCCAGCACCCACGGCCAATAGATACTCGCAGATTTCCGTTGAATAGACCGATCTTGAACAGTCGCCATGTTATGTCAAGAGGTGAATAGGACAGGCGCTTTTAAATCTATCCTAGCGGGACTACCTATTTACATCACTAAAACGCCCTAGAGCAGACCAAAAACAGTCCCCATAAACCAGGCATAGAGGAGAATAAACAACCATCCTTCCCAAATGGTAATCTTGTTATCTTGGACAATAAAAAACATTAGTAAGGACGCTGCCAGCAACGTTGGCACACTATGGCTAAGGATGTTATCTGAGACTGGAAGCTCCCTGATGAGGCCTGGAATACCCACCACTACAAAAATATTGAAAATATTCGAACCAACAACATTACCAACAGCTAGTTCAGCCTTGCCTTTAAGGGCGGCATTGATAGTAACCATAAGCTCAGGCAGAGACGTACCAATAGCGACAGCACTGATGGCAATAATATCTTTACCAATGTTGAGACGATCAGAAATTTGAATAAGAGAATTAATCGTATAATTCGCCCCTAGAAAGATAAAAATCCCGCTAAGTACTAAAATAAGAAACTCTCGTAGCGATTGAGATACTTGGGTTGGGCTGCCAGGTGGGCTGCCAGGCATCTCCACGCCTGAATTGTCATTCGTTTGATGTTGTTGAGAGGTCTCGTCGCTACTTTTGAGAATATAAAACAGATAAAGAATATATCCAATAACCAGGATCAGCGATTCTCCCCGTGTAAATCGTTGATCTGAAGATGCCATCAGGGCAAACAAAAACGCGGACCCGACGAATAAAGGTAGATCAACGCTGATCAAGTTATACATAACCCTAAGGATTTTTGTACTCATGATGGCAGCCGTTCCCACCACCAGACAAATATTGGCAATATTGGAGCCAATCACGTTACTGGCAACCACTTCCGATGCCCCTTGAAAGATGCCAAACAGAGAGGACAACAGCTCGGGCAGTGATGTCCCCATGGAAACGATGGTGACACCAACAATAAAAGGCGGTAGACCCATGGCAAGGCCAAGCTTCTCTGCAGCATCGGTAAAAAAGTCAGAGGCGACCACCAAGGTGGCAAGACCAATGAGAAAGATCAATAGAAGGAGCGGCAAAGAATCCATAAGAGGACAGGCAATTATATATCCGACTCATAATCCTATCTAAAATACTTACTTCCAACCGAAAAACCAATCTCGAATGACAGCCTCAAAACCATTTTTAAGGCTTCGGAAACAAACCACGAGCCGAGGACACTGCCAGTGTCGCCTCATCAGAATTCAGCAAAATCGCTCGCCTGAACGCCATTGATTTACCCCCTTCCGCCTATGATCTATCGAGAGCCCGCTAATTGGCAAATCAGCTCAAGGCATCAAGCAAGACAGCACATATTACGTAATACTTTATCCAGAAGTATTTAACGGCTTGCCTCTGCCATGACTGAACCCCTATTCCCAAAAACTCATTTCTGGAACTGGCAAGGCTTCCCTATCCGTTACCAAACCGCAGGTACCCAAGGCCCACCACTACTCCTCATCCACGGTTTCGGTGCTCACAGCGCTCATTGGCGCAAAAACCTGCCTGACCTGGGACGCACCCATCGCGTTTATGCCATTGACCTGATTGGTTATGGTCAGTCCGCCAAACCAGCCCCTGGAGACCCTATACCCTATACGTTCGAAACTTGGGGCCAGCAGGTGATCGACTTCTGTCAAGATATCATCCACGAACCGACCTTCCTAATTGGTAATTCCATCGGCTGCATCGTTGCTATGCAAGCCGCCACTGTAGCGCCTGATCAAGTCCTTGGCCTCGTTGTCCTTGACTGCTCCCTGCGTCTGCTCCACGATCGCAAGCGGGCCACGCTTCCTTGGTACCGTAGTGCTCCCACCCCCCTGATCCAGGCAATTCTTAACTACAAGCCTGTCGGTCAATTCTTCTTCTCCCGCTTAGCCAAGCCCAGAACCCTCAAAAATATCCTGAGCCAAGCCTATGGTCGAAAAGCAGCGGTCACCGACGAACTCATCGAGCTTCTACTCGCACCTGCCCGCGAACCAGCAGCTGTAGACGTCTTTGTTGCCTTTATTAGCTACTCCCAAGGTCCTCTACCCGAGGATTTGCTGCCTCAGCTCAATTGCCCAGTACTGATGCTATGGGGCGATGCTGACCCGTGGGAACCAATTGAACTCGGTCGGGAACTCAGTGAATATGACGTCGTCGAACAATTCATACCACTCGAAGGAGTGGGCCATTGCCCCCAGGATGAAGCCCCTGAACTGGTGAATCCATTAATCACCGAGTGGGTGCAAAGGAAAGCGGCAACCAGCTTAGTCCAGTAGGGCAGAGCTGCATCGATTTTCCTTGTTAACGTGTAGGCGTATTAACGCCTCTCCGCTTTCACCTTACAAATAGATAAAAAAGTACCCTGGAGGCACGAATGTGCATCACAGGGTAGGGGCAACAGTTAAACGCTTGTGCTTTCAACAGAATCGCTTACATCTAAGATTAAATTTCCTATTTTGTGCAGCTTCATAGAGTGTCCATAATTATGGATGTTCTGTGATTCAGCTAGGCCTGGATATTTCAGCCAGAGCTGGGCCAAGGTAGCCTTGCCATTACTTTTAAGGGCTACGGCCATGAGCTGTCACAGAACATCCCCCGCAACTCACTTTAAATAAAAAAGTACCCTGGAGACACGAATGTCATCACAGGGTAGGGGCAACAGTTAAACGCTTGTGCTTTCAACAGAATCGCCCAAATAATTCTCTCAGCGAATTGTCGTATGCCGATTTATCGAGTGTCCACAACATAGTGACAGTGAGCTTTTTAACTTTGTAAATTACGATACATACGCACATAAGAGGGTTCTCTTGATCACCTCAGGAATGCTCTTCTAATATCCACAGCCATGAGTGTACATATGTCACTCAAAAGACAAAAAAGTACCCTGGAGACACGAATGTGCATCGCAGGGTAGGGGCAACAGTTAAACGCTTGTGCTTTCAATAGCATCGCTCAAATAGTTCTCTAAGCAAATTGTCGTATGCCGGTTCCTGGACTGTCCATAACCCAGTAATGGCAGTACTTTTAGCTATGTGAGGAACGACACAAAATCTTGTGATTCAAATCACTTGTCGCCTATGGATTTTTTATTGAGGCTGCATCGATCAATTCGCACAGACAAAAAAGTACCCTGAAACACCAAAGTGCAACAGGGTATGGGCAACAGTTAAACGCTTGTGCTTTTAATAGGATCGCTTAAACACTTTTCTAAGCGATTTGTCGTATGCCGATTTATCGAGTGTCTATAGTCCAATTGCAGAAATAATTTCAGCCATGAGCACTATAAATCAAGAGTTCTGTCGTTAATCGACTCAGGCCTAAGCCCATTAACGACAACAGGAGAATTGTGACAAACGAAAGACTGTTACCAATATCACGAATTAACAATTCGACTCGTAATAACAGTGCCGCCGCTAACATCACAAGAAAGTAGATAAAGATCTGAATCCACGACACCACAACTACGGCAAAAGATGCAATCACTAACGCCATAATTGTGTAGCCGACATCAGATTGAAAACCAAGCAAAAACAAGTTGCGGAGAGGTTTCCACATGATAGTCAAAATGGCTGCTTCGATGACGGCATGTCCCAACGCTAGCCACCAAACAAAGTTAGGGCTGTGGCGAGAATACAAAAATGCACCAAAGCCCATATAGGCCAACAATAAAAGGAGTGATGATAGCCAGGGCAGGTTTTTCATTCAGCACTCTCATAGGTTGGTAGAAATCGCCTGAACCGGACACGTGGGAATACACTGCTCACATACAATACACTGGGCTCGATTAAAAACGAGTTTGAAGCTCTCTGAATCCAAACGCAATGCTCCCGTAGGACACACCCCTGTACACAACCCACAGTGGACACAGAGAGCTTCGTCAATCAATATTTCACGGCTAGATAGGGAAACACCTATGCCCTGGTTGCGCATCCAGTCAATCGCCTCGTCTAACTGATCGATATCACCCGATAGCTCAATTACCCCTTTGCCCACCTGATTAGGTGCCACCTGGGCACGAATAATATTGGCCGCCACATTAAAATCTTTGGCTAACCGATAGGTGATGGGCATATTCACCGTTTGTTTTGGAAATGTTAGGGTAACACGCTTTTTCATTCCGCTAGACTAAAGAAGACGCTGTAATGACGCCGTGGGCGCTTTTTTATTCTATGTCGGTTAACTCCCCTGAAGCTGGTGTCCTGGTCCAGCGACTGCGTAATTTTTTGGTGGTGTTAGTGGCGGTGGTCCTCAGCGTAGCCATAGTTTTAGGGTTACAAACCCGTACACCATCGGCCTCTCTTACAGATATGGCAGCGGTTGCCATCCCTTTAAATCAAGCCGTTAAAAACGGTAAGCCAACGCTAGTGGAGTTTTATGCCAACTGGTGCACGAGCTGTCAGGCGATGGCTGGAGATTTGCAGCAGCTGAAAAATGAGTACCAGCAAAACATTAACTTTGTCATGCTCAATGTGGACAATACTAAATGGCTGCCGGAGATGCTTCATTACCGAGTAGATGGCATTCCTCATTTTGTATTTCTTGATGGCACAGGTAATGATGCAGGGGCGGCTATTGGCGAAATTCCTAAGGCAGTACTTGCAGAAAATTTGTCTGCCCTGGTAGCAGGTAGTAGGCTGCCCTATGCTCAGGCTGAAGGTCAAACTTCGGATGTGGAGACTGCTCTTGAGCCAGTGGGCTCATCGGATACTCCACGCAGCCATGGGGCACAGGTCACGCAGTAGAGGCACTACACAGAGGCATTAAGAGGCATTATTCAACGACAATCTCGCGTAGTGCAGGCTCTACTTTTGGATAGGCGTATGAAAAGCCAGTAGACTGAGTACGCTCAGGCAACACCTTCTGACCTTCAAGTACAACCACAGCCCCATCACCCAGTAGGGTTTCAATCACAAAATCAGGGACTGGAAGCCATGAGGGACGATTCATAACCTTGCCCAGAGTATCGCAAAGTTCAGACATTTTTACTGGGTGGGGAGCGGTACCGTTGTAAATGCCAGTCATATTGTTATCGGTTAAGCCCTTGATAAATAGACTGACCAGGTCATCACGATGGATCCAAGAAAACCATTGCTTACCACTGCCGATGGGGCCGCCAGCATAGAGGCGAAAAGGGGTGAGCATTTTTGAGATCGCACCACCCATGCCCAACACAATACCAATCCGTATCGTCACCAGCCGCGTTCCGTAGGACGTCACCTTATCCGCCGCCGTTTCCCACGCCTGACAAACTTGGGATAGAAAATCTTGTTTGATGGGCGCACTAGTTTCATAAAATTCAGCGGTTTCGCTGGTGCCATAGAAACCAATAGCGGAAGCGCTCACCAATACTTTAGGTTTTACAGCTGCCTTACCAATAGCTTCCACAATTTTCTCGGTGCCGATCACACGGCTATTCATAATCTCTCGCATGCGTTCAGCTGTCCAACGCTCCGAAATCGCCTCACCAGCCAGATTGATCACACCATCACAGCCAGAAATTTCAGTTTGCCAGTCACCCGATTCTTGGGGGGTATAGCCGACGATTACTACCTGCTTAAAGGCAGATTCTGGAAATACTTTTCGCGCCCGCTCAGGATTGCGAGTAAACACTTTAATCTGATGCCCTGCATTATGGAGCTGCTGCACTAGACGCGACCCTACAAATCCCGTTGCCCCAGTCACTGCCACTATCATTCTCAACTACTCCCCTGGATCGGCTACACAGCTGGTTTTTCTTCCATGGTAACGGCATTCGATCCCCCTTCATACCGTGGGGCGATCCAATCAAAGTCAATTTCGTTGAGGTAGTCCACGGCCCAGGTTGCACAGCGTTGAATCATGTGATACGGGTAAATTTGAGCCACACCAACAACCGGAATGCCCGCAGCTTTAGCCGCATTAATACCGGCGAAACAAGATTCAATAGCTAAACAGTTGGTTGGGGTAAGCTGCAGACCAGGGTCCCGTAGGTTGAGTTGATCAATCGCCGCCAGGTAGCTATCGGGGGCGGGTTTACTGGCGGATACTGGCATATCACTAGCAGATACAACTAATGGAAATTGGTCAGTTAGCTTAGCGGTTTTGAGCACCTGGTCTACGTCGGCCCGCTGGGCACCTGTGACAATTGCGATCTCATATTGCTGAGTACGAATGCGATACAACAGGTCATCCAACCCTGCATAGAGGGAAAGCTTAGGTTGAGATTCCAACCATTTCCTATAGCCTTCAGCTTTCTTACGCAGCAGCGCATTCAGATACTCATCCCGGACAAATCGCCCTCGTGTTTGCAAAATTGCCGCCAACCTTGCCCGGTCACTACACCCCAAATACATTTCCTTATATTCGTCTGGATCAAACCGCAGATTCTCAGCCAGCAAAAGCTGCGCAATCAACTGTGGATGGACCACATCATCATTAATGATGACACCATGGAAACCGAAGAATACTGCCTTGAGCATTGTGCCAAATTAGGAGATTAGGACGCCAGATAAATCCTCTGGAGAAGAGGTGACTCAGGGCTCTAACTAAGCCGAGCAAACATTCATAAAGGTGTCCGTAAATTAGACACCAAGTATGACAATAACGCTTTAGTATTAAATATTACCCTTTGGGGAATGAGCTCCACATTCCTGTTTGAGGAATGAGCCATCACATTCCTGGTTAGTCCATTAGGTTTGTAACTTGTAACTATGCATCTGCTTTCCAACAAGAGCTTTATTAGCCAAACATCCATTCCCGTGATCCTACAGTGGTGGCAGCGACGCAAACGGCGTGCTACCTCTGGAGATGTACTCAGCAATCCTGTTGTTAAGGATGTTGACTCTAACTACCTAGACAAGTATCAGCGGCTGATGGACATTTATGCCGTCGTCAAGTCCGGAGGAACCGCTGCTCAAATCCAAGCAGCTAAGGATCACTGTGGACGCGAACGCGAAGCTATCACTCGCCGCATGAATCAAATCAGCAAACAGCCCGAGGCCACCGACGAATATCTTCGTCTGTTGCACGAGGCTCAAGAAATCGAAAGTTCTACCCACTGGCGCATCAATCATCTCAAGGACATTCATCCTGAAGAAGAAACCGCTGTGCGTGATTATTTACCCGAGATCGAACAGGCTTTGATTCGATAAACAAACCGTAGAAAATAATAGAGGCGTTCCATGGAATGTAGAGGCGTTCCATGGAATGCCTCTACGTATTGAATATTGGTAAACAAACACCTATGGAATCCTATGATGTCGTTGTGATCGGTAGCGGTATCGGTGGTCTCGTGGCTGCCGGTTTACTGGCCCGCTATGGCCGACGAGTATTGGTATGCGAAAGCCATACCTTACCAGGTGGTGCAGCCCATGCATTTAAGCGTCAGGGATTCACCTTTGACTCTGGCCCATCTTTTTACTGTGGTTTGGCAGATCCCAGCTCCTGCAATCCACTGCGGGAAGTACTCACGGCTCTGGGGGAATCCATTGAAGCTATAGCGTATGATCCCCTGGGGCATTATCATTTCCCCGATCGCACTCTGGCCGTGTATGGCAATGCTGAACAGTACCAAGCATCACTGGCTGAGATCAGCCCCCAGGCAGCGTTAGAGCTCCAGGCCTTAACAAAAAAAATGCTAGCCATCTATCGTCCCCTGGGCTCCATTCCCACCCTGGCCCTCCGCGCAGATGGGTGGCTACTACCATTGTTGGCAAAGCGCTTCCCAAAAGCAATGCTACAGCTACTGCCTCAGCTCCGGGGTTTAGGACGGTCCATGGGGGATTTTGTCGATGCAACGGTGCGCGATCCCTGGTTACGACAGCTCATTGATCTAGAGTGCTTTTTACTTTCAGGCATGAAAGCCCATGAAACCGTAGCACCTGAAATGGCCTTTATGTTTGGTGAGCGGGCTGCCTCAGTGATCGACTACCCCATTGGTGGCAGCGGCGCACTGGTAGAGGCACTGGTTCGGGGTCTAAAACGCTGGGGAGGTCAGCTTCGCTTGAGCACCCATGTGGCGAAAATCTGGGTGGAGCAAAATCAAGTTCAAGGCGTGATTCTTCAAAACGGAGCACGCGTCTGTGCCAATACCGTAATCTCTAACGCCACGTTGTGGGATACCTACGATCAGCTGCTCGATCCAAACGAGCTACCTGATAATTATCGGCAAACATCCTTGGATACTCCAGCAGTTGATAGCTTTATGCATCTTCATCTGGGTATTCATGCTAAGGGTCTGGAGAATTTAACGATTCATCATGTGGTAGTTCACGATACTGCCAAAGACATTACTACACCGGGGAATACCTGCATGATTTCGATCCCATCGGTACTAGATCCGTCCCTGGCCCCCGCAGGTCACCATGTGGTTCACGCTTACACATTAGAGCCTTGGGAAAACTGGCAGAGGGATAAGGACTATGAAGCGAAAAAAGAGGCTAAGGCGCAGCCATTGTTCCAAGCGTTGCAAAAGGTGATCCCAGATATTTGCGATCGCATCACCCTAAAATTGATCGGCACCCCCTTGACTCACCAACGCTTTCTCCGACGTCACCGAGGCACCTACGGCCCCGCTATTGCCTCTGGTCAGGGGCTATTTCCAGGCTGCAAGACACCCATCAAAGGACTCTACCGAGTCGGCGACAGCACTCTCCCCGGCATCGGTGTTCCTGCCGTCGCTGCCTCCGGGATTCTTTGTGCCAATAGCTTAGTCAGCCTCAGGGAATCGGCGGCTTTGTTGGACCTACAGCGCTCTTAATTCTTGTAGAGGCGTTCCATGGAATGCCTCTATACATTCCTTAAATCCACGGCAACCCCGTAGGCCAATACAATACCGTAATCGACACCTGCTCTTGACGTAGATAGGCCATCATCCGCCGGTGTACATTACCAATGGACTTGCGGGCATCAAAGGTGCGCAGACGCACCCAGGAAAGCAACGTCTCTCCCTCAGCCCGGGCACGCTCGGGCGCTACGGTTCTCAGCCAACCCTGGACACTTTCAGGCAGAACTTGAGTCATCCGTAATGGCAAGGTTCCCGTCGAGAAGCTTTGGGCATAGGCCGGTTGCAAAAACACGCTGTAGGTATTAGCTTCATCGGTCTGCTGCATCACCACGCTGAGAGATAGGGCCTTGAGATACTGACGCAGATTGATAGTTTGCGCCCTCGATAGCTCAGGCATAAAGGGAATCTGAGTGAGAGATTCATTCACATTATCAGGATCGCCCACACTCAGGTGGGTGCCGCCAATCACAGCAATTAAATGATTATCAGAGCCATTGAGCTGGTTAAACGGCCCTAGCTGCTGAGCCAATGTAGGAGTCACGCCATCTTTGGTGCCAGTCAAAATGATACTGGGCACCGCCACATCCGCCAGCCCTTTACGACCAAACAACCTCCCCACCAGAGGATTCATAGCAATCACCTGCACAATGCGCTCATCACTGAGATCCGCTGTCACCTCAGAAAGTTCGACTGCCGCACACTGTAACCAATCCGCTGGCGATAGACCGACAGGGGTTAAACTATCGCAAAAAGGAGGCAGCGCAGATAGGTCCAGCTGCGCCCCAGCCAAGGCAAACCCGGTATATCCCCCGAGAGAATGACCAATTAGCACCACCCGCTCAGGATCAAATTTTCCTCCCAGCATGGGAGATACCTGCTCCATCCACGCCAGTCGGTCAAGCACATAGGAAACATCACGGGGCCGATCGAGAAACTCACTGGCTGGTAGAATGCGGCTCGGATCCTCCACCGCCGTAGGATCCAAGGGAGTATTATTCAGAGCTTCAACATTACTCCCCACATGCTCCACAGCAACCACAGTTAATCCATAGGATGCCAAATGTTCACCGACGTAAGTTAGAAAACGACGATCGGCAGCAAATCCATGGGAAAGCACGACTAAGGGCGCATCTTCTATCGCAGCCTGACCGGGCACGTATACATCTAATGGAATTAATCGATTGCGATCGCTATCGACAAATTTAAACGAGCGCTGGGTTACATTAATCGGTCCAGCGATAGTGGGATCAATATTTTCAGGTAAATCAAGCTCATCACTGACCAAGAGTTCTTGCTCTAAAACGGTGCTCAAGGCATCCCCTTCTAACCGGGATAAATTGAGCTGCGAAACCAAGGCCAGGGCAGCCGTCAAATCCACATCTAACGTATCTTGAGGCACAGCTCGCAACACCCCCAGCATACTTAAACCATAGGTTTGTTTGGCAGCTAAACGAATCGCTGCTCGGATTTGCTCAACAGTCAAACCAGGAGCAATCCGGGCTAAAGAGTCCAGTAAGAGTTCACCATTAGGGGATGCCAGAATATCAGCCACCATTCGATCAGCCATCGCCGGGTCCAGAGTTACCCGATTGTTGAGCATGGTCCGGATCTCAGGCGTCAAGAATGCCTGATAAAGCTGGAGACGAGAGGGCACTTGCCCGGTTTTCGCAAACTCTTCTAGATCGCTGACATAGAGGGTTTGTTTGATCGGTCCCACCTGAATGTTGACCCGTTCTGCTGCTTGAGCCGGTACACCTAACACCACACCCAACGCCATCGCTCCCCCCCATAACACTGACCGCCATCCCCTTAACCGAATCAGCTTTAAACCGTTTACAACCGGTAAAAATTGGCCAAGCCGAGACGGTTGAACCGTCGCACAAGCAGGATGGGTCATAGCGAAACAAAACGTGGGTAAACGGACGATTAAAAGTAAGCTCCTTGCAAGGAAGCAAAACCCTACAGTCAGCCAGAAATCGTCAGAGTATATCTAACATTAGCAATCCTGATTGGATATGAATGGTTGCTAATGTAGCGACCTGACAAGCCTTGCGCAGAAACCCATAAGTTACTTCATTACAAATAGCCGTAATACGGGACATTATCTAGCATGACCACTCAAACCATCATTGGCATCATGGGACCCGGCAATCATGTCCCAGACTCTGAGCTTCAGCTAGCCCATAACCTAGGCAGAGCAATTGCCCAACAAGGATGGACATTACTGACGGGAGGGCGACCTACTGGTGTTATGGAGGCTGCAAGCCTTGGCGCAGCGTCTGTAGGGGGCATTGTATTGGGCATTTTACCGGATGCCCAGGGGACTCAAGTGGCTAGCGGGGTCACTCTACCCATCGTCACTGGCATGGGTAACGCCCGCAATGCTATCAATGTCCTCTCCAGTCATGGCATCATTGCCTGCGGTCTGGGTCTGGGCACTGTTTCTGAAATCGCCCTGGCTCTCAAGGTCCAAAAACCTCTGGTAATCATGCCCTATAACAGGCTGGCAAAGGATTTTTTTGAATTTTTAGCCCCCGGTCAGTTTCAGGTCACCAACAATATAAATTTTTGTATCGAATACCTGAGCTTGGCGCTGCATCAAACTGGTTCTGACAATTGTCTCTAATGATGCCGTTTCAAATCTGTCTGAAATCCCTGGCGCTGAAGCAGTCGTCGCCGTCGCTGCCGAGCTAAGGCCTGTAGATCTACGTTACGGTCAGTTTCATCTACAATTTCACCAATCAATACTTCTAGCACATCCTCCAAGGTGACCACGCCCGATACTCCTCCATACTCATCTACCACAATCATGAGATGCTCACGGGCGGTTTGAAAAGTTTTTAGCAGCTTATCTGCACGTTCGGTCGCCGGGATATATCGGGCTTGACGCATACAGCTAGTAACCGGATCTTGTCCGCGACCTTGAACTAACGCGGCTAAGAGTTCGGCTTTGAGCGCCACCCCCAGCACATCATCAAGTTCATCACCAGTCACAATGATCCGGCTATGCTGTGACTGCATAATTTCTTGCTGGGCTGAGGCCAAGGATTGATCCCCTTGAATGTACGTAATTGCCACTCGCGGGGTCATGATATCTTCTGCAGCAATATCATTCATCCGAAAGACCTTTTGAATCATTTCGGCTTCATCATCTTCAATCAGACCTTCCTGATATCCCAACATGGCCAGCAGCTTAATTTCAGCTTCGTTGGTAATCGGGCGGCGGCGGCCTCGAAGCAGAGGTGCTGTCAGCTTTTCTAGCACCAAAATAATTGGCGTCATAAGCCAGGTTAGGCTTCGAACCGGAATCGCAACTAGCAATCCAAATTGCTCTGCGTAACGCTCACCAATCGTTTTAGGGACAATTTCGGCAAATAAAATGATTAAAAACGTCAGGATGCCGGAAAAAACACCCAGCATCAGATTGCCAAACAGCTCAGCAGCAATGCGGCTGACGACAAAACTCCCAACAATATTAAACACATTGTTGAGAATCACAATAGTAGCAATCGGTCGGTTGACCTTTTCCCGAATAGCTAATAAGGCAACAGTGGCTGGATTTCGCTTTTGTGCAAGCTGTCTGGCTTTCAGCAAAGGAAGGGAAAGCAGTGCTACTTCAGTACCTGAACAAATAGCGGAACCGAGGATAACGATCAAAACTGCGATCGCAAGTTGGACCATGATGGGAGTGGAGACAACATATCGACAATCAGCGGCGAAGGATTGCTATGATTCTGGCTAACTAAGCGTACACAATCGCCATATACGAAGCGAACCCGAAGGATATGGGTATTTCTGCTACAGAAGTGGCTATCTCACCATACCGATCACCTACCCACTCGCACTAGCGCAGATTTGCCGAAGTCTCAATGTATACCTCTAGATTAAATATAGTTGCTGCACCCCGAATAGATACACAGATAACCAACGGTTTTCTGACATTAATGATAATTAGGACTGCATCACTATTTTACTGGTCTATTCAATCTATCCAATCCAGAATTTATTAGCCTCCCATCTGTTAGCACCCTTTACATTAATCCATGAGCGAAACCATCCTTGATGTCCAAAATCTGAAAGTCGAATTCGAGACTGCCAACGGCGTGATTAAAGCCGTAGATGATGTGTCCTTCCAGGTACAACGGGGGCGCACCCTGGGTATTGTAGGTGAGTCAGGCTCAGGGAAATCCGTAACATCTCTGGCGGTAATGGGATTAGTGCCCAACCCTCCAGGACGGATTACTCAGGGAGACATTCTGTTTTCAGAGCATCCTGATACTCCCCCTGTCAATTTATGTCAGGTTTCTCAACGTCAGTTGCAAAGCTACAGGGGCGGTCAAATTTCTATGATTTTCCAGGAGCCGATGAGTTCCTTGAATCCAGTGTATACCTGTGGGTTTCAGCTGATCGAAGCCATTCAGCAGCACCAGGCTATGCCCCAGGCGGAAGCCGAGAAACGGGCTATTGCCAACCTACAAGAAGTCAAACTATTGCCCAGCGATGAAGAGTTGGCCACCCTGGTGGCGACAGAACACAAACTTAGCGATCGCAACGCCATCGCCCGCATCGTAAAGCAGCGCCAAAAAGCAATTCTCAAGCGCTATCCTCATCAGCTTTCCGGTGGTCAGCTCCAGCGCGTAATGATTGCCATGGCCATCGCCTGCAATCCCTCCCTACTGATTGCAGATGAGCCTACGACTGCTCTAGATGTGACCGTTCAAGCTCGTATTCTAAATTTGCTACGGGATTTGAGAGACCGGCGGTCCATGTCCATGATTTTTATCACCCACGATCTGGGTACCATCGCCGAAATTGCCGATGATGTCGCCGTCATGTATCGTGGCAAAATTGTCGAGTATGGCTCGGTTGACAAAATTTTTGCCAATCCAGAACATCCTTACACCAAAGGTCTACTTGCCTGTCGTCCTCAACCCGAGCAACGCCTGCGCAAGCTGCCCACCGTCGCTGATTACATGCAAGTGCAAGATGAGCCCAATGGGGACGTCAAAATCTTTGCCCGCCATTTTGAACCCGAAGAGGCGGCCGCATTAACAGCCATGGTACCGGCAGATGAAACGGCCAGTCGCCTAGAGCAGATCAGCAGTGAAACACCCTTAATCACTGTTCAAAACCTCAAGGTAGGCTATCCGATCAAAGGAATATTTGGTCAAACTACTCGCACCTTTATGGCAGTGGATGATGTGTCCTTTGACGTTTACAAGGGTGAAACCTTTGGCCTCGTGGGCGAGTCTGGGTGTGGCAAAACCACCTTAGGGCGTGCCCTACTGCGTCTGGTGGAGCCAATAGCAGGCAACATCTTCTTTGAGGGGCGCAATATTCGTCAACTACCCAAGGGGGAAATGCGCAAGCTCCGCCGCGAGATGCAGGTTATTTTCCAAGATCCGTTTAGCTCCCTTGACCCCCGCATGAGCATTGGCAAAGCCATTGCTGAACCGTTAAAAATTCACAGGGTCATCCGCAGTCGTCGCAATCTCAAAGAACGGGTGGCCTATCTGCTAGAGCGCGTAGATATTGATCCAGGCTGCATGAATCGGTTTCCCCATGAGTTTTCTGGTGGACAGCGGCAGAGAATCTGCATTGCCCGTGCCTTAGCACTCAATCCAAAATTCATTATTTGCGATGAATCAGTTTCTGCCCTGGATGTATCAGTGCAGGCTCAAGTACTCAATCTGCTCAAGGAGCTGCAAGCAGAGCTTGGCCTTACCTACGTATTTATCTCCCATGATTTGGGAGTGGTGAAATTTATGAGCGATCGCATCATGGTTATGAACCAAGGTCGCCTAGAAGAACTCGGACCAGCCGATGACATTTATAACAACCCGAAGCAGGCATACACACAACAATTAATCTCAGCAATTCCTGCTGGCACATTAGAGAGAATCCAGGAATTACAGCTAGGACGCGTCATTGCCTCCTAAGCAATTGAAAAATCATCAAGTAACAAAACAGAGGCCCATACATCAACTTCATAGAGTTTCTATGAAGTTGATGTAGTAGTTTCATATATCTTTTCGCATCTTGTCAAAGAGCGAACGTCTTTCACGTCACGTTTAACCCCAACAAAATGTTGGGCAGATAAGAAGTGAATACATCTCATATCAAATCCGAATTCATTAATCCGGTTCAAAATAAACACTTCTATAGGGGTATCCCCTTGTGGGTGCCTTGCGATATCGGATGCAGGCACCCAGGATTTCTTATCAGGAAGAATGGGTCCTGACAAATAGATATTTGAGCTATTTGTCTAAGAAATGCGACCTAAGACTAGGTATTTAGATAAATAATTAGTAATTACCTCAAATATTTTCAAAATTCTACTGATCTAGAGCAATCAATAGTCAAACCTTGAGAATCCATTCTGTAGCTTTCATAACATTCTTTTCATGGTTTTGTTAAGTCTACGTATTTCTCACTAAGTGATTAGGGACAGTAGTTGAACTCAGTGAACATGTTGATAGTGATTTTCCCTAAATGTCTCGGTCTCTTTCAGGGAAAAAGTCAGTAAACGCAACAGGGTTGACTCTAGGAGCTTCCATACATCTATCTATCACATCGTTTTAAGCATGCTGCTTAATAAGCAAAGCTTTTGATGTCACATATTCATTAAACTAAAGAGAATTACAATGCCAACAATTAGCGTCAACATAGCAGCTGGTCCTGATGGTAGCGAAGAGGGTCCTGCAGCTGGAGGATTTATAATCGGCCTTACGCAAGCCACCACCAGTGCTGCCGTGATCAGCTACACCATTGGCGGAACGGCAACAGCCGGTGACGAC
>JBCCXQ010000047.1:0-26248 GCA_039191365.1 Cyanobacteria bacterium P01_F01_bin.13 | reverse complement strand
TTCACATAGCTGGTAACGGCTGCCGGTTGGGTGGTCAATAGCAAGCCCCATAACAAGAGGACGAACCACTCGAAGCTAGCCTCACGGCTAAAGGCTGGTCGTAACTTGACGATGATTTGCTCTAGACGTTCATATAACTCAATAATGGAACTGGCTGATTGTAATGGTTTCAGCCAGTTTCGAACATTCCAGACTGTTTGGGTACTGGGATGTTCTTTTTCTAGAGACTTGCATCAGTCGGAGATTAACTTCGCACTGTCCAGTACGTGTATATTTTCCTATATTTTCTAACAGGGGTGTGGGGTGCGCTCCCTGCCGTGACTTATAATATTTTACCAATAAAATTGGGGGGCCGCACCATGCCCATGCATTACATGAAGCAAGCGATTTCAGCTTAAAGTAATTCCGGCCACCACGGATAAAGCCTCTGACCTTGCAGCCTAACCATGCATAGGAGCGGACGAAATTTATAACCCAGATATCGATGAAAAATATAGACCGCCGTTGAACTCCACGTTATGCATCTGTACCATGATTACAGGTATCAATCACATCACGCTTTCTGTAACTGATCTTGAAAGATCTATAGATTTTTATGTTGGTATACTCAAGTTCAGACAAGTGCATAGATGGAATGATGGTGTTTACTTAGAAGCAGGTAGTTTGTGGCTGTGTTTGTCGCTCTGTGAATCAGTTGGCCTTAGAAAAGACTATTCACATTTAGCATTTACTGTCTCGTCGGAAGATATAGATTCTTTGGCCACTAAGTCTGAGGAGTTGGGTCTGTTATGTTGGAAAGAGAATAAGAGCGAAGGAAACTCTTTTTATTTGCTTGACCCAGATGGCCACAAACTTGAACTACATGACGGAAGCCTACTTACAAGAATGGCGCACATTATGTCCCAAACACCAATGAAACGTAGCCGTGGCTGCGATGCATAACAAACGGGGGCAGCCGAACCGGGAGAGATTTTCGTATGGAAACTTATATTCACCAGCGGTCAGCTGACCCTAGAAGTTAGCCACACGACTCGAAGTCTTCGGGGGAGTCTTTTCCTGCCAGTGTTCAGGCGAGTGTCCGCCTTGGAATGTTCGAATGTTCAACCAGAAATAGGAGAGTCGATCAGAAAAATCACTTATAAAGTTTGGGATCGTTTCCCGAGCATTTCTATAGGTAACACACTGAGTCGCATTTAACGCAAGCGCTACTAACAGTTGAACAACGGTCGAAGAGCTGTATTAATTTCTCGGCAAAATAATATTTAAGTTTTACGGTCGTTCATATATCCACAGACCATGGATATCCAAGTTTATGATTGTAGCGACAATGCTTGATCAGTAGAAACTATTCGAAAACCAATATACTCGCTCTGAGCATTAACCCCAAAAATAGCACGTGCAGCTGCGCGACACTTCTTTGGATGAGAAATCCAAGAACCACCACGTGCAATGCGATGAGTAATATTTCCATTAACGATCCATGCGCTTCCATCTGCTGGAGCTCTACGGTAATTGTTATGTTCATGATCCAGACACCATTCCCATACATTGCCATGCATATCGTATAAACCGAATGTATTAGGCGGAAAAAGCCCAGACTGTATAGTTTTTCTTCGATATCCTCCGGTAGGACCGTTAGCGTAGGCAAAATTACTGTTATAGTTTGCCAGGGTAGGTATAACAATCGGCCCAAAATAAAAAGGGGTCTTTGTGTTTCCCCGGCAGGCATATTCCCATTCTGACTCGCTGGGTAGGCGATACAGATGACCTGTTTGTTTAGTTAAGCGGTGACAGAACTCAATTGCTTCATACCAGGAGACTCTTTCTACTGGGCGTTCGTCACCTTTAAATTTAGATGGGTCAGGGTTTAACTCAATATTTACCTTTTGTAAGCTTGCAACAGTTTTCCATTGACGCTGAGTGATTGCGTACTTGCTCATCCAAAAGGGATTGCTAATGGTGACCTTATGCTGTGGTTCCTCGTCCTTAAGAAAACCCTCTTCTTTATTGGTAGCACCCATCCAAAAAACGCCTTGAGGAATGTTAACTAGTTCCAAGTTTATACCGTTACCAAGAGATTCGAGAAAAATAGGTATTTGTTTACGATAACGGTTAGTAATATCACCGGCTGGATTGATTTTCACGATCTCTACTGTCTCAATATCTGAGGTTTTCTCTGTCAAAGTCAACCAATTTCTGAGAAGCATAAGGGCAGTAGATACTGTTAAAAAAATAAAAATTCGTCGACCAGGAAGCCCGGGAATTATAGAATTTGAGGACTCGGAATTATTAGCATCATCTAGCGTCCTCTTGCTATCAGCATCGTTTAATTCTTCTAGTTTTCTCTTGATAAAAGCGATTGTTTTTTTGATATCCTCTTTGAAGTCAGGATCACCGTACCGAATACGAATAGGATTTAGGACCGATAATTGTTTTAATGACTTGTCTAAATCATCTGCCTTGGGCATACTTGTTTGATCGAGCAAGAGAGGTATTACTTCCTTCTCACCTTTGTCCTTCCCCTTAAGGGCAAATTCAATCTCTTTTCGGACCCAATCTTTAGGATTTTTCAAACGGCAATTACCTTCTCTATCTTTGATATTGAGCCATTTGTCACCTATTACTACAAGTACAACTTGGCTTTGAGTTAATGCATCGTTAATCACTTTTGGAAAAACTTCGCCAGCCTCAATATTTTGTAAGTCCCTAAATACTTCTGCCTTTTCAAATACTTCTATTTCTTCCTCAAAGAGTTCCGGAACTATCAAGTGATCATAAATACGTCCGGTGGGGACGATAGAGTCACTTCTGCGATAGCAAATAAAAACTTTGAAGTTCATTAAATCTGAGAAAGCTCTGCCAACTATATATTACATATTCTCTTCTTATAATCTAATTACGACTTAAATTCAAATGAATAGCATAACTGTAGTACTAATCTGCACAGTACGACAGTGTGCTTTTTAAGGCATCGGCTCTGCATGTCCCAGAAATAGATTACGACAAAAAGGCATTATGTCAGAAACCTAAGGAAGTATAGTTATACGTGGATGTATTGTATATAACCTTAATTACAAAAGCCCTACATCGCATCCATCAGGATCGGACATAGAATTAGCCTCAGCAAGTGCGATTTCCATCGCTTTAGAGTGTTTCCTAGACATAACCCAATCAATCTACCGATCTGGTTGTTTGGGTTGTAAAGGATACTGGTTGCCGCTGAACTCAGTCGTTCACAAACTTTTGCGGCATCATAGCCTCAAGGTTAGGGATTTGATTAAGGTGCAGGTTAAACTACTTTACAGATTTAAAGAGAAAAGTACCTGCAAGGGTACTGCCAAATTCACACCTAAGATTTCATACTTTAATCAAAAGGCTAAAGTCTCAAGTTATAAAGTTGGTAAAAATTTTATTGGAATATTTGCCAAGCCTATGAGCTGAATTAATGCAAAAGACAATGTCTTCGTCCAATCAAAACTTTATAACCTTTGTAACCGCTGCCTAATTATCTGATCAGTTAGAGCAGATTTCTAAAAACCCTGGTGGAGCTTGAGAGGCTAATTGCAACTATTCAAGCATGCTATTAAGGGAGTTTATTCTCTGGGGATCTACCAAGCAAGTTTGAACTTTGAAATATAGTAGTCATGAGACAAATGCTAAAAAACTATCAACCACTCCGCTTTCTTGCTGTGACAGCAGCTCTCACTTCAATAACGTTACTGACTTCCTCTCTTCCCGTTTTAGCTAGCCCTCCTTCTACTGACTGGAGTACCAGGTCCACAGGTCTCAACAGTGAAGGTGCTTGCTTCCGACGGGCTCGTCGAGCAATGGAACGGGAGGGGCTCAATAACGTAAGAACTTCAGGTGATAGTGGATTCAAAGGAGAAACTGCTTCAACTCGTGCTTATATCCTTTGCCGAGAGAATGGTTCCCAAGCTTACTTGTTTTGTGCGGGAGATAGAGCAAATAGAATCTGTGATAATTTAGCCCGATATATGAGGCAATGACGATTAAGCGTGTGTTCTGGTGGTTCAATTCATACTATAGTCCACTGAACACCTGGTATGCGTCATGCGTATGGATTCTTGAAATGGATGGTCGCAGTCTATCAACGCCCATGCATATCGATCCACTTTCGGTGATCGGTGTGCATGGGTATCTACAGCGGGTGATGGACATCAGGTAGAGGAGAGATTCAGTCAGTCAAAGGCAAGTCAACAAATTATGATGTTGCTTCCGCAGCGCTGACTAAGCCTAGTAACGGTCCCATCTGGTCCTGACCATTTAGCGCCAGCTCACTATGGCACAGGTAAAGTCTCTCAGTCGTTCGCCCCAACAAATCTCGCAAAATTCTCTCCAGCCTGGCCTCGTGCATTGTTTCCGTATCAGCCGCCGTTACCGGACGCTCAGGCCAGTCACTTAAGAAAATCTCGGCACCAAATAATTCATCTCGTCCCGTGAGCCAGCGAGGAGAACCGGCATCGAGCCAAAACTGCCAACGGTGAGTGAGCCTCTGGGCACGATACTGAAACACCGTCGCCAGGGTTACTCCCCGCCGTTCTCCATCCAGGGATCTGGCAGGATACGGATTGGCTGAGACCGTACCTCGCTGCAACAGTTGAATAAATCGCCCCACATCACTTAGAGAATCTTCTCCTGGCATCCCTCTATAGAGGGCCAGTCTCTGCTCCACCTCCCAAAAATACTGGGCTGTTTCCATCAATTCTCGCAGAGCAGACAGCTGGTCGTGGGGTAAATAATTGCCACGCCAGAGAAAGTCTTGCACTGCCCGGTCGAGCATAATTACCGGATTAACTGGATAGCGCTGCCGTTGTTGTTGTTTCTGGTTGTTGATCCAGTCCAATATGCGATTGTAGGCGGTGGTGGCTTCGTATCCCAGGCGGTCCCAGCGGGGAAAATTTTCCACGCTCAACAGTCGAGGATGCTCAATGTCAGGTACAAAGCAATGATCGGCAATCAGCTCTGAGCGCACCGGGTCAATGCGGGTAAGGTCAAACCAGGGTAAGCTCGCCTCAGTTTCTGGAGTCTGGCTAAGCACCACCAACATTTCAGCCACAGCGTCGCGATTGACTGACCGCCCCAACCCCGGATAAATCAGTGTCAATACCGTCAGCAATGCCCGGACAAATGGCGAACTGATCAAGGGGCGCTGATCCTTTAGGGACTCAACAATAATGCCGCGGTTACTTAAAATTTCAATCAAACTGTAGCGGGCAATGGCATCTAAACCGGGACCAATAACCGCAATGTCTGCCGGGGTAACTACCTGACGATGGATAGCATCGGCAATAAAATCGGCAGTCTGTCGCAGCATTTTGCCTCGGGTGATCGCCGTAATCAATTGCACCTGCTCTGGCAACTCTGGTACGGCTAGTGGATCTTGTACCCAGTCCACCATATCATCGGCCATGGTGTAGCCCAGGCTATTGGCGGCAGGGTGGTGCAGCTGCACGAGATCGCACCCTACCGCCAATGTCAGGGTAGCTTTAGGATCGGCTCCCACACCGAGACGCACCTGACCGCTTGGATTGTAGGTAAAGGCTTGAGGACGCTCGGCGGTTTTGAAGACTTGGAAAAGGGGAAGTGCGATCGCGCTATATTCATCCACATCATCGGTAGCTGTACCCGCAAACCGGTTTAGCAGCTGAGCCTGATACCGAGGCAGCGGCAACAAATGCCGCCAATATAGCTCTGTCATTATCCCGTAGGTGAGCATTCCCCGCTCTAAACACCAGCTCCGCCACTGCAGCAGCGCTGCTCCCATCACTTCCCAGGTATCCATCGGGACCCGGACCATCCCTTGTCGTAGCCGCTGGGGAATCTCGTCAGTGGGAATACCCGCAGAAGCAGCCAACTGCAGCAGATCCAGGGCTCGTCTCACGGTTTGGGATTCCTGCCAGCCCTCCACCTGTAGCTCCCCTGTCAACAGCGGCTCCCATAGCTGCAGCGCCAGTAACTGTTCATTTTCCGGACGTAATTTAAGGGGGAACTGGGCCTTTAGGGCTAGAGTCTCCACCAGCAATGGCCAAAAGAGAATGACTTCACTCTGAATAAAACCCGCTGGTGTGGTTGTGGTGTGGGGCACCCGATCTTGAATCGTCGCCGCCAGCCGCTGGGCCAACACCATCCGATTATCCCCATTAGCGGCAAAGATAAGCCAGGGTCGCTCTGCTGTGGCTGACTGCTGCTGTAGCCACTCAATTAGGCGCTGAGTTTTACCACTGCCCGTAGCTCCCGTAATCCAGACTGAAATCATAGCGCCTCTGACATTCTGATATCCGATGGTAGCGCTAAGGATACGTTTAACGATGGGTATTCACAACATAAAAAAAGCCCGCAAAATGCGAGCCCAATAAGATTGAATCGATACATTAAAACGTGAATACCAGTAAGGCATTCACCTAGTAAATCTGCATCTGCCCCTAGGAAATGACAGTAGTCAAAGCAATCAGACCAACCACCAGGGCAGAACCTAAAACGCCAAAGACAATATAGTTTCGCTTCTCGCTAGCTGATGGAGGTTCAGCTTCATACATCTTGGGCTCAGACGCAAAGTTATTCAGGCGTCCACCTTCTTCAGTGGTCGTTGGCATAGGTACAAGCTCTCATGACACCATTGCTTTCTAGTTTAGCAAAGGATAGTGTAGTTATTTATCAAATTCGACACATTGCACAATAAAATGAAATATTAGCGTCTGCTAACAATTGCTAGCAATGGGATCCCGGGTAGTGAAATCAGTACCTGTTCTGGGTGATGTGCCCCTCCAGAGAGCTTTAAACTGCTCGTTAAAATAAGCCTGAAGGCTGCATGTGAGGAGATGCAATGGCCCGTTTATCTCTAGAGCACGTCACCCAGCAGGTTCTGAAATGGTTTGCAGTTGATGATGCCGAAGTAACCAACATTCTTAAAAAGATCAGATCAGAGCTACCCACGACTGAAGCATGGTTAATCGGTAAACCCCAGTCAGGAAAAAGCTCGGTGGTACGTGGCTTAACGGGGGTAGCTGCAGACATCATTGGCCAGGGATTTCGACCCCATACTCAGCACACCCAACGCTATGCCTATCCCTCAGCTGACCTGCCGCTGCTGTTGTTTACGGACACTGTAGGTTTGGGAGATGTGGATCGAGATGTGGAGAGTATCATCCAGGAACTTCAGGATGACCTATCCCAGCAGGCACGGGGTGCGCGAATCGTGCTGGTAACGGTAAAAGTGAATGACTTTGCTGTCGACAGCCTCCATCAGATCCTTAGTCAGTTAAGGGGGCAACATCCTACCATTCCAGTAGTTCTGGTGGTCACCTGTCTCCACGAGCTTTACGCTGCTACCGATGAGCATTCCCCCTATCCGCCTACTCAGATCACTGTGCAACGAGCCTTTGGAGAACTAAAACGCAGCTTTGAGGGCCTCTACGACAGTGCCGTAATGATTGACTTTACCCTCGAAGAAGACGGCTACACGCCTGCTTTTTACGGTTTAGACGCGCTGTTGCACGTGCTCTCTGAGCAGCTGCCCGAAGCAGAATCTAATGCTATCTATCAGCTGCTTGAACAGACTGATGACGCCACTACCCAGCTAGGAGCAATCTATCGAGATGTGGCCCGTCGCTACATTTCAGCCTTTGCCGTGATTGCTGCCACCCTGGCCGCTGTGCCATTGCCTTTCGCCACCATGCCAGCGATTACCACACTCCAGATATCGATGATTGTGGCGCTGGGGCAGCTCTATGGTCAGCGACTTAGCTTTTCCCAAGCAGGCGGTATTGCCAGCACCATCGCTGGTGGCTTTCTCGCCCAGGCAGTTGGGCGCGAGTTGATCAAACTTTTGCCTGGCTTTGGTAGCGTTATCGCTGCCTCCTGGGCAGCCGCTTACACATGGGCACTAGGCGAAGGAGCCTGTATCTACTTTGGCGATCTTATGGGGGGTAAGAAACCCGATCCCGAACGCATTCAGTTAGCGATGAAAGAAGCCTTCAACGCAGCAAAAGAGAGATTCAAAAAGAGAGAGCGTTAGTCGCCGGGTTTCGACTCCGATCAACCCTCTGAAATGGTAAGTGAGCAACCGAGCCTACTCCCAAAAATACGGCGGCTGTGTACTTTTTTGAGGCCAGCTTTTGTAGATAAAATGCCCCAATGTCGGCGCAGCCAGACAAAGGCCGATTAGCCCAACCCACCAGGTTTGTTGAAAATCTCCAATGTCAAACGTTTGAGGGGCGGACGATAATAATTCTGGAGTGACCGAAACAATATTGTTAAGGGCGTGGGCAATAATTGGAGCCCAAAGGCTACGGGTACGAATATACAGCAGCGCCATAATTATGCCGAACATCGTCAGACCGAGGGGATTGTTGATGTGTAGCATGCCAAACAGCACTGATGACATAACAATGCCCACCGGCAAATTCCAACGTACGGCCCAGCGTTGTAGCAGTACACCCCGAAACACAAATTCTTCGGCAATTGGGGCAAATACCAGCACCACAAACAACATCAAGTACCGATAAAGTCCGGGGGCCACTGTATCCACACTTAGTAATTGCTCTGTTAGACGTTCTTCAACAAAACCAGGGGCAAATAATGAAATTGGATAGAACAGCAACAAAAAACTGCTAAAAGAGAAAATCAGCATGCTGGAAATCAGCAACACCCCATAGCCCCAAGGGAAACGAGGGGGTGGACCAAACAGACGGGCTAAGCGCAGACCCGCATGACGTCCTGTCGTCAGTAGAACGACACACACCAGACCGAAAATAATAATAAACTGCACTGGTATCCACAATTTGTCATGTAACGGCCAGGGCAGCAGCTGTTTATATTCGAGCACACCGGAAACGATGCCCACCACCAGGTTGCTAATAATGAAAGCAACTAATACATGGGTGCGGAATTTAAGTATTTCGAAGGGGTTCCTGCCCATGCTCATGCGTTAGAAATTATTGATAATTGGACGTTCTTAATTGTAAGCTAGATGATTAGCCGTTGCTGATTTAGAGCATGAACCGCTCCCTTTAGGAGTCAATATACCGATATCTTGCAGATGAAATCACACCAAGGAGCAGCAACGCCGATGATTAATTTGCCAAGGAACCGGCATTATTTTACCGACATCATGTTAAAACTGCATAGCAGTAGTGGTTTATCAGGATAGATATATGTGCGATCGCACAGTCCCCCGCAAACCCTGGCAGCCTCGTACCCTATGGTCTAAGCTTCAAACCCAGACCCAGCATGGCTTGGCCACAGAAGCTCTCAAACCCATCGACACCCAGTATGAAATTGTCTCCGACAGCGGTTTAGATTTTATTGTACGCATTTTAACCAACCTAAATCGCAAGGCTCAGGCGCGTAAAGTTCAAGCCAAAGAAAAGACCAATCCTTTTTTGCCCTACGATCAGAACCTTTACGTTACTGACGTCTCTGACACCCACGTTTGCTTACTTAACAAGTTCAACGTCGTGGATCATCATTTTCTAATCGTTACCCGTGGCTTTGAATCACAGCTTGACTGGCTCACCCTGGCTGATTTTGAAGCCCTCTGCCGTTGTCTAGAAGAAGTATCCGGACTATTTTTTTTCAATGGTGGTGAAGCAGCTGGAGCCAGTCAGCCCCATAAGCATCTTCAAATTGTTCCCCAGACATTGCCCATTGAGGCTGCCATACACACTGCAAACTTTGTTGATGGCATCGGTCAATCGCCCCAGCTACCCTATGCCCATCGCATTGCCAAACTTTCTAGAGAGAATAGTCCAGAACATTGGCTACAGCGCTATCGCCAGTTGCTCAGTAGCTTAGAAATCGACGATCCCACTGACCAATGGCAAGATTCCCAGCGCTTCCCCTATAACCTATTGGGCACGCGTGATTGGTTTATGGTAGTGCCACGACGCCACGACAACTATCTGGGTATATCGGTCAATTCTTTAGGATTTGCCGGTTCGCTGTTGGTTAAAAACCAAGCTCAAATGGATCAGCTCAAGCAAATTGGACCCATGGCACTTTTGAAGGAAGTTGGCAAAGCAATTTAGGACAATTCCGTAGAATATCCCAGGTTTACAACAGGAATGCTTGCCAGGATCTTAAGAGCTACAGAGAACAATAGCCATGGGTACAGCAATCTACCGAATGCATGGAATAGCTTGCTGTAAATCTAGATTAAGGCTGAAATATCCTCACCACATTCGTCCGCTAAGAAACATAGGGCACGAAAGCGCAGCCCGACAACCTCATCATATAGAGGGTTGAGCTTGCACATAGGAGGAATGTGGGCAACAGTGCGGCCAAACAACACAACATCGCGCTCAAATGGACATTGGGCCGGTACAAGATGAGCAATGCGACGAGCCAGTTTGGGATCACTGACCTCTAAAGCATTAATCCAGAATCTAATCGGCTGCAGTGGCTTGAGTTGGAACTTAATGCCATGAAGAAAATGATTCTTCAAAAATGCAGTGGCAGAAGACATAGTTTAGATACAAAGACGTAGTTTTTCAGGAAAACAAATTATTAATTGAAGCGTTAACTGAAATCTATGTGGCGTTTATAGAAGAGCTATGGGCAAATCCCCTCTACAGTAAGCAATCAAAGTTGTGTGTAGGTAAAGAAAACAATAACCCTGAAGAAAATTTGCTAAAGCTCTAATAAAGCCAGAAAAGTTTTAAAAAATAGAATATTTCAGCTGAAGTTCAGCCTAAATAAATGCTATTGGATAGATCTGACTTTGTGTGTAATGGGTGTGACATTTTTATAACCCTGATGCAGGATTCGCATTTTTTTAGCCGTTTTCCGGATATCCGTGATTCTGCGGAGAGAAACTTAATTTTTTTGTTAAAGCATCTAAGGGAAAACTAAGAAGCAGCGCAATACCAGGGTCAGTTTTCCCAAAAGGTAATTTATAGTATCCAGGGGATCATTGTAAAAACAAATACCTTGTTGAAAGTGCTACAACAGAACTTTTTCCTAAAAAAATAAAATGAGAAGTTCTGAACAGTGCAAACGTCTTTGGGACTTTGTTGAAACGAGCGCCGCTTCAGACATAATTTTTGGACCTTATAGAATTCTTATCCCTGAGGCCCCCCAATAAACTCAACAAAAATTGATGCCGTCCCATTAGCGTTATCAAGGAACACCGGGATCTTGGGTCTGAGCCCATTTGGCCAATACAGGGTAGCCTTGACCATAACCGGTACCCCCCAAGGATCGGTTATCCCGAATTAAGTAACTCCAGGTCGTGATATAGGCTTAATTAGCACTCTGCCCCAGAGAGTGCTAAAGTCTTTCATTGCAGAGCTAAACGAGCTGACTATGGCGAAACTGGTAGTATTTGATGAAAAGTCCCGCCAGGCTTTAGAAAAAGGCGTCAACGCCCTGGCCGATGCGGTCAAAATCACCCTGGGCCCTAAAGGCCGTAACGTTGTCTTAGAGAAAAAATTCGGAGCCCCTCAAATTGTCAACGATGGTATTACCATCGCTAAAGAAATTGAACTGTCTGATCCCTATGAAAACACTGGGGCAAGGCTGATCCAAGAAGTAGCTTCCAAAACTAAAGATCTGGCTGGTGATGGCACCACTACAGCCACTGTATTGGCTCAGGCCATTATCCGTGAAGGCTTAAAGAATGTGGCTGCTGGAGCTAATCCGGTGAGCCTGCGTCGCGGTATTGAGAAGGCCGTTATCCAACTGGTAGACGAAATTGCAGCAGTTGCCAAGCCTGTCGAAGGTAAGGAAATTGCCCAGGTAGCGACGGTGTCCGCCGGTAGTGATGAAGCTATTGGCAGCATGATTGCTGAAGCGATGGATAAGGTCACTAAAGACGGCGTTATCACCGTTGAAGAGTCGAAGTCCCTGAATACAGAACTGGATGTTGTGGAAGGGATGCAAATTGACCGTGGTTACATTTCTCCTTACTTTGTGACCGATCAAGAGCGCATGATCGCTGACCTGGAAGGTGCACTGGTCTTGATCACCGATAAAAAGATCAGCTCTATGCAAGACCTGGTAGGCGTTCTAGAAAATATTGCCCGATCCGGTAAGCCCCTAGTCATCATTGCTGAAGATGTCGATGGTGAAGCCCTGGCGACATTGGTCGTTAATAAGGCTCGCGGTGTGCTGAATGTAGCTGCGGTTAAAGCTCCTGGCTTTGGCGATCGCCGTAAGGCTATGCTCCAGGATATTGCCGTGCTCACAGGCGGTCAGGTTATTTCCGAAGAGGTCGGTCTTAGCCTGGAGATGGCAACCGTCGAAATGCTGGGTACTGCCGATAAAATTACTATTACTAAAGACACCACTACGATCGTGTCCGAAAGTGGTAACAAGGCAGACATCGACCAGCGCATTGGTCAAATCCGCAAGCAGTTGGATACGACTGATTCGGACTATGACAAGGAAAAGCTGTCTGAGCGGTTGGCTAAGCTAGCTGGTGGTGTGGCCGTGATCAAAGTCGGTGCAGCCACTGAAACTGAACTAAAGGATCGCAAGCTCCGCATTGAAGATGCCCTGAGTGCTACTAAAGCCGCTGTGGATGAAGGTATTGTCCCCGGTGGCGGTATTACCTTGTTGCATCTAGCTGACAAACTAGAGGCGGTAAAAGCCAGCCTCAGTGCCGAGGAGCAAACCGGCGTGGATATTGTTATGCGCGCTGTGGAAGCCCCCCTGCGTCAGATTGCTGACAATGCTGGTGACGAGGGTAGCGTAGTCGTTGAGAAGGTCCGTTCTCTGCCCTTTAACGAGGGCTATAACGCCCTGAACGGTGCCTATGAAGACCTGATGGCCAGCGGCATTGTGGATCCTGCTAAGGTCGTTCGTTCTGCTCTGCAGGATGCGGCCTCTGTGGCAGGCATGGTGTTGACTACTGAAGCTCTAGTGGTTGAGAAACCTGAGCCTGAGTCTGCTGCCCCCGGCGGTGACATGGGCGGTATGGGCGGCATGGGCGGCATGGGCGGCATGGGCGGCATGGGCGGCATGGGCATGCCCGGCATGATGTAATAACTAATAACCCTCCACACCTCCCCATTTACCTCTTTGAAGGAGGGGGTAACCTATACCGATAGCCCGTAGGGGCGTTCCATGGAACGCCCCTACGGGCTTTAAATGATTGATTTATTGACGCAAGGCTATCGATCGACGATATTCTAGATAGTACATATTTACTTAGCTCGCAATTGGAATATGCCGGTGACTCCAGTGTCTAACCTAGCCAAGCTCCATGAGGTAGAACTCAGCCAGCGGATTTTAGAAATGGCCAGGGCAGGGGTGTATCGAGAGTCGCTGTTTGATGCATTTAGCGGGGTGGCGAGTAAACGGCAGGTGTGTTCTGCGATCGCAACGGCCAAACAGTTCGGCCTCCGCTCCAATCCGGCCCTCCGCGATACTGACCTGGGCACCTATTACCACATCGATCCCAAGCAGTACGATAGCTTTAAGACATTGCTAGAGTCGGCAATCTCGCCTGTGTCTAACGATGATGTGGCCACCCGTCTCCGGAAGCTGACCGAGGCCGTGCAGATTTTGGTACGGGTGTCAGGTGGGGTTGCGATCGCGCTGCTACTTGGCGGCAGCCTCTGTGTGCTTAATGGCAAGCTCACCCTGGCAGCCACCATCTGGAGTGCATCGTTAGCCGTAAGCCTGGTGTGGATGCTACAGAAATTATTGGTGGGGTCTTTGCTGGAAGGATAATTCAAACTCGGCAACCCAATTAAAAAGATGGATCCTTGTGGAAATTAGGGCAATCACGAGGGATTGCCCCTACGGTTTAACCGATTAGTGCTGACCCTTCACGTGTTGATCCAACCATTCCACCATTTCCCACAGCACATGGCCCACCGCCTCTCGCGATCGATAGCCATGGCCTTCTGCCGGTAGTGACACATATCGCACCGTCCCCCCCAGGCCTTTCATTGCTTCAAATAACCGTTCTGACTGGATTGGATAAGTGCCTGCGTTGTTATCCTCTGCTCCGTGGATCAACAGCAGAGGCTCATTGATTTTCTCTGCCGAGATAAATGGCGACATTTTCAAATAGGTTTCCGGCGTTTCCCAAAATGTGCGCTGTTCTCCCTGAAACCCAAAGGGAGTCAGGGTACGGTTATAGGCCCCGCTGCGGGCAATGCCAGCCTGGAACAGATCGCTATGGGCCAACAAATTGGCTGTGGTGAATGCACCATAGGAATGACCGCCAATGGCCAAACGCTTACCATCACTGACGCCACGCTCGACCAGAAAATCGATGGCGGCCTCAGCACTGGATACTAGCTGCTCAATGTAGGTGTCGTTGGGCTCTGCATCCCCCTCTCCCACAATCGGCATGGTGGGACCGTTAAGAACGGCATAGCCCTGGGTCAACAAAAACAAAACAGAGTCTCGTCGAGGACGAGTAAAGGTATATTCCGAACGGGTGTTTTGACTGGCCACTTTGCGGTCTTTAAACTCTTGTGGATAGACCCACAGCACCGTCGGTAAAGGACCGTCTGCACCAGGGTCATGGCCCGGTGGTAGGTACAGCGTAGCCGTCAGCATGACGCCATCCGCCCGGGGATAGCGCACAATCTCTTTATGCACGTCGGCATACCAGGCGAGGGGATCGGCAAAATCTGTTAAGGGTGTTTCCTCCTCACTGGAGAGATTTAGCTGGTGGTAGTTGCTGGGGCTGGCCTGGGATTCTCTTCGGATAATGAGTGATTGAGCGTTGTTATCCAACAGCCGGGTGACTCGACTAAAAATATCTCCATTGGCTTGCCAGAGACGTTCTGTTTCCAAACTTTCTAAATTAAGACGGTCCAAAAATGGAAATACTCCCTCTGGGGAGGCACCGTTGCCATTGAGATAGAGATTCTTCCTGTCGTCACTGAGCATCAGCACCGAGCGACCATAGGGGCCTGGTGTTGTTACTGGGGTGCCTGGATTGGCATAGGCATCTTGAAAATCTCTGGAATCAAGTAAAACGGGCTCTGTCTGAGGAGACTGGGGATTAATTGCCCAGGTTTGCACCTGACGAGAGTCATACCAGGCTTCGGTTGCCACTGCAAAACTGTCATTACTCCAGGTAACGCCACGGAACCGCAGCGTCGATCGCCAAAGCTCCGTTGGGGAGCCGTCAAAGGGAGCCGTCAGGGTGTAAAGACCATCGCGATGCTCGGCAGTCGCACTGGCATCGCCCCCATCCAGGGCCTCTGCCCAGTAAAGGGTGGCAGGCTGCTCCGTACGCCAACCAATGCTGCGTTTACCCTGGCGTACGGAGTCAAAGGCAATCGGAATATCATCGGCCAGGGGTAAATCTGCCAGCTCGTGAATCACCTGTCCCTGGCGGTTAAGCACCTCATAGCGCACTGGAAATCGAGACAGGGGTACCTGATAGGAGAAGGGGCGATGCACCGTAGAACGTAGCAGCCATTGACCATCTGGCGAGACGGTTACATTCCGGATGAGACCTGGCTCATCCAGCAGGGTAATCTCTCCCTCCAGACTAATATGGGCAATCTGGGCGGAGAAATAATATTCAAACAGGGCCTCATCGTAGGGACTCTGTAAAAGATTGGTATAGGTGCGGGTAGCCGCTACTCGACCCTGACTACTTTCAATCACCGGACCCATAGGTACCGTAGGTTCAGCAGGGGGGTCGCCGATACCCTGGGGTCGCACTTTGCAAATCAGTCCTTCATCCCCCGGTAGCCAGTGGCAGGGACTGTTGTAGACACCATTGAGCATGGCTCCCCCCAGGGGTCTAGCCTTTGCCGCCGCCACATCCAACACCCATGGTTCAATGCCATCTTCTAGGGTCAGGGTAAAGGCCAGATGGCGACTGTCGTAAGACCAGCGCAAATTACGAATACGTGCCCCCTCCGGCAAATGAATGGGGGTGCGTTCTAACTCTCCCAAGGGGCGTACGGTAATGCCTTTGTAGGAGCCTTCCTGGGCGGGCCCCCAGGTGTTGGGGTTAATCTTAGTGCCTGCGATCGCAATCCAGGGTTCTGCCAGTTCTGCAATCGGCGGCAGCGACCGTTGTTCAAACTCTACTAGCCATTGGTTATCCGGCGAAATCGATACCGCTGGCAGCTGGTCCGTGTCCAGCATTTCTGCAATTGGTTCCGGCGGATTTTGCCATGTTGATGAGGGCTGATCAGGTTGGGCAGAGGCAGGCATAGTCATTAGAGGGATCACGACAAGCGGTAGCAAGTGTCGAAACATAAAAATCCTGAGCTAGAACCTAGAGTGTAGATACTTCCCACAAAGCAAAATCGTTCTGTCACAAAACCTCAAAACTCAACATAACGGTCAACATCTGGTACCTCCACAACAATGAGATATCCGGAGAAGTCCTCGCCACCAATATCAGTTAGGGCGGTCAGAATTTTGGGCATATCCGCCCGTTGAAGGCGGCCTGCGCCATCGTAAATTTCAATGGCAGATAGGCAACCGATGGTCGGATTCCAGCCGTTGCTGGCAGGGTAGCGTAGGCTATTACTAAAAAAGTTTGGGTCTTCGCCAGTACCATGGATGCGGAAATAGTTACGTCCGGCTTTGCCCGCCCAGTAGGTTTGCTGAATGGGTCGATAATGACGCCAGGTAGGCGGTAGCAGGGCCTGGTAAGCGGCCAAGCCCCCAGACCAGGGGGCGTCTTCTTTGAGGTCAGATCGCCCAGGTAAAAAGGACTTTGTGCCGGGTTCGTGGGGGATAAACAACTGCACCAGGGCGAATTGTCCGTAGGGGCGGAAGTAGTCGGTGTCGGGTTGGGGAATGGTGCCTTCAATGCGGTAGATGCCCTGGGGGGGGTCGCCTCGGGTGAAGTTCCAGGATAGGCCGCTGTGGAGCGATCGCAACCCTAAGGGGACTGACCATAGCTGGCCATCGGCTTCGCGCACAAAGTTGCCCTGACGATCTTTGAGGACCATCTGACACAGTTCACCTCGGTCTGGCGGACAAAGCACATATAGGTGCAGCTGGTCTGGAGCAATGGCCCAATTCAACAGCTCCTCTAAAGGCGGCACTGCAGGCGGATAATCCAGACCAGCAATATCGTGAAGGGTGGTTCGAAGATAAAGGTCCTGATGCCAGTGGGGAAAGCGTTGGCGGATGTGATCGCTAAGTCTTTGATGCGGGTTGGCTTCTACCTGGGCTAGGGCTGAGAATGCCATGGCCACCCATTTTGGGTATTGCACCTGGTCTAGCGTTGCTAAAAAGGCGCGTTGGATAGCTGGCTGGGCAACTGGGTCGCTAGTGTATAGCTGGGTACCAACTTGCAGTGCCATCTCGACAGTATGACGCTGGTCAGAAGAAAGATGGGGACGAGTGGCCTGGTTAATGATGTAGGCAATGGACTGATCTACGTGGGCTGCCCGTGGTTCTAGCACTCCGGTGGACCAGAGCAGGTTTTGCCAGTGGGTCTGATTATCTTCAGTGAAGGGGTAGAGAAGCAGACTGTAGTTTTGGGGATGAATTTGAGATCGCTGCTCCTCAAGGTAGGTTTCTCTGACAGATGCGGTGGCTTCAAGTAATTGCTTTAGGGGCTGAGTACCGTTGCGAGTTAAGTCTTCTACCACCCCTTCTGTGGTCTCTGCTGTGGCGGGTAGGGTGGCCGGTAGACCAGCACAGCAGGCAATTACAATTACCAGCCCTGTGATTCGGTTGATGTGACGATGCAGGTTGGGTATCAAACCGGGTTGCCCCAAAGCCACATAGTTCAGATAGAACATGTCCTAAACCAATGCGATGGCTCAGGATAGCGTTTGGTGAGCATGAGAGATGGGAGTTAATGTGGCTGTACTCTGTGCCCCAATCGACCATTGTTCACAACATAACGTTACGTGAACTAAGAAAAACTTTCGGTTTCAAGATTGATTTGATGTGGGGAAGTGCGATCGCGCCACTTGCTTATCCCATAATGCCGTATTCCCAAACCCAATCAGGGGCCAGATCTTCTTTGCTCATTGTTGTTTGTATTTGCATCAGCTCATACTGGTTAGATGTATCGGAGATGGATGCTGATGAGGACATTGCAGGCATCCCATGGGGACTGCCAGGGTTTTTCTTTATGGCTGTGGTTTTGATTGCAGTCGGCTTAATGCTATGGGACTGACTAATAGAAATTTGAGGGGCCATGGTGATTTCTCTGGGGTGTTTGAGGCTGGAATTTAAGTATGGATACATTCCCATGGCAGCAGTTTCCAAAGGGGGAAAACTGACAATTTCTTTTTTCTGATTTTGGAAAGTTGATGCGCCTGTATTATCTGACGCTAGAACTATATCGTCTAAAGTAGCTTTTGAGGATGTAGCGATCGCGTCCCTGGCGTTTGGCTTCATATAGTGCCTGGTCTGCCTGATCCACCAGCGCCTTCCATGAACTTTCTGGGAGAGGAACAATACTGGCAATGCCAAGACTGACAGAAACAAGGTCGCTAATTTCGGATTGGGCATGGGGAATGGCTAATGTGTGGATCGCCTGCTGGATAGTTTGTGCGATCGCAACTGCCCCGTGCTCATTGGTATTGGGTAAAACCACTGCAAACTCTTCCCCACCATATCGAGCAACAAAATCAGACTCCCCCTGAAGACTCTTTTTTACGACTTGGGCAATTTCACGTAAACAACGATCGCCAGCAAGATGCCCATAATAGTCGTTGTAACGCTTAAAGTAATCTACATCGAATAAAATTACGGAGAGAGGATGGCCTGTTTGCTGGAGCTGTTGCCATTCATATTCAAGCTGTCGATCAAGGAAACGACGGTTCAGGATTTGGGTTAATTCATCAATAGTGGCGAGACGATGTAATTTTTGATTTTCCTTTTTAAGGGATTGCTTTAAAGCTTTTTGTTTTCGAAGGCTTTGACGTAGCTGTTGATTGGTTCGCCTCAGCCGAGTATTCTGAATGCTAGCGCGCAACAGACTACTGAAAAAATGACTGGAGAGAACTTGTTTAAGCTCTAATAAATATAGACTCAATGTCAGCAACAATAGCCAATAAATCCATTTTCCAAAAGCCATATATCTGTGATTAATGGCAGGAAAAATTTTTAATAGAATGTAGGCGCTCAAAAAACCAATAAATATTGAACTAACACGAGACTCCAGCAGTGTCCCTCGTCTGGGGAAAACCTCTTGGTATATACGCTGCAGGCGAAACAAAAAGCTAACTGGACGTAGTTCAATTTTATCAATCATTAGTTTGCTCTTTGGTGTTTGAAATTACTACAAAGCGAAAGAGAAAATTCCAAGATAATTCACAGAAATAGTCCGAAATCAACTTGATTGAGTTAAAAATTGGAAATAGCAGCTATTTATAAGATCCAAGCTCTTATAATCACGCCTAATCTAAAAATATCAACCTCCAAAGTTCTATCCTTGGGAAAACTGCCCGCTTTAAATTAGTGCCCTTAAAGAAACCTACAACTTGCTAAGTCAAACTATAGCTTAGTTAAAATTTATAACGATCTCTACAGAAAAACACTGAGTCTACGTAGATATCATTTGTAAAATCAAGGGTTTAAAAATTAAATTTATCATTGTTATGTATGATTTTTTACACCACAATTCAGTAAACTCCATTTGTCCTTTAGTCTGTGTGATCGATGTCAATCATCGATTGGTTTAGTTTTTTTGTTTATTGTCCTAGCCGAAAAACCTACTGTAAGGGCTGTGAAATGCCTGATTTCTTTAGGGAGCATCAAAAAAGATAAACATAAAGTAACGTAAATCAACCGATTTGATGAGACTGACAAAATAGTTGTTTTTTTGTGCTGGTAAATCCACGGAATGAATTTTTGAAGAATTTGGATTGTTGTTTATGGATGAGAGTTTAGTAGAAATGTCTCAAGTCCGGGGACTTTTTTATGCCGCGAAAACCGAGGACTTTGCAGCCCAGTTTTTGTTATTACATCAAAAGACACAGCCGATAAGGCATGTAGCATCCATCTACGCACTTTGCAAAAATTTATAGCCTGTAAGTAGCACCCCCTTTGGATGCCTTACCCATCATTTATAAAACGTCTGCTAACCTGCAGACCCCATAAGGAATTCAGTATCTCAACATGAAGCCCCTATTGGCCTGATGTCTTGAATTGTTCCTGAAACGTCTATGCATACAGCCCAACCCACTGACTCTACAACCAATAGCCGCTAGTCCTTGAAAGAGTAGGACGCAATGGCAGCAGCATTACCTATCAGGCCAAGGATATTTTGGCATTGCTGATCCTCGGGATGGCTTTAGTTATGCAAAACAGTCAAATAGCAAATGCTATTGACCGTTTTATCCCCTAAATCAGCAATCGCGATATTTTTCTCATTAGAGAGCATCTGAAACCTATGGCATACGAATCCACCATTAGCTGTCGGAGTTATCGTGATAAGAGTGGTAAGAACAGGTGACGACAGTCGATAGCTTGAAGTGATCCATCTTTTACCGCAATGATCGCCAAGGGGGCGTAATAGTGGCGTATCCCATGGGGTGGAAGTGCTTTGGGATCGTCGGGGTTGTCAGCATCTTTGGGCCATTCGATATCTTCGGTGGCGGTGCGGGCAGGAATTAACCAGTAATCTCCAGGACGATAGACACCCCCTGGCTGAAATTGGATTTCGATGCCGTCTTCCAGGGTTTGCCAAGCATCCTTTTCCTCAACAGGTAGAGCGCCGTCTGGTGCGATCGCACTGCCTCCATAGCTAGGATTGCCCGCTTTGTGATCCCAACGGCGCAGGTAGGGATGCTTTTGGGGATTGCTGCCAGTTGTGCCAGTGGGAGAGCCACTCAAGGTCACTTGCTGAGTGACTGGATCAATATGTTGAACCTGGAGTAAGTTTTCAGGCTGGTTGCGGTAAATGTAATCATCGTCAACAACTTCAACCCAGTCATTTTCCTGGAGGCCAAAGCGGCTGTCGTTCCCTAAATGTTCCAGGGTTATAACGGCACCAGATGCCGTGACAATGGGAAAAACGACGGCGCTGTTTTCCCGCGACCACTTAAAGGTGGGACTGTCACCGTCTGAATGTATTTCTATCCGATACAGTTGATTTTCATGTCTCTTATAGCGGGCGTTGGGCGAAATAATACAGGGGTCGTTGTCGTCATCCTTGTTTTGCTTGGCTCGTGCTTTTAGGTGCACTAAGGATTCTTCAGTAACAATTTTAGGTGATTCATCTGCCAGGGCAGCGTACAGTGCTTGTTTATAAGTCCTTAGACTTTCAGCGGCTTTATCAAAGATACTATCCTCACTGTCCTCATTGGAGGAACCATCACCCGCTTCCGGGCGGCTGGTGGGTTGACCCGGCTCATCTGAATCTGAGGAATCAGAAAATTCTGCAATCTCCTCTAGACGTTCATCGCTTAAGGGCTGCTGAGTGTGCTTAACTTGCCAGATCACCTGGGAGCGCGTTGCTGTGTCCGGACCTCCCAGGGCTACTTCTCGAATGCTTCCGTATTCGGAAGTGTCATCTTGACTGGCATCGACATGCCGCTCCCACACATCCAGGTATACCAGGAAAGGTAGGTCTGGATAGTCGTGGTCCGACTCAACGGACAGATAAGGTTGTTTTTCGTAAGATGCATTTTCTTTTGTGTTTTTGCACATTAGCCCCTCAATGTAGTATCGACCAGGGCTAATGGTCAGATCTTGAACCTGATTAGGATTGTTGGGGTCTAGCTGAATTTCAAACCCAACATTCTCTACAGGCCCGCCGTAGGGACCAATCAGATCCATTGCCAGGGTCTGGAGATAATCCAACAGAATGGCGGTTTGGGTATTGAAGTCTGCATCAAGCTGCACGCGCCCTTGCTGCATTAGAACCCGTAAAAACTGTTTTTTGGGACTATGGGTGTCGCGAGTGAAATCGCCTCGAAATTCTCCTTGCATGGTGGTATCTCCTAGCTAGCGTAGAGGATGGCTGCCGTCATTCCGGCGGGGGTATACTCGTCCAGGCGAGCCTGTAAATTGGCGGCGCGCTGGGGTTGGTAAAGGTGATGAAAAACGCCCATTTCTGATTCATCATCCGCACCTCGGGTAATTTCGAGGGGGCAGTAATGGGCGAGTTGGCAATAGGCAGGGGTGCCGTAGCGGGTGCTGTTAAAGCGAGGGCGTACCCGATTACACTCGCGCTGTTTAGCTGCGGCTAAATTCTCTGATGTAATATCGGGATCAGATTCTTTCAGCTGTTGTTCCATGGTGACAATGGCCACATCCGGCTGACAGCGGAACCGTTTAGGGGTGCGAGACCCTTTGATATAGGCACAGAAACGCATACAGCCAATTTGGGAGCGAGCAACGGTGATCTTGCCTTCAAAAATACTGTTTTCCGCTAGTTCGATGGCATGGGTCTGAATCTCTCCAAATACTGTACTGCGAACGATTGTCAGGCTGGCATGGGCGAAGGGATAGCCGGGTGCTCCAATGGCTTCCAGCTCCGGACCAGTGGCATCTAAAACGCTATCCCATAGCTGAATAGAGACGGGGTCAGTTTTGACTTCATCCTGGTTGACCTGAATTGAGCCGACAATGCTGCGGTCAATAGTGGCCTGACCGTGCAGGTTAGAGATTTCCAGGCTGGGCTCCGCCGGTCGGTGGGGATGGCAATTGGCCTGCAGGGACCAGCCCGGAACCAGGGTGCTATGGCGAATCGTCAGGTAGGCTGGGGCTTTGGGCAGGGACGATGCCTGTTCTGCCTGGCGTACCCGCATGCCTCGACCGGTAATCATGATGCCATCCAGACAGAAGTGACTGCCGGGATGGAGAGTTACATTGAGGGCATCCGGCATGGCGGTATACCAGTTAAGCACCCGCAGCACAGGTCGCTGGCGATTGGCCGCCCGAATGTGCAGGGTTTGGCCATCCCCTAGTTCCAGACTAATCTGTTCTACATAAACACTGCTGTCGAGGATTTCAATGGCGGCCTGCCGGGGGCGATCGACCCGCCACTGTGCGATCGCAGCACTAATGCTGGCAAAGGTAACGTCTTCACTCGATACCGTTTCATTTTGGGGTAAGGGTGCTGATGGGGGTGTCCCAGAGCTGCCGGGGAACGGCTGTTTAACTCGATATACCTGGTCAGTGGTGGCAAGACTGTCGGCAAAATGAACCTCTAACAATGCTCGATTTAATTGGATCAGGCGTTTGCCAGAAGGTTCCTGGGCGATCAAATCGCGGAGTTGGCGGGGCAACTCCACCAGATCAAACAGATTCTCGTCATGGAGACGGGCCGTGCGCAGAATCTCGTTCAGGTCGTTAATCAGACCTTCTAGAAGACTTTCCGATATTGGTTCGGTAACATCCTGCACCTCTAGCTGGGCCTGGGTACTAGGAGAAAGATGCCAGCGCAAATAGTCTGACGGCGATGAGGCCTGTTTCAGCTGAATTAAAAACTGATTGGCATCCTTGAGATCTGAGAGCCTTAGCAAAGGATTATCCACAAACGGAGTCAGGGAGCGATTGTACTCGCCTCCCCCCACATCGGCACTAAATCCATAGTGGTAGTTGACTACAACCCCGTGTCTGGGAGGCTGACTGGGGGGAAATGCGATCCGCCCCAACTCGGGGTCGACGGCTACGCAGCCCGGACGTGGACGATACTGCCAGTCGCTTAAATTCGCCGACACAATTCGATTTAAGGGAATGGGGAGAGTTTCAGTACTCTCGTGCCAACCCGGCGCCCAAATGGCAAAGGATTTGTCTGGGCCATAGTAAGGATTGGTTTCGGTGCCATCGGGGGCGACCATTCTCTCCTCAAAGGCTCGCCGTCGAATGGTGGTGGGTACATTCAGCTCACCCGCGATATCGGTGGGATCGGTTTCTGGGACGGGGTTAATGTAGAGCGGTGTGTCATTTCCTAGAACGCTAAAGGTATAACAATAGGGACTGACATCCTCCAGACAATAGGCAGGACTTTGGCTAATCGGATAGGCCTTCAATCGCCACACATACAGGCCTACGCTGGGTAGATTATGGCGACCCAAATCATAGTTTGAGTCGATCTTGCGCACATCCACCGTGTGGGCCAGGGTGTCAAAGGGACCATTAAGTTTATCTAACCGGAGCCCCTGGCGCACGTCCACCGTGCGACCCCGGTCTAAACGCAGATGGTTTAAAGACTGGGTCCAGCCCAAAAGCTTGTAGAACTCAACGGCGCGTCCAGGCCACCCGGCAACGTCCTGGGCCAACTGCTCCAACAGGGCCAGGGTACCCTTGCGGCGACGGTAGCGAATGGTATTGGCCACCTCTTGGCGAGGTATCAGGATGCGATTGCGGGCCTCACCCTGGAGGGTATCGATGGCACCGGGGGTGCCTGCGGCAGCGACGGGGCGATAGCCAATCAGATCGGCAATGTAAGGAACGGCCCAGTCTTCGGCAGTTTCAATAAACCAGTTGCGATAGAGCTGGTCAATATCAGCCTCCACCACATCCACTTGTTCAGAAATTACCTGGAGTAGCGACTTCAAAGGGTCGCCAAGCTCCTCATCCCGCTGCCGGTAGACCGCTGGCAGGAGTTCGTATAGCCGATCGGCATTAGGGCTCATAGGGTAATTTCCTCCAGCTTCAATGTTTCCGGTATATCGGCGCTCAGCATAGCCAGCTGCGCCTGCTGAATCGATCTATTGGCCCTGGCCAGCCCCACCGGAATCCGTGGCCGGGGCTGGGGCACATCATTTAATGACGGATTGGGCTGGGCCAGGTCCAACAGTTTTTGGGTCAAAATTTCAGGGTCCTCGGCCTCAGTTTCCGAAATACTATCGAGAATATCTACATCCACATAGTCCACCCCTGGCACCTGTTGAATGGTGCTAATCACCGTGCTCAATAAGACATCCTGACCCAGGTCCCGACGTTCAAAGCTAAACACATCCCACAGAGTTGCTTCAATCTCTCCCTTGACGATTTCCCACAAATAATCAGGAAAAATGCGAACCCGCGCCGAGATAATCAAAACCATTAGCTCTCGGATATCCACCTGCAACGGTTGATACGGGTCTCCATAACGCTTTAAGGCACGACAGAGATTGCGATAGAGATCGGAATTTTTATCAATGGGAATATCGTTAGCACCCGCAATGGTCAGATGAACCAACCGTCGCCGACCGTTGGAAAGTTCCTGGGCATCGGCCTTACCAATGCCCGCAAAGGTGCGCACAAAGTCAGCATAGTCTTGCACTGACACCAGCCGATCCAGAGCCATGACCGCCATGGGCGCATTGCGCTGGGCCTGCAGGAGAGTTTCTCGATTGGCTCCTCCGGTGGCTGGCCGAGGATTGATCACACCTTTGACCCCCAGGGGCCGGGTGGCCAACAGCTTAATCTGCTCAGCTTTGACATTGCCCCCTTCACCGATACCATCACGATAGACACCGGTAACATTCTCCACCCCCGTGGGTAGCCGTGCACCATGTTCACCGTCACCAAAGATGACGGTGGTTTTGTCATCGTTATCGGTATGGGTAACAAAATTATGATCTGTAGCACCCGCATGGGTGAGGCTATCGACCTCATGCCACTCCACATCGTTAACGCGCACCGTGAGCGTACTTTCGGTGCCCCGCCGAGTGGGAGCCGACAGATGGGTAAGGGGCGGCTTGCTCAGGTCAAACTGTTGTAGGGTTTTACTGCCATCACCACTGCCCAATACCTGGTGTCGAGTTTCACCGTGGGTGGCTTTAGCCACATTGCCATAGATTTTGACAGTGTCGAGTTTATACTTGTATGCCAACGGCTGAGCCAATTGTAAAAAGCTATGGGGAGTATCCTCAGGGAGGTCCACCATCGTTGGTAGATCAACCATAGTGGCTCCATTAGGCTCAGTTTGAGAGAGTTTCACCTGAGCAACGCCCTGGCGTACCCCTGATAGCATCACCCGTTCACTGGCCTGCACCCCTGCTGCCCCCGGATCTACCCGCTCGCCTGAGACAATTAACCAGCGCCCAGGCTTTAACCCGCTGTAAAGTCCTGCCAGCTCAATTTCAAAAGGTCCTTCTGAGTCAGGATCTTCGCCACCAATAGCGTGCCGCTCCGGCTCAAGGATCTTGTCCGCTGGGGTGAGTGGCTCACTCTGGGCGTGAATCGTGGTTCCGCGAAAAACGGATAGTGATTGATCATTCTCGTCTAGCCATGGTTTTTGCAACGTAAGCTGGGTCACTTTACCCGTAATGCCATACTCGGCTTTGGATATGGTGCTAACACTTTCGACACGGCTAATGACACGTCGATTGGGATGGTTAACCACTACCCAACTATTCGGTAAAATATTGTCGTACTGGGCATCTAAAGC
>JBCCXQ010000046.1:0-27060 GCA_039191365.1 Cyanobacteria bacterium P01_F01_bin.13 | reverse complement strand
CCTTGACCTCACCCCAATTGCGAGCTTGGTACATGACCATATAGATACCGCCCATATCCTGGATATCCAGCTTCCCCGGCAAGTTTGGATCAACGTCTGACATCCAAAACCTTTTGATTCCTGCATCGGTGCCCAGACCGGTCCTGAGCAATTGATGTTTATCGTTCAGGTGATGCTCAAGACCCGGACCCTCAGCCGTACCGACCGCCCGATCTGCGTACTGCCAGCCGACCTCATTGTAATCAATAACGATCAACAATCCACCATAGATCAAAATTGGCATTAGGTGGTTGAGTGCGGCAATTGGGTCAAACTCATGAAATGCTGAAATGCACGTGACGATGGTTTGCGAACAACTAAAGCGCTCTGCAAAGTCAGACGACTCCACATTGGCAACTTGGAAATCCAAAGAAATACCACTTGCGGACTTTACATGACAGGAATTCTGGCGATCGACCAGAGTGAGCTTCGAGACTTTGAGCGCTTTGGCTATTGCCATAGACCGAACACCAGTCCCACACCCCACATCCATCATGAGACGCTGCTCTGGTGGCATATGACCAAGAGCAGGCTCTAGGTCCTCAAAAATTCCGCAATCAATGCAGACATCAAAGTCGATCCAGTACCAGTCAGTCCCTTTCTTATTTTTCTTGGGACCCCCATGAATACAGGCCACAGGGCAGGCATCAACACAATCAGCCACGCCTTCACAAACGTCGGTAACAATAGAGTGGGCCACGGCGCTCCTTAGAATTAATGTTCGTTAAAACGTATATTTTTCAGGGTGAAAACTCAAAAAATATACGGATAAATGGTTACATTTGTTTATCTTAAAGGGCGATTGGGCCGGGTAAGGGGACTTTGTGGTGATTTGATACTGCTACTAGTAAGTTAAACTTTCTACTTTCACATCATCCTGTTCTGAGACCCAGGCAATTTTGGCAATTTTACGTTCGTGGGCAAATTGCCGTAGCGTTTCCTCCGATAGGGACGGATTGAGGCTCAGTTCCACGCGAGTTAGTGTATCTGCCTGCCGCAGGGTTTGAGCATGGGCAATCGCCGCCGCCGCCGCCGCCGCTGTGGTGGGCACCACCAGCCACTTGCTATCGGCTACTGCTTTGGGTAAGTGGGGCTGCAGTATCTGCTGTAAAGTTTCACCATTGAGAACAAAGCCAACGCCTGGATAGGACTTGTGTTCGGGATGGAAGAGGCTAAGCAAGTTATCATAGCGGCCACCTTGCCCGACAACTTCACAGGTATGTTCGGTGCGAACTACTGCTTCAAACACCACGCCTGTGTAATATTCAAACGTTTGCATAAGGCTGAGGTCGAGCACTAGTTCAGGGGCATTTTCAGTAAATGTGCTCTCCAACAGATCGATCAGGTTTTTAAGTGCGCCAACGCTCTGCTGTTGTTGCTCATTCAGAGCCATCTGGCTAACCTGGGTGAGGACTGCGCGGGGCTCTCCTCGCAAGTCCATGATGTTGAGGGCCAGCTCACGTAATGTATCGGAGAGGGGCAGGGTTTCTAGGTTAACGCGGTCTAGGTTTGCGATCGCAACTTTGACCTGTTCCCTCACTCCAGCTGGAAACGGTGCTAGTAAGGAACCTGTCAAACTAGCTTCACTTAGCAGCAAATGCCAGTTTTCTAACCCCAAGGCATTGAGACAGTCCGCCATAATCAATATGACCTCGGCATCTGCTAGAGAACCGCTAGCTCCTAATAGCTCTACACCTGCCTGATAAGACTCCTGCTGGCCGCCCTGGCTGCCCGTAGATGATCGTCGAAAAACGTTGGCATGGTAGTAAAGCCGCTGAGGATAATGGCTAATTCGGGTCACTGCGGCCCGAGCAATGGATGCCGTCAGCTCAGGACGTAACCCCAAGCGTTCACCTCGACCATTCAGTTCAATTACCTCGGACTGTCGAATCGCGCCACCCGCCATCAGTGTATCCATGCTTTCAACAGTGGAGGTAATAATTCGTTGATAGCTCCACCGTTGAAAAACGGCCTCAATACGATCTTCAATCCAGCGCTTTTGCGCCACATCTACCGGGAAGAGATCGCGTCCACCCGTTGGGGGTTGGTAGGTCATAGCTGTACTGGCTGCTAGTGCTATACCAGCTTAAAGCCTCGCTGCAATCACAGACTAGCCATCCAAACTACTTGCGTTTACGACCCCCAAATAAACCATTAAAAATGCCACCGGATTTGCCTGTAGTATTGCCTGTAGAGCGACTAGACACCTGAGCCGTCGGGACCTCTTTCGACATACGCTTAGCATAGCTATCCAGCTTGCGTTTCACCTCAGCAGCTGTCTGGTTATCGGGATCAATCTCCAGGGCTCGCTTGGTGTGAATGCCTGCCATCTTAAGCTGTTTACTACGCATATACATGCGTCCTAGCTCGGCATGGCATATCGGATTTTGAGGATGGGCTTTAACCGCTTCCCGCAGTTCTACGATGGCCCGTGAGAAATTTCCCTTATATTCAAACTCCTTGGCCCGGTTGATAAAGCTTTTGATTAATTCTGCTCGCCGCTCACTGGAGGACTTAACTCTGACGGTGGTGGATTCTTCTGGCTGGTCCCCTGGCCCATCTGTCTCTGGAGCCGTTACCGTCTCACCAGACGGTGGGGCTCCTCCCTGACGCATCACATAAACGGCGTTGAGTTCACTAATTTCACCAATCGCATCAATAGCCGTATCTAAGGATTCATATTGCTCAAGTATCAGTGTCTTTAGCGCGGTGGAGTAGGCGTAATCAACGTTGTTACTGTTGGCGACTTTTTTGGATTCCGCCGTAGACAGCGAGAGTAATGCAGGCGTTTTTTGCAGCTGCTCACCCTTCAGCTTCAAACTGACCTTGTGCTCAACTGAGGCCTTTTCCTGGCTGAGGACCTCGTAGGCTGGATTCACCAGCTTAGAGAGCAACTCGCTAGCCTGCTGCTTTTGTTCATCAGTGGCACTTCGCAAACTATCAGGATGTAGCTTACGCGCAATCTTTAGATAACGCTTTCTGACTTGTTTTGCATCAGCATCCAGGGGCACCCCAAGAATGGCATGATGATCCACTAAATCCAGCTTGAATAGCCCTCGGTTAACCTGCATATTTGCGATCGCGGTTTGTGACAACTTAATCTAGTTTATCCGTATTATTATCTAATACCTGTAATGGTATTGACGCTAAATAAGTACAGATTGTGTCTTAGAGACATAACGTTTTCAGAGATACTACATAGGCTTGAACTGGGGCAAGGGTTTCACCTGACCTAATTCCCGCACTATGGAAGGGTGCAACGGCCCATTAGTGGCAACTAGTTTGCCAGAATTAATGTCAAATGGCCCCCCATCGTAAGCACTGACCTGGCCGCCTGCTTCTTCCACAAGGACCACACCTGCAGCCAGGTCCCAAGGAGATAGCCCCCGCTCCCAGTAGCCGTCTAAACAACCCGAGGCCACATGGGCCAAATCAATAGAGGCTGAGCCCCCCCGTCGCACTCCCTGGGTTAAATGGGTCAGGTGACAAAATTCAGCGTAATTATTGTCAATAGTTTCCCGGCGATCGTAAGCAAATCCGGTCACTAATAAACTATCAGCTAGTTTTGCTGTGGTCGATACTTGAATAGGGCGTCGATTGTGGGTGGTTCCCAGCCCCTTAGCTGCGCAGTAGAGATCTTCCAAAATAGGGTTATACACCACTCCAACCATCGGTGCCCCGGCCACCAGTAAGCCAATGGAAACTGCACAGAGTGGATACTGATGGGCATAGTTTGTAGTGCCGTCTAACGGATCAATCGCCCACAGCATAGGGCTATCAATTTGCCCCAGTTGACCTGATTCTTCTGCCAAAATGGCATGATCAGGAAAATGACGTTTGATGACGGCTAGCACGGCCACTTCAGATGCACGGTCTGCTTCGGTAACAAGATCGCCGGAACGGCCTTTTTCCTGAATTGAGGATAGATTTCCCCAATAATTTTGCAAAATGGCTCCTCCAGCCATGGCTGCTTCTGTGGCGATATCAAGGAAACGCTGTAAGTCTTCAGGGGTAGGCGTTGTGCTCATTTAAATCACCAAACAGTGGGCATTGCCCACCCTAACATCTCACGTCTAATCCTCATCCAAAGGCAATCCAAATCGTACTTTCCCCTTGCCGAAGTAGCGACCAAACTGCTGCTCATAAACCTCGTCTTCGTCCTGAGTTTCCACATCCAGGTCAGTGCGGGGATAGCTAACGCACAATAGAGCATAGCCGCGCTTTCGAAGTTCCGGAGATAGTCCCATGGCCTCGGGCTGGTCAACTTCACCAGAAAGGATACGCACGGCACAGGTTGTACAAGCACCGTTCCGACAAGCAAAGGGTAAATCGGCCCCCTGGTTCTCTGCCGTTTGCAGGATATAGCGATCATCTGGCACCCGCGCTGTGTAATGACAGGCTTTTTGACGATGGTGGATTTTAATAGTGTGAGTTTGGGTCATAGAACCGGGGTAAAAAAGCAGCGGTGCTATGCAATGGTCCCATGAAATACGTACCACTTTCTGTTAGGATATTTGGGCTATGAAGGTTTATTCATTAGTATCAATCTTCTAGCCAAAATATCCCTGGAGAGATGGCCGAGTGGTCGAAGGCGCAGCACTGGAAATGCTGTAATGGGGTGACTCATTCGAGGGTTCGAATCCCTCTCTCTCCGTTTTAATTATTTGAGAATGTAGGAGTCAGAATATAGAAGCCTTCTACCTCCTGACTCCTACATTCTAATCATTTGCTAGGTCTTACAAATAATTAAGTATCCCTACTTAGAATGCTAAAGAGGTTGTTGTTGTCGGTTTAGCCGATCAAGGGCTAGTGTCATGCCTCCCAGCGTAATAAGAACGATGCCAGGCCACTGGATCATTTGAATATTGGGTTGACTCGTTAATAAAACTACGGCTAGTAAAGTCGTTATTAGTGGCGTTGCAGCCGCCACTAAGGCTGTACGTAAACCGCCCACCAATCGTAGCCCTGTGTAGTAGAAAACGTTACTGATGCTGGCCAATAATCCTAACCCTAACCCACCTAGGACAAACTGACTTGTAAGTTCTTGCGTCACTCCTAGGGGACGAATCAACAGAATAATACTGCTCAGGATAGCCATAATGCAGTACTGAATAATCCCAGCTGATACAGGATGGTTCTGAGGGCTGAGACTATTGGTGACTACATATAAGGCAAATGCCATAGCCGATAACAGGGCAACACTAGCGCTATTAATGGCCATGGGCCGTAAAATTAACACTACTCCCATAGCAATGGCCAACATCACCACGCCCCTTAACAAGTTAGGGCGATCACCACTCAGCCACCACAGCAAAGGTACAGCGACTAGTGGATAGGCAAATAGCAGTGGTGCAGCAGTAGCAGGGCCAAGGGTACCGGCTGCCTGAAATAGTAAAACCTGAGCAAAAAAGTAAAAGACCGCTCCACCAATTAAGGCAAAGAGGCGAGATGCTGAGCGCAGTGACTGTCCGACATCTCGCCATACCGGACGGTATAGCTGGGGAGCTAACAACGTCAAAATTGGTATCAGTACCACTAGCTGCAACCACAGCAGAGTATTGGCCTTAAAGAAGCTAACGTTACTGAGGCCAACCAACGTTAGGCCTAAAAGATTACCCCCTAGACTCAGCCCACCTGCTATTAGCGTAATTGCACTGAAGCCGAGGGTGGCAATTCCAGACAGCACCATGCCTTTTTTCAAGGTCCTTTCTCGACTGGGCTTGACTGTGTTGACTAACGTCGGCTTTATCGTTTGCCCACCGTAGGGGGGCACTACCCGACGAGTAGCCCCTGCCACTTGATCGGGACGCGGTTGTTCTACATAGGTATGACCGCCGACCACAGCAGCGCCATCTCTCAATGGACGATTATCAAGGGCATTGGGAAGTGTCGTCCGAGGTGACCCTTGCAGTAACTGTTCGCTCAGTTGGTTACTGAGACGGTCTACTAAGTTTTTAAGGATGACCTCCCCCTGCTGCTCCATGGTTTGCATTCGGGTCAGCTGCTGAGCGATCGCACTTTGATAGCTGCTTAGATCGTGCTGTAATGCTTTGACACTGCGATTGAGGGTATCATCCAGCGAATAGAGCCAATCCTGAGTCGGTGTCGGTAGCTCAACCGAGTTAGTCACATAGGCGTGCAGATCGTCTCTCAAATTTTGGGCAAGTACCTGAGCCAGACGCTTAGCCCAGGCATTTTGTTGGGCGAGTTGTTGCTTAGATAGGGTGGCATTGGATTCATTTTTTAGGGACTGGTAGTCAATATAAAGCTGGTCATACTCCACCCGTAACGCCTCTAGATCACTGAGCAAGCGCTGTTTTTCAGTCTGTAGATACTCAATATCCTGAGCCAGCTGATCGGCAAAATGCCGCTGCAGTGCCTGAAAGTCATCATCCAGCGACTGCAATAGTGGATCATTCCTGCCCTGGCTCTCAGACTCACCCATGTTGCTTCCTCTTACCTATGCTTCGCCTACAGCATTAGTTCTCGCTCTGCCAATCTAGCCAAGCCATACCCTGCTTTATACCCAAGTTTCGTAGTGGTGTCGACACTGTACCAGCCAACCATGAATAAAGGAACAATAGGGTCGTAGGAATCCGATTCCAATCTAGAAACCATCACAGTGCTTGAATAGGGTAGTACAATTTTTTTGCCATGCTTAGAAAATCTTAATTTTGAGACAGAATCTGCGACTAAAAGCACACTTTTTGAATTACTTGGACATTATTTGGGCGTAATAAATACACTGGCATTGCTGATCTCTTGCGTAACTGAATCTGGAAAAATTCTTATATGAATAACCTTTTCAGAGCGCTTCATCCCTTTAAATTGGCAACGTTAGTACATGATTTGTCCAATCAGCCTTTCACGCGTCTGTTCATTATTAATGGTCCCAAGATTAAACCCTGAGATATTATGCATCCGTTATATAGAACGTTTGATTCTCGGTTTCTTAGCTGTAGGATTGATAAAATTAAATTAATTAGGATAAGACTGTAAAAGTTCAGGTTGACTATCTAGCAAGTGTTCTGAGGCAGCTGAAGTTAGGATGAAAAAAATCCTCATCGTTGATGATGACGTTACATTGCGGGCCGCGCTGACCCGCTATCTGCGGGAACGTGGTTTTCAGGTTAGCCATGCGTCCTCCGGTACTGAAGGATTAGCCCTGTTTGAGCAAGATCAGCCGGATTTAGTGGTCTCAGACGTGATGATGCCTGAGATGGATGGTTATGAGTTTTGTACCAAACTTAGAGAAATCAGATCGGGTCAGCTGGTTCCCTTTATCTTCCTGTCAGGGCGTGGTGAACTGGATGATCGCATTCAGGGCCATTCCAAAGGGGCTGATGACTACATTGTAAAACCGTTTCATCCTAAGGAGCTGATTGCTAAAATTGACGCTCAGCTGGAAAGGTCCCGGCGGATGCATGCAGAAATTATCCGTCTGGTTCAGACAATGCCAGCCCCTGAGTCAGCTCAACCGCCGCCGCCGGAGCCGCTTCCCCTGACTCCTGCTGAAGAGAAGGTATTCTGGGAAGTTATTCAAGGTTTTACCAATAAGCAAATCGGTGAGCACCTGTTTATTAGCCCCAGAACGGTTCAGACTCATCTGAGCAATATTTTGAGCAAACTATCTTTGGAAAATCGCTCCCAGCTGATTCGCTATGCCTTTGAAAATGGCTATCGACCAGCCAGTTCTGATGAGTCCAAATAATCTCAATAGGGATTTGGAGTTCCTATGGGATGCGCTCGGCTATTGATAGGTGGCTTGAACTATCTGTCTGTAAGCGAATGAAGCCACTAATCCTAATACGCGGCGTTTTTATAAGGAATGAATTTAGAATATAGGAGCTAAAAGTCAGGACACTGCTATATTCTTATTCCTATATTCTAGATTCATTCCTAACCAATATTTCCCGGCTTAGGTTGATACCTAGGCTTAAGTGGCTCGTAGTGGGTCTTAATGCCTAATTAGCAACTGTTATCTTGTATTGCTCAGACCTTGTACGGTAGCCTGAGGTTTGGCTGATTACTAAACAATGTTTTAAATAACGCCAGCATTTGGCTTTTGTAAACGCCCCAACATGAGTAACGTATCTGCGGATTCTTCAAGAGCTATTCCATTAGACCCTGATAAAACGTCTAAGCTTGCTGAACAGCTTCTCTCTAACAACTTAAAACGCCAGCTGAGCGCCGTTACAGAATTAGCCAGTACTGGCGAACCCGGTATTGATGTTCTAATCAATTTCCTAAAGACCGCTGATGTCCCATCGGTTGCTGCTGGGAAGGCGTATCAGTTGCTGAGCACGAGTGAGTCGATTACGGCCCAAACGTTTTTAGCTGACATTCTTCCCAACGGGGTTGTTCCCTTAATGTCTGACCGGAAAATTGATTATCAACTATTACAGACTCTGTTGATTGCCCAAGAATTTGAAGAAGCCGACCGATTGACTCTGCAGAAGCTCTGTGAACTGGCGGGGCCAGCGGCAGTTCAACGTAAATGGGTTTATTTTACGGAAGTCGATAGTTTTCCAGTGGTCGACCTGCTCACCATTGATCAGCTGTGGCGAGTGTATTCAGAGGACCGATTTGGTTTTTCGAAGCAGCGGGAGCTATGGCTGGGACTCAACCAAAACTGGAACCGACTGTGGGAAAAGCTAGCGTGGAAGTCAGGTAATATTTGGACTCGTTATCCTGGCGAGTTTGTTTGGGATGTATCAGCCCCCATTGGCCATTTACCCCTGTCTAATCAACTGCGTGGGGTACGTATGATGGAGTTTCTACTGTCTCATCCAGCGTGGAGCCAATAAAAACTGACGACCGGCGCTGTTGCTGGCTTCTATGGAACTCTCCAACAGCCTGGTAGAGCTGTTCTGGCGTGTCCACTAGAAATGTGGGTCCCTGGGCTTCAAGGGCGGTGCGATCGCTAAATCCCCAACTCACCGCTGCCACGGCTAACCCCTGGCAGCGGGCGGCTTCTATATCGCGGGTTTCATCCCCAATATAGAGGATTTCCTCAGGCAGCAATCGGCGACGACGCATAATCCGCCGCAGGCTACGGGCTTTACCCAACAGGCCAATGTTGCCATAAACTGCGCTAAATATCTTGTTCAGACCGTGACGATTGAGAAACGGATGAATAGTCGAGGGCGCATTTGAACTGGCAATCAAAATACTATGACCATCATTTGCCAGAGTGCATAACACCTCTCCCAGATGCTGAAAGGTTTGAATAGAATCCACATCGTGACGCAGCTCCCGTCGCACTCGCCGCATGAGAAAGGGCACCTGAAATAGCGGCACATGAGACTGAGCCAACAGCTCCCCTGTACTGAGTGTGCGTAGATATTTCAACCGTTCTGGCGTTGTTTGAGGATAGCCATAATGGGCAGCTAAACGATTGGTAATAGTGACGATCGTATCTAATGTGTCAGCGATCGTACCGTCAAAGTCAAAAATGAGAACGGTCACGTGTGTGTGTTGTAAAAAAACAATCGGTAAAAAATGGCAGGAACCGTAAAGCGCATGTTTACGTATCTATGCCTAGATCTAGAATATGCTTAAAGAAAATCTTAAGCCAAGGTCGCTAGGGACAAATATCTGGCGTGAGGGATAGTTTCTAGCCAGAAATACCCTGAGTAAATGCCCTACGTGTAACCAATGTAGCCTTAGACACCCTTTATTGTGGTAGCAAATTATCTAGCTAGCGCCAGCGGCCTGAGCGCAGGATACTAATAATTAACCAGATACCCAACAGGGTAGCCGCAGCAAATAGGCTAGTACTCAACCATTGCAGCTGGGTATTGGTCTGGTTGCTTGAGACAATGGCTGCTCCGATAATCAATGCGGCAACGACTGTACTAAAAGAACGTCGATTAGCCGCTTGTTCGATACTCTGCTGCAGACTGGAAAGGTTCTTAATATTAACATTCCAGGTTAGGGTTTCCTCACTGAGGCGATCTAGCAGAAACCCAAACTGCCTTGGTGCCGAGAGCGAGAGGTTGCGAAACTCCAGCCCCGTTCGCAGTAATGTCTGGAGGGGGTCATCGCCAATTAACTGTTGGCGAAACAGGTCCACCATCAGGGGACGAATCTCCGCAATCAGATTAATCTGGGGGTTAAACTGACGGGCTACCCCTTCCAGGTTTGCCAGGGATTTGGCAAATAGGCCAATGTTGGCGGGCCAGCGCAGATGGTTACGGGTCCCAGCTTCTAAGACTTCAGCAAACGCCACCGCTGTGTTGAAGTTTTTGAGGGCCAAGCCATAGTAGCGGGATAGTAGCCGACTGTAATCATGTTCCAGCTTAGCCAGGTCCACAGCCTGGAGCGGCTCTGCCAGTTGCAGCGTCAGCTGGGCACAGCGCTGGGCATCAGAACTGACAATGGCTAGCACCATTTCTGTTAAAGTAGTCCGCGTCTGGGGATCTAATCGGCCCATCATGCCGCAGTCCAGCAGCGCTACTCGGCCATCACTGAGGTAAAAAATATTGCCGGGATGGGGGTCAGCATGGAAAAAGCCATCGATAAAGTATTGTTGAAAAAATGATCGGAAGAGCAGGCTACTAAGGGCGTTACGTGTTTCTGCTTGCGTACTAATAGCCGCAGATAGGATGGGCTCACCCTCTAACCACTGCATTACCAGTACTTTGGGTTGGGTTAGGGACCAAATGATTTCAGGAATTACCAACTCATTAGTGGCCAGCCAACGGCTCTGGGCTAGATTTTGGCGCAGCTGGTCGGTGTAGGTGGCCTCAGTGGTAAAGTCCAACTCGGCTTTGAGGGCGGCACTAAACTCCTCGGCCAGGGCGACTACGTTATAGCGCTGACCAAACTGGGTGCTAGCCACTAGCTTGGCAATATCTCGAATCAGGGCCATGTCGCGTCGCACCTGAATCTCAATACCTGGTCGCTGAATTTTGAGGGCAACGGGTTGGCCATTTTTCAAGACAGCCCGATGGACCTGACCGATGGAGCCAGATGCGATCGCACCATAGTCCACGTTGGCAAACACCTCATCTGGGTTGAGATGCTGTCTCAAAAACGCCTGAATTGTCACTGCATCCACCGGTGGCACCGTCGACTGCAGCGCGCTTAACGCCTCAATATAAGCGGGTGGCAATAGGTCCGGACGAGTACTTAATAGCTGTCCAAACTTAATGTATACCGGCCCTAAATCCGTTAAGATATTTCGCACCACGGCAGGCGGTGGAATATCCGGTTCTTCCGGGGCTTTACCCAAAAGCAAACGCCGCATATAGTCCCAACCGTGGCGTAAAAACACCTCGACAATTTCGCCCTGTCGGGAAATGAGATTTGGCGTTAGCATGCAGCTCTTGGGTAAAGTAGTGTCGGTTTTGATGCTAGCAATTTTCTCCCATAACCTATGTGGCTACGCAATCTTATCTTTATCTGCACAACGGCTTACCAAATCTGGTGCTGCCGCCAAGAAGATCAAACGCCGCCACCGGGGGAGATTTATGATATTGGCGACTGTAAGCTTCATCTCTATCGTCGAGGGCGACCACGTATTGACCAGCCAACAGTGGTTTTAGACCATAGCTTGGGAGGATTGGAAGGCTATCTGTTAATTGATGAAATCGCTGAGTTTGCCCATGTCTGTATCTATGATCGAGCTGGTTATGGCTGGAGCTCCAATAGTCCTAATCCGCGTAATAGTGGCGAGATGATGCAAGAGTTTGAGGCATTAATGCGTCAGGCAAATGTTCCACCACCCTATATTCTGGTGGGAGACTCCTTAGGTAGCTACACCATGCGACTCTATGCCCATACGTATCCCGACAAGGTGGCCGGGTTAATTCTGACCGATGGTCTCCACGAAGACGGCATGGCCAGGCTACCTGTCAGTCTACAGTTGGTCAAAGCTATTTTTACCGCAGGCTTTTTAATGTCAGTCGTGGGGTCTACCTTAGGCTTTATTCGGATTCTGCAACAGTTAGGACTATTTCAAATCATTAGCCCTAAGCTTAGATATTATCGCGCAGAGCAGCTGGCCCCTGTTTTACGGTCCTTTGTGCGTCCTAAACATTGGTTTACCATGGCCCGCGAAATGTTCAGCTTACACACCAGTAATGAACAGCTCAGCACCACAGAAAATTTAGGCTCTCTGCCAGTGATTAATATCAAGGCCAGCCACTTCTTTACCCCAACACCGCTACTAAAACCTTTACCCCTAGAAAGTGCTGATAACCTGTGGAGCAAGATGCACCATAATCTCATGAGGCTATCGACCCAAAGCCTGAGTTTGCCAGCACAGAGCAGCCACTTTGTCTGGATCGATCAGCCAGACGCCATGCTCGAAGCCATTGACCGAATGTTAATAAAATGTTCACGTTGAGCTGAGCCTGAGGGAATATATAAACCTTGTCCACGTCCAGAACTGGAGTTTTTCCGTAGGGGAAACTACAGGTTTCAACTTGGACGTGGTTTAGCATTGATGTTAGGAGACTTATATTTTGCAAAGTCTCCCACTGGCTCAACAAGATTGTTCTTACCCAGGTACCTCAGTCTCTCCATATGGCTGAATCTGTTGTTGAATTGGGATTTCAATGACAAATCCAGTGCCTTTTCCAGGAGCCGATGAGCAGTATAGTTTGCCATTGTGCTTTTCAGTCACAATCTGATAGCTAATGGGCAATCCCAATCGACTTGTACGTCCCACTGTACTATCCACTAATGGCGAGTCAAACAGACTCAATCTGGCCTCTTCGGTCATACCGGGACCGTTGTTAGACAAATGAATGGACACCCAACGGTTATTCTTAAGTTGTGTCGAAACCCTAATAAGACTGGGATTACCAAGAATATCGTCCAACGGTCGCAGGCGATCATAATCAAGCAACTCATCAATCAAAGTAGAGAGTAAATTCATAAATACCTGATTCATCTGGCCTGGATAGCAGCTGACCATTGGCAAATCATCATAATCCTTAATCACCTGGATAGCTGGATGACGCTTTGAGGCATCCAATCGATTTTGGAGAATGATTAGGGCACTTTCAATCCCTTCATGCAAATCGGCAACCTTATGCTGTGACTCATCTAAACGAGAGAAATTTCGTAGGGAGTTAACAAACTCGCTGATGCGTTCCGTACCCAGTTTCATGGACACCAATAGCTTTGGAAAATCTTCAGCCATAAAGTCTAAATCTAGCCGTTTTAGGGCCTCTTGCAGCTCTGTAGATGGCTCTTCAACACAGCGCCCATAGAACTTCACCAGCTTTAGCAGGTCTTGAACATACTCCTCAGCATGATCGATGTTGCCCTGAATAAAACTCACCGGATTATTAATCTCATGGGCAATGCCTGCCACTAGCTGTCCCAAACTAGCCATTTTTTCCGATTGAATAATGCGGAGCTGGGCATTTTGCAAATCAGTGATGGTAGAGGCTAACTGATCTGTTTTATTTTTGGTTTGAGTGAGCAGTTCTACCTGCTGCAGTGCGACGCTTAGCTGAGCCGCCACTTGAGATACGAAGGATACATCGGCATCACTCCAATTTCTTGGCTGACTACACTGATGAACGCACAGTAATCCCAACAGTCGATCGCCAGTCATCAGGGGAGCCACAATATGAGCCCTTACCTGGAAACGATTTAACAAGTCGCCATAGCAATCGGCCAACTGTGATGTTTGAACATCTGACAGGACCTGCAGCTTTCCCTGGGCGTAGGCAGCAGCGTGGTTGCGACCAAAGTGTTTGTCCTCCACTGTCTCATCCATAGCTGATTGTAAAAATGGAACAACATCTTCAGCGACAAACTCGCCTCGACAAAAATCAGATTCTGGATCAAAGCTAAAAACGGCCACTCGATCGGCCCCAAGGGAACGACGAACTTCCTGGGATGCAGTGGATAAAATAGTTTGAAGTTCGAGAGAGTCCCTGATTTTAACGACTACGTCGAATAAAATTTGGCGCTGTTCTGCCGAATGACGCTGTGCTTCGGCACGGGTTTGGGTTTCTGAAAGCAGTTCAGCGCTTTTGATGGCGACCCCAAGCTGAGTCGCTACCTGGGCAAGAAATTCTACTTCGACATCATTCCACTGGCGGGTTGAAGAGTGTTGATACGCTGCCAACAGTCCCCATAGACGACTACCCACAAAGATGGGAGCTAGAGCATAGGCACGAATCTTAAACTGTTCCAAAATATCCAGATGACAGCGAGTGTGACCAGCCTGATAGATATCTGAAACAGCAAATGTTTCATTGTTACGATAACGGCCTCCTTTAGTATCTTGCAGATGGGTATCTTCCCAGACTAGCTTTTTGCCAAAGGTGGTGCTGTTGTGCCCCCAAGGGGTCCCTAAATCGTCGTGAATACCAAAGTGGCTTACAAATTCACCACTCCAATCCTCATTGAATCGAAACACCCCCACCCGCTCTACCTTCAGCAAATCGCACACTTCTTGACAGGTTGTTTGCAAAATCAAATCCGTATCCAGGGATGACCGAATTTTTCCAACTACTTCTGTCAAGGTCCGTTGACGGGCCATAGAATTTTGGAGAGCAATGGTACGTCGCTCCGATTCTGCTACAGTCTCTGACTGTTGAATGGCAACCCCAAGCTGGGCAGCGACCTGGGCTAAGAAGTCTACTTCATACTCGGCCCAATCACGGGTACTGGAATGCTGATAGGCGGCTGCCAAGCCCCATAGCTGACGACCAACAAAAATCGGTGCAATGCTGTAGGCACGAATTTTGAACTGCTCAAGGACTTCTAAATGACAGCGAGAATATCCCATCTCGTAAATGTCATTGACGGCAATGCGGTCGTTGTTGCGATAGCGTCCTCCCTTGGTGTCCTGTAGATGGGTATCTTCCCAAAAGGTCTCTGAGCCAAAGTTATGACTACTTTCCCAGCGGCTATCGAGCTGACTGTGCTGGCTGATGAAAGCACCGCTCCAATCAGGATTAAATTTATAGATGGCCGCTCGCTCTAGATCGAGTAGCTGGCATAGCTCACGACAAGCCGTTTGGAAGACCACATCCATACTTACAGCAGCGCGGATGTTACTGACAACTTCTGTCAAAGCCTGCTGTCGTTTTATTGTTTCGGCTAGATGGTGATTTTGAGCCTCAGCCTGCATCTGTAGCTGGACATGCTGGAGTGCTACTCCCAAGTGGCCTGCCACCTGAGCTATAAACTCAACTTCCATAGGATCCCACTGCCGCATCTCTGAATGCTGATAGGCTGCAAATAACCCCCATAGCCGAGGCCCAATAAAAATGGGAGTCAGTGCATAGGCACGAATTTGAAATTGCTCTAAAACATCAATGTGACAGCGAGAATGCCCTTCAGCATAGATATCTGGAACAGCATAGGATTCATTTTTGCAATAGCGGCCCCCCTTGGTTTCTTGTAAGTGGGTATCTTCCCAAACCGTGCCTTCTCCAAAGGCTTGCATGGTGTTCCAAGGAGGTCTGGCAAACCCGTACCGATTAATGAAGCTACCGCTCCAATCCTCATGGAAACGATAGATGGCTAAACGATCAATATCCAATAGCTGACTAACTTCCTGACAGGTGGAAGAACAAATAGACTCGATTGGTAATGACGCTCGAATTTTGTTGACAATCTTGGCCAGTACTTTCTGATACTTCAGTACCTTTTCTAACTCAGATTGCTCACCATGCAAGCTAGTTTGGTGATAATTAGTCATCTGATTAGAACCATTTGAAAGTACTCCAGAATCTGAAACCATTAACCCAGTTACCAACGACATTATGGGTTTAGTATTGCCACCTCCACAGGAATTACTTTGAACTCGGCAAAAATCAAGCGAATTCACGGGTAGAGAAATGCCAAAACTACATCAAAGTTCGGTGATTCTAGTGTTGCCATCAACTAAGGAGCAAAGCTTAGGGAGTTCTGAGTCTTTACATCAATTGAAATCTTGGTGTTACATGCCCTGTTTTTGAGAAAATTCTTGGAGTTATGGCTGTAGCTTTTCTAAATTACTTAGCACTTCAACGATGCTTGAGTAGCGCTTGGTTTGATTTGGGTTGACCATGCGATTTAGGGTTTCCACCAACACATCAGGTATAGGTCTTTGACGATACCAATTGCGTCGAATGGTAAAGTACCCATCGCTACCATGTACCAAGTCTTTCAACGGTAGCTGGGTTAGCGTTTGAATAAAAGCAACGCCTACCGTATAGAGATCGGTACTGACATCAAAATGGCCCTGTAGGAATTCGGGGGCAAAATAGGCTGAGGTATCCTTTGGAAACAGATCTGTCAGAGATAGGCTAGGTTTACCAACCTGCTGAACAATCGTCTTCAAAATACCAGTGCCTGTCCAAACCCAGGAATTATCAATTTGACGCTGGATTAGGTCGCTGGGATGCAGACAGCAGCTCCCTAACCCCCAACTGTAAGACTGCTGTAATACTAAAAGAACTTGAGCTAGCTGAGGCCCAATTTGTAGCCCAACTGGCATATCTTGTGCACATAAGCGATGTAAGGATTTACCCCTTACTAAGGACTGTACTGTGTAGAACGATCGATCCTGACTGAAGTAGTTATAGATGGTATAGGTCGAAGCAACATCCCTAAATAAGGCCTGTAGGGTTTGAGCTTTGTGACCAAGCAGTGTCTGACCATACTGCACCAGACTTAGATTGCCAGTGTGAAAATCAATTTTTTGGATAATCCGGAGAGCGTCACTTTTGCAACGAGTGTCCCGAACTAGCCAGGTTTGGCTGATGGCTGACTGGCCTAATTTTTTTAGATACTTATATGGTGACGATGACGCAGTAAGAGCATTCATAATCAGACCGAACAGAAGTAAATGCTATCCAGCTTTTTGCACATAGGCGGATAGTGTAGATAGTCGGTTGCTTTCTGAAGCTTTGGTTTGCGCATTAATAGCCTGACGTAGGTCTAAGAGGCTGGCTTCTGCCGAGGCTAGTTTTTGCCGTAGGCTTTCCATTTCCTGGTGATTGCTATGTTTTAGGGAAGGGATATTTTGGTGGGTCGTTTCATAGTCTTGGAGTAGTAGTTCCAGTTCAGTTATAGCGATGGCGGCCTGTTCGATTTCCAGGATCAGTTTGCGGGCAACTGTTGTTCCAGCTTGAGCTGAATTGGTAAATGTTTGTACACGGTACTGGAATCGCTCGGCCAGGGTATTCATCTGTCGTCCAGCTTCATGAGTTTGGTTGACCAGATTAGTGATTTCTTCAGCAATATAGGAAAAACCAGCCAGTTCTGGTCCAGATTTATGAATGGCTATAGCCGCTTGCACAGATAGCTGCCGTACCTGACGGCTAACGTCTTCAATTAACGTAGACGTGGATTGAATAGTATCGAGTTCTGATTCTAAAAGTCGGCCAATGCTAACAATTTGGTCAGTGTTCTGACAAATAACGTTAACTCCAGCAAATGTAGCTTGGAAGGCTTTTTTACCCTCTTTGGATAAAACCTTACCGATTTGCATAAATCGCTGATTAAGGGTTTGAATTCTTTGGGACTGAATTAGTAATTGTTGCTGCTGATTTTCAAGTAAGATATTGCGCGATTTGATTTCCAGCTGCTGTGCTTCTAACTGCTGGGAGTAGGTCTCGGCGTTGCTGCGTGCTTCTTCAAGCAGATGTTTTTGTTGCTGCATCTGCTCATTAACAAAGGCCAGTATCTGAGAGTTAGCCAATAGTAATGTGTGAAAATCTAGCAGAAAGTAATTATGAAAATCAGGCAGTTGGGGATGATGAAACCTGATGACAATGGGTTCAAACAAATGCTGATAAGGGCGTGACAGTCCTTTTTGAGTAGCGATGTCGACACGCTCGTTATAATCCAGAATCAGTGGCTCACAGCAATGGGGATTGAGGTCTAAAAATACTCGAATGGGCCGCTTAAGAAAAATTTCGAGGGCGTAGGGCTGACTCAGTCCCTGATATAGCTGATGACGAGAAATAGCACCGACAATGGTGTCATTCTCAATTACCAAAACCCCTGTCAGCTGCTGCCGCTGCTCAAATTGCTGAACAACTTCATGGCCTAGGGTATTAGGGCTTACTTGTGCTTCTTCCAGTAGAAGCTCACCGAGTGTGGCGGACTCAGTAAGTTGAGCGGGGAAACTCATAGATGAAAATTGCTAGATAGCTACCTGGGTAGGAAAGTGCCGATTGAAATATGCTGTAACCTCACCGTGTCATGGGTTAGTGAAAGTTACTCGGAAAAAAGCTTTGCTTTACACAAGACAGCTCTCAGGAAACACTGCTTATCATTAACTCATTGAACAATACACAAGACGTCACGACGAACATCTAATCTATAGGTCTAGTAAGTCCATGTCCTTGGTTATGTGCAATACACTGTCCAATTATTTCCCTAGAGGTTAGGTTTAACCCAAAGGTGTTGCCTTGAGTAGTGATTTTCTACCTTGTAAATTCAGATTAGCAGACAAATTGCGATATCCACATCCGTGTATGGACAAATTGCAACTACGGTTGCGATATCCGCATTGTGCATGGACAAATCGAAATAACGGCTGACCTACCAACTACAATGAAACGTAGTTGATTAAAATGCTTTGCAGCCTTTGCTTAAGCTTTAGAAGCATGCCCCATCATACATTTAGACAACCTCTACAACAGCGGTAACCTGCGATGAGTACACAGCCCGATCGAGTCCTTATTTTTGACACCACATTGCGCGATGGAGAGCAGTCCCCTGGTGCAACAATGAATGTCGAAGAAAAACTGGCGGTGGCTCGGCAATTGGCCAGACTGGGGGTAGATATCATTGAGGCGGGATTTCCCTACGCTAGCCCCGGCGATTTTGAGGCGGTACAGCGGATTGCCCAGGAGGTGGGTAATGCGGGTGGTCCGACTATCTGTGGGTTAGCACGGGCTACCAAACAGGATATTGAAGCTGCTGCTCGGGCGATCGCACCAGCGGCTAGTGGTCGCATTCATACCTTTATTGCGACGTCGGATATCCACATGAAGTATAAGCTCAAGAAGTCGCGGGATGAAGTGCTGGCCATCACCGATGACATGGTGCGATTTGCCAAGGGCTTTACGGACGATGTGGAGTTTTCACCGGAGGATGCGGGGCGCTCAGAACCTAAGTTTTTGTATCAGGTGCTGGAGCGTGCGATCACAGCTGGTGCTACCACTATCAACATCCCCGACACCGTTGGCTACCTTACCCCCAGCGAGTTTGGTGGTCTGATCAAAGGCATCAAGGATAACGTGCCTAACGTAGACCAGGCAGTTATTTCTGTGCACGGGCACAATGACTTGGGACTAGCCGTTGCCAACTTCCTGGAAGCGGTTAAAAATGGAGCCCGTCAGCTGGAGTGCACCATCAATGGCATTGGTGAGCGCGCAGGCAATGCCGCGCTCGAAGAGCTGGTGATGGCCATGCATGTGCGCCGTCAGTATTTCAACCCCTTCTTTGGGCGTCAGGCGGACTCTGAGGTCCCCCTGACTAGTATCAACACTCAGGAAATTTACAAGACTTCGCGTTTAATCTCTAGCGTTACCGGCATGCTAGTACAACCCAATAAGGCCATTGTCGGTGCCAATGCCTTTGCCCATGAGTCCGGCATCCACCAGGATGGGGTGCTGAAGAATCGGCTTACTTATGAAATCATGGATGCCCAGACCATTGGCCTTAACGATAATCTGATCGTTTTGGGCAAACACTCAGGCCGCAATGCGTTCCGCACTCGGCTGCAGGAATTGGGTTATGAGCTATCGGACCAGGAATTGAATAAGGCATTTCTGCGGTTTAAGGACCTGGCGGATAAGAAAAAAGAAATTAGCGATCGCGACCTGGAAGCCATTGTCAACGACGAAACCCAGCAAGTAGCTGAGCACTTTAGGCTGGAGTTGGTCCAGGTCTCCTGTGGCAGTAGCGCCCGCCCCACTGCTACTGTGACTGTTCGTACTCCCAACGGCGAAGAATTGATGGATGCCGCTATTGGCACTGGCCCCGTCGATGCAGTCTATAAAGCTATTAATCGGGTGGTAGATATTCCCAACGACCTGATTGAATACTCTGTCCAGTCTGTTACAGCAGGTATCGACGCCATTGGTGAGGTGACTATTCGTCTTCGCCATAACCAACACATTTACTCTGGCCACGCTGCGAATACAGACATTGTCGTAGCTTCAGCAAATGCCTACATGCAGGCGCTTAATCGTTTATATAGCTCCACTCAAGTAGATAAGTCCCTACATCCTCAGCGAATGGCCGTGCCAGCAGGAACTGGAGTTTAGAAAGAACCACCCACAACAGTTCCTGGCCAATAGTAGGGGCCTAATGAACCCTTGAATCAGCTTGCTACCAAAGCACTCACCCCCTACTATTGGCGGATATAGCCCTAGATGCGAGAATAGCTACTCGAAGTAAGGTGGTGATTGGAGTATTGATAGTATGCATGTCCTAGAGCATTTTATCACTGCTCCTCAACAGCACTGCCAGAGTATGCAAAGAGCAGAAAGGGGATAAATGGTCGGTAAAGCTAAAATTATTTATACACTCACAGACGAAGCACCTGCGTTAGCTACCTATTCTTTTCTGCCAATTATCAAGACATTTACCAGTGCCGCTGATATTGCTATAGAAACAAGCGACATTTCTCTAGCCGGGAGAATAATTGCGAATTTTCCAGAATCTCTGACAGAAGATCAACAACTCCCCGATGCCCTAACTCAATTGGGTGCGCTAGCGAAAAAGCCGGAAGCAAATATTATCAAACTACCGAATATCAGCGCGTCTATCCCACAGCTTACCGCCGCTATTAAGGAACTGCAGGAAAAAGGGTATAACGTACCAGACTATCCCGCTGAACCAAAGAACGCCGCTGAAGCTGAGATTAAAGCTCGGTATGCCAAGGTTTTAGGTTCAGCAGTTAATCCTGTGCTGCGTGAAGGCAACTCAGATCGACGGGTAGCCTTAGCAGTGAAACAATATGCCCAAAAGCATCCCCATCGAGTAGGCGCATGGACACCCGAGTCTAAATCCCATGTTGCCCATATGGACAGCGGGGATTTTTACGGCAGCGAACAGTCAGTTGTGATTGAAACTGCAGGCGATGTCACGATAGAACTGATCGAAGAGAACGGCTCTACCATGATCTTAAAAGAGAAAATAGCCGTGGTGGAAGGAGAAGTGCTGGATGCTGCTGTAATGAGTGTTAAGGCGCTGTGTGCCTTCTATGAAAAAGAGATCGAAGGCGCTAAGAGAGAAGATATCTTACTTTCTCTCCATGTCAAAGCAACCATGATGAAGGTCTCTGACCCGATTTTGTTTGGCCATGCGGTCACGGTGTATTTCAAAGATGTCTTTGAAAAATATGCAGACACCTTTGCTGAGCTGGGTGTGAACCCCAACAATGGTCTGGGGGACGTGTATGCCAAAATCCAAGCTCTCCCCGACGATCAGCGTACAGCTATCAAAGCTGACCTGGATACTATTTATAAAAAACGTCCTAGGCTGGCTATGGTCAACTCGGATAAGGGCATTACCAACCTTCACGTACCCAGTGATGTGATCATCGATGCCTCTATGGCTGCGGCCATTCGTACCTCTGGGAAAATGTGGGGTCTTGACGGCCAGCCCCATGATACTAAAGCTATGATTCCCGATCGATGCTATGCCACCATGTATCAGGCCTGCATCCAGTTCTGTCAGACGCATGGAGCATTTGATGTGACCACCATGGGGAATGTCTCCAACGTGGGGCTAATGGCTCAAAAAGCTGAGGAATATGGCTCCCATGACAAAACCTTTGAAGTTCCTGCCAATGGTCTGGTGCGTGTTGTCGATGCTAACGGACAAACGCTAATGGAGCACAGCGTAGAAAAAGGCGATATCTGGCGCATGTGCCAGACTAAAGATATTCCTATTCAAGACTGGGTAAAACTGGCGGTCGCTCGTGCCAGGGCAACGGGGGCTCCAGCTATTTTCTGGTTGGATCAAAACCGAGCCCACGATGGCAATTTGATTGCAAAGGTTAGGCAATATCTCACCAATCATGACACCACAGGCTTAGACATTCAGATTTTATCCCCTGCAGATGCCATGGGCATTACCTGTGAGCAGATCAAAGCAGGCAAAGATATTATCTCGGTCACGGGTAATGTATTACGGGATTATCTCACCGATCTCTTCCCGATTTTGGAACTGGGTACCAGTGCAAAAATGCTCTCAATCGTACCGCTACTAGCGGGGGGCGGACTGTTTGAGACCGGTGCTGGCGGATCTGCACCAAAACATGTACAACAATTTGTTGAGGAAGGCCATTTGCGGTGGGACTCGTTGGGTGAATTTTTAGCCTTAGCCGTTACCCTGGAAGATGTGGGGCGTAAGACCAACAACAAAAACGCTCTAATTTTGGCACAGGCGCTAAACAAAGCTAACAGTCAATATTTGCAAAATTCAAAAGCGCCTTCCCGCAAGGTCCATGAGTTAGATAATCGCGGCAGTCATTTTTATTTGGCCATGTACTGGGCCCAGGCGTTAGCTGAGCAGGATGATAACTTAAAGCTCAAGGCCAAGTTCACTAAACTGGCCCAGTACCTGAGTGAAAATGAGGAGAAAATTGTTCATGAACTCAATGCTGCTCAGGGTAAGCCCGTAGATTTGGGAGGGTACTACTTAGCAGATGAGAGAAAGACGAGTCAGGCAATGCGCCCCAGCGAGACGCTAAATGCAGCGTTAGCATCTGTTTAGTCTAGCTTTTGGGGTTTCAGGGCGACATATTTACCCTGAAACTTACCCACTAGAATCTCGTTTGAATAGATTTCAGATGAGAGGGCTATGCGACCTTTCCCACGTTTAGACAGCATCGTGATAAAGCCTTGCCAGGTTTCTGGCTGAGGGGTCAAACAATGGGCCTGAAAATCTCCTGTAGCAGGGGCGATATAGTCCAGGCTATTACTCTGAATAACAATACGGCTGGCCATATTCAATATCTTTAACTGTACGTGGACATAGGTCCAGGCAGAGAGAATGGCTAAGGTGGAAATGCTGCCACCAAACACTGTATTGCGGTGGTTAATATTAGGTGCTAACGGTGCCGATAAAACTACGCCCCTTTTATCAATGGACATCACTGCCACATCCATTGCTTTGGACATCGGAATATGTTCGTGTAGATACTGTTCTACCGCAGTGCAATCAATGGGCATCTTTTCCAACATAGTTAAGATCTGCCCTAATGATAAACGGCCTTAATCAGGTTTTCAGGGGTACCAATGTCGAGGTAGTGACCGTCTTTAAAGGGGATGGCTTCTACACGGAGGTTGTTTGCGATCGCACCCATAATCACATCCCCAATGGGGGTTTCTGTATAGTTTGGTATTTGTTTCAGGAGCATAGGAGATTCTTCCCCAATCAGCGCCCTAAGTTTAGTCTCAACAAACTGATGCAGAAAATCTGTAAAACTGGGCCGCCACAAGGCAATAGCCCACATGTAGCGTAAATGGGTAAGGTTAGATTTCTCATAGATGCCCGAAACCACACCGGCTGAGTCAAAATCCACCAGTCCCACCTTCCCAGGCTGGTCAGTGGGAAAAAGACCCAACACCACATCGGCTTGGGTCGTCTGCAAACGGTTGATCAGTTGGGTATAGGCATCCGCTGGGCTAAACAAGATATCGGGAAAACCCATGGCGATAATGGCATCCTTGACAAAGGGATAGGCCTGGTTAAGGCTAAAGGGTACCCCAAAAGGAACGTGGACCGTTAGGTAGGCCAGCCGCATCCCCAGCTGTGAGCCATCCCCCAAATAAGCAGGAATATCCCACTTTCCCGGACGCAAAATCAGAAAAGACTCCTGTACCCCGCCTAGCCCCATAGCCTCCAACAGATATTGACACGCTACTTTAGGTCGGAGTCCCTTGCCAGCAAGGTCCTGAAACCCAATAGGAAAAAGCTCTTTGCTCATGGGTAGTGGACTAATGCGACTACCCTGACCAGCAGCAGGCAGGAGGCCAATAATCTTCTGATCCATAGTTTTTGAGAAGGCGTTTCTGGAATCTTAGGGCAACCCATCGTATTCATAAGATGAGTTCTTGAGGTTGCCGTGTACTCATGAGATTTAATCTTTATTATTTTTACTGGTCTGCCCTTTTATTTATCATCGAACTATACATTGCCATCTTTGTTAAGGATAATTTTGTTAGACCCTATATGGGTGATTTTCTTGTTGTTATTCTTATCTATGCTTTTATCCGAGCATTCTTTAAATATTCAATGGTGACGACAGCTACAGGTGTTTTGCTATTCTCCTTTATCGTAGAGGTTTTGCAATACTTTAAAATTGTAGAGGTTCTAGGATTAGATTCGTCCGAACTAGCCAGAACAGTTATTGGAACAACATTTGTCTGGAAAGATCTAGTTGCCTATAGCTTAGGCATTGCCATGGTTTTATTGTGTGAACACTTTATCGGCCCAAAGATTAAACAGTTGGGATAAAGGATAATTTTTTGGTAGCCATAATTCCTGGGACGGATAGACAACCTGCCCCAGGAATTACGGTTAGTGGTAGCTGACTGTGGAGCCGTCCACGCCACTCGGAAGAACGACGCTGATGTTTTGCATCATGCCTTGATCCTCATGGTCAAGGATATGGCAGTGCTGCACAAACTCACCGATATAGCGTTCATAGCGAGTTCGCACAATAACCGTGTAGACACCCTGGGGTGGCATAGTCCCTGGAGGTGGACCCTTGATCCAGAGGGTATCTTTCCAAACACCTTTTAGATTCCTGTATTGAGGATCCACTGTACCGTTAGCCTCATCCACGGCATCAAGACCGCTGACGTCGTTACCATTCGGGTCAAGAATTTTAACAATTTGGAATGGATTTACATGGATATGGAATGGGTGGCCGACAAAATACGATTGCAACGTCCATTCATCCACACCGCCTAAGGGCAGCCTACGATCAACACGGTTAGGATCGTAGGGCTTGGGGTCAAAGTTCGCACCGGTGGCATTGCTAACTTCAAATTTAGCTTTGTTGCCCGTTGTATCGATAAAGAAAACCATTTCTTGGGCACCGGTTACCTCATTCTCTGAAATATCAGGGTGAGGTACAAAGGCAGAGAGTTTTAGTCCATCTTGGAGATCGTCAATAACCTTAGACTGAATTGATACAGGCATAGTACGCTCAGCTGCAGCAACCAATTGTTCTGTTACATAGCTATGGATGTCACCAGATACGGTTGTTCCAGGCTCTGCTTTAACAATACCGAGTAGTTTGCGACTCTCCACATTTCGGCTGACACTACCTGGGGCCGGAGCTGATGTGTCAATCACGCAATAATCGCCTGCTTCAGGAAATACCACTAGTGCATCGCTACGATAGCCCGGTTGCAAGGTGGTTAGCTCGGTTTCCCAAGCTGCAGCTCTAGTTAACCCATCATCGGCAATAACATGATACGGAATCGGTACGCCTGAACAATGTTTCTCGATATAGTCATCGGCAGCGACAGCAGATACTGTACTGATGGTGGGTGCATTGACTTTACGTTTGCGAAACTCCAAGCTGATGGTATCCCGCACCCCCGCATGGATCATTCGCCATCGCTCGATTTCACCAGCTTTGGCCTTAAAGGTGGGAAGAATCTGTCCATTAATACTGGTGTGGTGCCCGGATTCAGACCACGCTGTGGGAGCAAAAAACTGTTTTTCTGCGGCATCGGTGAATTCAATAATCCCCTTGTCGCGAGGGCCACAAACCCAGGCAACAATATTATCGCCATCTTTTTGTACTTTGATCGCCCCATTTTTATCAAGGCAGGCATACTGAATTTGCTGGAGCAGCAAAATACGCTCGGGCATGGCTTTCCCATTGACGCCGTTTAGCAATGTATCGATATCACCGGTTTTGATTTTGCCGTTGTTTTGGCTAGGGGTACGGTCACCGCGAACAATTAAAGCACCCGCCATGCCGCTAGACACTTGGACGGCGGTGGAACCATGTCGGTGGGTATGGTACCAAAAGGTGCCTGCCGGATGGTCAAGTGGAATATTGTATTCGTATTGAAAGCTGACGCCGGGATTGATCGACAGCAGCATATTGTCACTATTGCCGGTTGGACTGATCCAGAGACCATGGGAATGCAAATTTGTGCCATTGAGGCAGTGGGGGGTATTGACATCACCTTGCCAGTCAGTGCAAGTCGAATCAGCAGGCAGCTTGTTATGCAGGCTAATACGTGCGGTATCCCCCGGATTGAGCTCGATGGTTGGGGCTACATAGGGTCTTTCTGGACTGGTATCGGTACCCACATAGCTGCGCAGATATACTTTATCGTAACGCTGGGTTGCTGGATTGTAGAGTTGGCCGTCGGTGTAGGCAATGTTGAGGTCAAATATTTTTTCAGCCTGCTCGTCCAATATCGCTGTACTCGTGGATGTGCTTAAGGGGGTAGGTTCCTGGCGGAGGTTGGGCGGATTTTCGACAACCCGTTCTGCGGGTCTAGCCTGGGCCGGTTGAGCTGCAACCAGCAGAATCTGTGCTGATAGGAGAAATGCGATCGCAACAGCTCTCCAGCATTGCATAAAACCCGAATAACACCAGGTTCTCTGAAATGGTTTGGACATTCCTTAATCCTTTTTTATCGTTTTTTAAGGCGATGAGATAGCGTTGCTCGTAAATAACTAACGTCTATCTCCACATGTCCGCTACATCAAGTGTTACCGCATAACTACATGTATGTACGTGTAACAATTTACGGTAAGAAACTTATTCAAAACTCCCTAGAATTTAGCAGTGAGAAATCGACTTTGCAAGGGTTAGTTTATGGTTCTTAGTCTGTAAGATTAATAATGTGTGGTTTACGGGGTGAGTACATCCAATGTTGTCATCTGAAATTATGGCAGTTATTATGTTGTTCTAATGGCTGTATGTTACAAAAGTGTATCCCGAGCAATTTGCCAAACGCGACAGTTGCTACAGTGGGGGGCATTTAGAAAGTCTATACGAATTTTTGCGGCTATGGCATTGGCCTGGTCTAGGTCTGACAGCAGGCCAAATATGTT
>JBCCXQ010000045.1:0-27200 GCA_039191365.1 Cyanobacteria bacterium P01_F01_bin.13 | reverse complement strand
TTTCAGCTGAGGCCCATAAGACCCGTATTGGTAAAGCCGGTTATGTACCTCCAGAACAGTTTCAGTCAGGCTCGGTAGATGCCACCAGCGATCTCTATGGATTAGCGGCAACACTGGTGGTGTTGGCTACAGGGAAAGAACCCCAAGAACTGTATGACATTTATGAGAGTGCCTGGAACTGGAATCGCTTTATTCACCTGGGCGAGCCGTTAAATCAGGTCCTTAAAAAGATGCTGGCACCATCAACCGTCCAGCGTTACCCGTCCGCTGTCGCCGTTATGCAAGCACTGCAGGAGGATGCCGCGGGGCAGGAGAATAGCGTGGTCGACATTCCCCCCGACATCCCCCCAGTGTATGCCGATGATAACGGCGGTTCCATGGCCAGCAATGACGCCGAAGTGTATGCAACTGAAGCCACACAGGTAGTGGCTCCGGCCTCTGAAGCCACCACACTGACCACCCCCACAGCCATTAGTCCGACCAGACAAGATGGTAAGGCAAGCCTTTTCCAGGCATTTATTGGGTTGCTGGCCGTGTTAGGCATTAGCAGTCTTTTACTTGTACTTTTATTTGGTATTGGCTTGCGCCCCCGCTGGCCCTTCAGGCAACAGGCAACTGACCCCAACGTCCCTGAGGAAACGGGCAATGGACTGCCGCCCGATGAAATTGTGCGCAAAGAAGAGCTGGCACAGCGCCGTCAATCATTGGGAATTAACGAAGCCTGGTTAAACCAGTGGGTGAATCAACGCTTTTATCAACAGTATGCAAACCTAAGGGGACGTCCCCTGACGGCTGCCGTTGAGGATGCCCCCCTGCGGCTGCGTTGGGATAACCTGGCGATGGAAGCATTAGATACACTGCAGTTACATCTGAGTATGCCAGCGCGTCGCGGTCTTGGGGCCTACGGTGCTGACGATCGAGAAAGCTGGCGGAGATTGGTCAATCAGCGGAATGTCAGCAGTCGCGCCCTGGATGATCTGACCGATGCTAAATTTACTACGATTTTTCCCCAGGAACCGCTGGACGCCATTCTAGACCAGCCCATTGGCCAGGTGTGGTATGCCCTGGCTCAAGACAATGTAGAGGATTTAACCGCTGGAAAAACCCTTAAGCCCATAGAATTTGCCCCTGGTAACTTTAGCCAGCGACTGACTGGGCAGCTGGCACCAGGACAGGGACAGGTATTCACCCTCAACTTACAAGAGGGGCAAAACTTACGCATTAACTTACAGGCTCCCAAAGACAGCATCCTCATGTCTCTCTACTTGCCGGTGCCATCTCAGCAAGAGCCTTTTTTGCTGTCTGATACATCGGAAACCACCTGGTCAGGACGGCTCACCCAAACAGGTTTTTATGAAATTGCGATCGCATCCAAATTCTCAAATCCCCTGAACTATGCCCTCAGCGTTGCCGTAGACAATATCAGAAATACTCCTGAGCCAGCTGAGAGCCCCGATGGAGCTCCCCCAGAAGAGACAGAGCCTGAGACACCGACTCCCGCCCCGGCTCCCACCCCGACTCCTGACAACGAAGCCCAACCTCCTGCCGAAGCAGACAATACCGAGGACACCACTGATGGCAACGGGCAGGATAACACCTCTGACGGCGTGAGTTTCTAGTGGGTCGCTATAACCCATTCACAAACGGCAGCAGTACGTTGATAAATTCAGCCGTTGACTCATAGGGCAGAACATTGCGCCCAGGGATAAAGACACCATCGGCATTAGGAAAGTGGCTGGTATAGTCCGCCAACCGCTGCTCTGCGGTAGTATCCTGAGCGACACGGTCAATGGTGGAAGCGGTTTTGCCCATGATCACCAAAATGGGCTGTTGGATAGCTGCGATCGCAGCCCCATAGTCTTGCCGCCAAAACCCAGCCAGAAATGAAAATACCGCATAGCGAGTAGCCATATCCCGCGACCCCTGATTTAAAATGGCCAGCCAGTCCTCCGTAACATCGTCTGCCTGATCAAACAGCTGCCGTTTAGAAAACGATTCCAGAAAGCCGCGACGTCGCGCATATTGATAAAAGCCCCAGCCCAGGGGCGATGCAAACAGCGACCAGTTGAGCTGTTGCCGCCAGGGTGGCGTCGGTTCAGTAATCAGTCGCCAGGCAGGCGGTCCCGACAGAGCAGCTCCCACCACTGATGACGCCATGGTTTTATCAGCCATCAGTTCCAGAGCCACCGGTAAAAGCGCCCCCTGCACCACCACAATCACCGGTCGCTGAATAACGTCTGTAATAAAGTGGTGCAGCTGCTCAGCCCAGTCCCGAGGACTGTAGGCACGACGAGGTCGATCGCTCTCCCCACAACCCAGTAGATCAGGTACATACAGCGATCGCCCTTGCCACTTTGCCACAGACTGGGCTACAAAGGGCTGCCAGAACTTCCCCGCCAGGCCGACACCAATGGGATGAATCAAGAGCAAAGGGGGGGCGTCGCTCTCTGTTTCGGATGTATATGCCTCATAGGCGCAGGTATACTGCTGCCAGCGATAGACTGCCATGGTCCCCGTTGATATATAAGGTCGGTGCTCATTTTATCCCTCCATGATCAGGATTAACCCAGCATTGAGGAAGGATGTGTTGAACCTCTATAGAAGAAGGGCTAATGGATAAGCCCTTGGCATTAACGATAGAAATGCCCTGAGGCTATTGGAGTAATTGCGCAATGCCAAATTACGGTGCTGTGACCATGGGCAACTTTTGGATTTTTGGTGTGTTGGATCAAGAACTAAAACCAAATAACTCAAGACATTGGCGGCTATCAAGTCCCAGATGATGTTGAGGATCTCATCCGAGTTTTAGTCAGTATCCTGGATCAATAATTCATCACTAAAATCTCATCTACTTTGCCACGCTTTGTGGCATTTGAATTAATGGCTCGAGTGGCGCTGACCCGCACACAGTGATAGTCCTGGTACAGGTCCCGAATAAAGTCTGTATAGGCATTACTCAGTAGTACTTTGCAATTACGCCTGGTCAGGTCATCCACCATAGTCTTTAAGCGCTGCTGCTCAGTGCGATCAAATCCGTTTCGGTAATAGCCCGTGAAAGAAGCCGTGGTCGAAACCGGATCGTAGGGGGGGTCAAAATACACAAAATCGTCTTGGCTTGCGCCTGTTACGGCTGCAGCAAAATCGGCTTGACAAATGGTGATATCCGCCCGATTAAAATACTCGCTGACGTTTCTTAAAACAGGTTCATCGGCAATGGTGGGATTTTTGTATCGGCCAAAGGGGGCATTGAACTGGCCCTTGGAGTTGACCCGAAAGAGACCGTTATAACAAGTTTTATTAAGAAAAATAATGCGGGCGGCCCGCTGGGCGGCAGTTTTAGCCGCAAACTCTGTTTGACGGTCCCAGCGGCGGACCTCGTAAAAATAGTCTTTTTCGTTGCGATGCTGCTGCAGGTTTTGAATTAAGTCGTCTACGGAGTCTCTGACCACCTGGTAGCAGTTGATCAGTTCGGCGTTGCGATCGCTAATCGTTGCCTGTTCAGGTTGCAATGTAAGCAATAATGCTCCACCCCCGATAAACGGTTCATAATAGCGACCGTAGGCAGCAGGAGCATATCTCAGCAGCTCAGGCACCAACTGTCGTTTGCCCCCAGCCCATTTCAAAAATGGACGTAGCGCAATGGGTGGCGAAGGTAGTTGAACCATAAACTCTTAAGGATTTCCCTCCCAGGAGAAGCGAGCGCCTACGGTAGGATATATAACAGCATCCACATCTAAAACGTTAGCCGTAGGTTAAAACACTATGCTTTAACTCAGATGTGGTTTTAGACATTAAGATAAATTGCTTAAATTTCAAGGCGGCTGTCGAGCCTAAATTTAGACGATGCAAGACTTTTTTTCCAACGTATCGCGCTATCCGCGCTATTTCATTACATTTACCCTTGGTGTACTGTACAGCGCCATCAAGCCCCTGCTGCCCCTGTTTGAAAATCGCACCACAGCCATTGCCCTCATTGGTGCTGTGGTCGCTGGCTTTATGTTTTTAACGTTCACACTGCGCGCCATGATGGGTTTGGCATAAAGTTTGACGTCGGGTGGGCATTGCCCACCATTGGGCAGCATCAGCAAGATATTATTGCCCACCATTTAGCAATAGGAGAACGCCATGGCAACAAGTCGTCGAGTGGCAAGAGTGTCGGCATCGATAAAGCGCGAAATTAGTCAGATGCTGATGTCAGACATCAAGGATGACCGAGTAGGAGCCGGTATGGTCAGCGTTACGGCCGTAGATGTGTCCGGCGACCTACAACATGCCAAGGTGTTTATCAGCATCTATGGCACTGAAGAAGCCAAAGCCGAAACCATGGCAGGGTTGGCAGCAGCCACTCCCTATGTGCGGAGAGAGCTGGGTCGGCGCATGCGCTTAAGACGAACGCCTGAGATTCTTTTCAAAGAAGATGTTTCGTTTGAAAAAGGCACTGAGGTATTGAATCTGCTGAGTCAGCTGCAGCATGAGCGTAACAGCGTTGATGAAGATGGTATTCCTATTGTGGTGCCCAGTGCGGTTGAGGATGAGGAAGAGGTATAGGGTATTGGTGTAATGCTAAAGCCTATCCTGCCTGATCCAGACAGCCTATCCCTAGCGCAACTCGTCGCCCAGATGATCGTCGTCCGCACCACCGGACATTTGTTTGATCACGAAATCGAATATCCCGCCTGGGAAGCGACCAATGCTCAGATGGAACACTACATCACCAATTTGGGCGTAGGTGGCATAATCCTGCTAGGCGGCAGCGGCGCTGAAGTTGCCCTGCGCGCTCAGGTACTGCAGGCAATGGCAGACATTCCGCTCTTGATCTCAGCGGATATTGAAGAAGGGGTGGGGCAACGCTTTAGCGGTGCTATCTGGTTTCCACCACCGATGGCTCTAGGGGAAATTGCTCGGACCGATTTAGAACTAGCAAAAACCTATGCTTACCAGTTTGGTCAATGTACGGCCCGTGAAGCCATGGCCATTGGTCTGAACTGGGTGCTGGCTCCAGTGGTGGATGTGAATAATAATCCAGCAAATCCGGTGATAAATGTGCGGGCCTTTGGTGAAACGCCGGAGATTGTTACTCAGCTTACCCATGCGTTTATCCAGGGGGCACAGGAGTATCCGGTACTAACAACAGCGAAGCATTTTCCGGGCCATGGGGATACGTCTGTTGATTCCCACCTGAGCTTGCCAGTAATTGACCATGATTTAGACAGACTAGATCGGGTGGAACTAGCGCCGTTTAAGGGGGCAATTGCCCCTGGGGCAGGTAAGCCCGTAGATACGGTGATGACGGCCCATATTTGTCTGAGTGCTCTGGATAAGCAGTATCCGGCTACACTGTCGAAGCCGATTTTGACGGGGTTATTGCGGCAGGAACTGGGGTTTGATGGGCTAATTGTTACCGATGCGTTAATCATGGGGGCAATTACCAAGACCTATGGAGCCTATGAAGCAGCGGTATTAACTGTAGAAGCCGGTGCGGATGTGGTCATGATGCCTGCGGATGTGGAGGGTTGCATTCAGGCAATTTGTGAAGCGGTACGAGTGGGACGTTTGGATGAAAGCCAGATTCGGGCATCGGTAGAGCGGATCTGGCGAGCGAAGCATAAGGTGTCGGGACCATTAGGGGCCGGGCCGTCCTGTCATAATTGGGAGCCTGCAGAGCCAGTAACTCAGGTACAACAGCTGGCGCAGCGGTCGACGCTAGAGTTGGCAAAGTCTATTTTGCAGGCATCTGGTCGGCAGGGGGGAACTGGGTTTAAGCCCAAAGAACAGGGCCAAAATGTGATTTTGGTGGATGATGTTTTGAGCGCTCGGCATTTTTTGCCGAGGACGGCTCCTGCGATTACTGAGCCCATGGGGTGGGGGTATGAGCTGATGCTGTTGGATAGTCGGTCATCGCAGGAGCCGAGGACAGGGGTACCGACGGTGGTGCAGTTATTTGTGCGGGATAATCCGTTTCGGCGGGGTGAGCCTGTGGTGCAGCTGGCGCGCAAGTATTTGGAGATGCTTGCGGGGGACTTGCAGGCGGTGGTTGTTTACGGCAGTCCCTATTTGTTGGAAAAGTTGTCGCTGACGACTGCGCCCTGGGTATTTAGCTATGGGCAGATGCCGATGGCGCAGTCTTTGGCGTTGGAGACTTTGTTGGGGGAGGCGGTTGCCGTTGGGGCGATGGATGGGAGTTTTACAGATTAGGGATGGATTGTCAAATAGTTTGAGCCCGCCTTGGACTCAAAGTCGCAAGGCTAATTGAATCAAAACCGCTCAAGCGGTTAGGAGATTGATAAAAGCCTCAAATTTAGAGCTGCATAGCCAGGTTGTTGCTTTTAGCAAACAGCACTCGATTAGCGTTGGGTTTTGAACCCAACTTGGGTTGAAGCTGCATCACCTATCATGCCGATTTAAGCAATTCAGCAATCCAGTCTTTGTTAGCTTCGGAAAAACTGGGTGATGTTAAGGGCTGTGAGTAATCGATGCGTAAGTCGTAACTGGCTCGCTCGTACACTCCTGCAAAAATAGCTTGCAAGTTAACCAAGACTGCTTCGTCAGTGGTTTTTAACGGTACTGGAAACTCGGGCAATGGATCGCAGACAGTGGCAGCATACAGGGTGGCTTGGGGACGTTGTTCTGCGCTGCTCACCAGAACATGGTAGTGGGCAAGATCCACAGCTCCCTGCATCGGCATGGGGGAATCACCACGAAGCAAATCGATTTCAATGAGATGAGATGAACTGATTAGAATGGCTTGTCGTTTTTCTTCGTAAACGTTTCTGCCCTTGCCTTTGCGCTTATTCTTTGGAGACAGTACTTCTATAACTGCGATTACGGCATTACTGCCAACTTCACGCACTTCTAGATAGCGTTCTTTGATTTCAGTCGGCATGGGTAAGGTAACGGTTTGCGGCTGAAATTGTCCAACCGTTGTTGGAGCTGGTTCTGGTTGCGGTTTGCTTTGGGCGATGCCAGCTAAAACCACTGCATCTGGAATGCCTACGAGTAGTTCACCATCGGGAGTGTCGGTATAGGTGCGTGTTTCAACTTCGATAAAGTAGTGGGGGCGAAGTTGAGGAGCTAGGGTATCGGCAATGGCTACAATCAGTCGGCTATGGAAAGACGACCAGAATGTGGGTTGCTCTAGATACGGGTCCATCCCTGGAAATGGTGAGGGCATGGTTGCTGTGGCAGTTGAAGCTTACAGTATTCAGACTAATCATAGCTCTGCTTCCCCGTTTGCCCATTGCCACCTGCTTCACCTTGCATTAAAGGACATACGGAAAGAATTTCATTAGGTTGAAGTGGAGCAACAGCTGACTTAGGCACCGTTACGACATCGATTGATTCGCCCAGGGCATTGAAGACTTCAAGGATGTAGCCTCCTTCGATGCCATCAGGATCGGAGACAGTATCAATCCATGTGGCAATATCACCCTGTTTAAGGTTGTATTCGGGAAAATCTCAATTTAGCGAGATGCGATCGTAAAGTTTGACTGTGGGGTCTTTCATCTTGCATTTTTTCTACAGAATCAGAGTCTGGTCAACCAGAACTAACATGCCTGTGGCAAGCTGTGGGTAGCGACGTTAGTGCAAGCAAAATGGCATTTAGTAAAAACTATGCCTATTTTACTCCTGAGGAGTATTTAGAAATTGAGCGGGTGAGTCCTATCAAGCATGAGTACTTGCAAGGGCAAATAGTGGCGATGGCTGGGGCTAGTAAAGCCCATGTCATTATTACGGGTAATTTGTCTGCGCTAATGGTGAATCATTTGCGGGGTTCGGGCTGTATTTCCTACGCAGTGGATATGAAGGTACGGCTGCCTGAGCTAAATCTGTTTTATTATCCAGATTTGGCGGTGACCTGTGATGAGAGGGACCGCATTTCTGATGAGGATTTTATTCTGCATCCCAAGTTGATTGTTGAGGTGTTGTCAGATTCGACTGAGGCATTTGACCGGGGGGATAAGTTTGCTGACTACAAGTCGATTCTAGAGTTAGAAGAGTATGTGCTGGTGCATCAAAAACAGGTTTTAGTGGAACGGTTTCAACGGAAGTCTGACAATCTTTGGTTGCCGCAGGTTTTTGGGGTGGGAGAGCAGATAGTGTTTGAGAGTGTTGGGTTTAGGTGTGAGATCGCTGATCTTTATGAGATTCTTAATCGATTGTCTCAATAGGTTTTCCCATTGAGCATAAGTGCTATTGTTCTATTTTACCTGAGTGGAAAACGCTGTAGTTCAAGCAATCCCTAGAAATATGAGTCTTGTCAGTTTCTAGTCAGTGCACATGCATCCAAAAGCCGGAAAGCGGGAAGCGATGGGTTGTCAAGTGTTTGACGTGCGAATCCTCTCATACATTCAGCAACAATAGCTTCTAACTCAGCTACGTCGGCTTCTAGAGTATCAACGCGACCACGCATAGTTACCATTTCTGCAGCAAATTCTTCTTGGAGACAAATGAAACGATCTAAATCATCTTCAGGTTGGTCTGATAGAGGAAATAGTTCTGCTAAGCCAAATACCTCATGCATAGTAGACGGTTCATGTACCAATTTGTCAGCAGAGAACTCAGCTGAGTAAATTCTTGAATTTTCTGGATATTGATTCTTCGTTACTTGAGGTTGCAAAAATGACTTAGAAGCTGAAGCTGAGCTATTTGTCTGGATAGCAATAGTTAAAAGTAACCAAAGAAATAAAATTACCACTGTCACAGCTATCTTTTTTATACCTGTTGGAAAATACTTAAACATTTTTTAGCCTCTACCTCGACTATTTTCCCGGACAAATACTGAGAAAACTTGTTTAGCTAAGCTGTAGGTTCTAAGCGAACTTATTGGGGCCTTCCTAAATACACAAAATCAAATGGAGTAATTAAAATACCAACCTAACTAGCATTTAGAAGTGTTACAAAAATTACATTGCAATACACTAGGAAGTTCTTGCATTCTATTAACTCATCCGGAAAATAGTTAAACTGAGCAAATTGTGATGAAAATAGTTCAGAAAAATTGTCGGAAGAATTTCGTTGTGTTAGGCATGGCTATATTGAGCTCAAACAACTCTGCTATCGCATTTGAAGTAGAAAATGAGACCAATACTATATCTCTTGATTTGTATGTGGAAGCTCCAGAAACTTTTGCAGATTCTGCGGAGATAGAAGGTCATCAAGCTTTTTTACAAACCAGCTTGCCAGAAGCTAATGAATATCCTTTTTGGAGTAATCAACAAAAGAGAAAGCAAGTATTTATTGATATAGATGAACAATTTTCTTCCTCATCAAAGCATATTCATGATGATGATGATGAGGAAGAGCTTCGAATACCTTCTCACTCTTCTGACACTGATTCTTCCAATGCTGATAACGCTGATCTTATCCAGGCTAATAACGTTCAAACTCAAATAATTGGCACTCATACTAGTTCCTCAAAAAAATATATTCATGATGATGAGGAAGAGCTTCGAATACCTTCTCACTCCTCCGATACTGACTCTTCTAATACTGAACTTGTCCAGACAGGTAACGACCAAACTCAAATAACTAGTTCTTACAGTAGGTCTACTCTACTGTTGAGTAAATTATTGGCTGGTAAAGTAGGGCAGGGCAAAACGCCCAAAATACCTTCGTTGGCAGCGTAGGAAAACGACGAAAAGGCAACATTAACTTGTTGCTCAATAGTTGAGAATATCAATCGCCTCAGCTGTATCAAATGTTAGATAGTGAGAAACAATCTGCATAGGCGCACCCTACTTCCTTACGGTTCATCCCATGAACACCCCCTATCAAGACTCAGCGGTAATCGAGCGCGTTCTGGCCAAAACGAAGTATATCGCTGTTGTGGGTCACTCCCCTAAACCCCAACGCCCCAGCTATCAGGTGGCCCGCTATATGCGTCAGCAGGGCTATATTGTCTATCCAGTCCATCCCGCGGCTAAGGAAATCGACGGCCAACTCTGCTATCCTCGCCTCGCCGATGTCCCTGGTCCCATCGATATGGTGAATGTATTTCGTCGCAGTGAATTTCTTCCCGACTTGTTGGACGAGCTGCTCATATTAGAAACCATGTCTGCAGTGAAGTGTCTGTGGACTCAGTTAGATATTTATGATGCCGCTGTTGCCCAAAAGGTCATTGACCACAGCTGGCAAGTCGTGATGGATGCCTGTGTCAAAATCGAGCATCAGAAATTCGCTTAGTCCGGCGCGATCGCAACCAGTGTACGGGCCAGGGTTTGCTGTCGGGCTTGTAGCAAATGCCGCTCGTGGGTATATTCCATTAGCCATCGCAGCGACTGACGATACATGGGCTCCTGCCATAGACCCAGGGTGGATTCACCTTGAACTCGCTCAACATATTGCCGTAGCTGCGCCTGAGCCATCTGTTGCAGTTCTCGATCTACTTGTTGCAACCGATTTTGTAGTCGATTAAGTGCCACGTCATCTGCCTGTTCTAAGGCTGTATGAATATCCGCTTCTAAGCCCTGTAGCTGCTGCAGCTTAGTTTGATAGGTGTCATCTTCATCCAGTAGTCGGTCGGCAAAACTGGTTCCGTAGGACTGGATAGATAGCAGTTGCTGAAGACCTAAGAGCTTGGACTCCACCTCATTTGAGCGGCGGTGTAGCCCGCGCCGATGATCGTCTAATCGATTAACCGGCAGGCTTGTATCAGAGAGCTGAGTATCGCTTCTAATTAGGTTCTGAATGCTCAGCCTGAAGGGTGAAAATTTAGGACGGGCAGGGGCGGGAGCCACCGGAGCGATGACATCAGTCTCACTATTTACAGTGTCTGCGACGGCATCTGGGATGGTAAAGTCGCCCGTTGGCACACCAGCTGGCCCATCGGCTAGGGGGACTGGCCGGTCGGCATTGGCGGCTGCCCCCTGTAGACCAACGGTTAAAACCGCCATTCCAGAAACTGTCTGTAACCAATGAGAGCTGTGGCGAGGTAGCACTTGGCGTTTAGCAGCAAACTGAGCCCTATTTTGTTTCATGGCTGATTAAGGGAAGACACTGATGACGTAAGCCTTTAGAACGGCTATCGTCAATCCACTATCCCAATCGTCATGGTGACGTCCGGAGTTTCAAGCCTGCCTGGGGAAGTCTACAAGTTAACTAAATATAGGCACATTGAGCCTACACATACTGATATTGGGTAAGTGCTTTTGGTTACTAGCTGACGCGCTCTCCCATCTGGACTCGCCACAGATTGGCATAGATGCTGCCTCGGGCTAAAAGCGCTTCATGGGTACCCCATTCTGCCAGCTGTCCCTGGTCCATGACGTATATGCAGTGGGCGTTGCGCACGGTAGATAGACGATGAGCAATGGCAATGGTGGTGCGATCGCACGTAATCTTTTCCAACGATCGCTGGATGGCCGCTTCGGTTTCGTTGTCCACTGCTGAGGTGGCTTCATCCAGAATCAAAATCGGCGGATCTTTGAGCAGGGCGCGGGCAATGGCTAACCTCTGGCGCTGGCCTCCAGACAGCTTTTGACCCCGCTCACCAACGACGGTGTCATAGCCCTGGGGCAACTGCTGAATAAACTCATGGGCTTCCGCTAGTTTTGCCGCCTGCTCAATTTCCGTAGAGGTGGCACTAAAGCTGCCGTAGGCAATATTTTCGGCCACTGTGCCGTGGAATAAAAACACATCCTGGCTTACCAAACCAATGGCACGGCGCAAATCATCCAAATGCAGGGTGCGAAGATCGTGACCATCGAGGGTAATCTGACCGTTGCTGATTTCGTAAAACAGCAGCAGCAGTTTGACCAGGGTGCTTTTCCCGGACCCTGTTGCTCCTACAATCGCCGTTGTTTTACCGGCAGGTATCTTAAGGGTGAGGTGCTGCACCACCGGTAGCCGCTCACGGTAAGCAAAGGTGACATCCTGAAACATAATGTCGCCGCGCACATTGCTAACGGGAAGCCGATAGTCCCCAGTCCGAATGGCAACGGGGGTATCGAGCAAATCCATTACTCGGTTGACAGAGGCCATGGCCCGCCAGCACTCATCTAACGTTTCCCCCAGCCGAGTGAGGGGCCAGAGCAGACGCTGGGTAATAAACACCAGCACGCTGTAGGTACCCACGGCCATGTTGCCAGCTACTGCTTCTAGACCACCGTAGAGTAGGGTGGCGGTAAATCCAATCAAAATCAAGATGCGAATGACGGGAATAAACGCAGAGCTGAGGGCAATGGCCCGACGGTTGCTCTGACGATAGGCTTCGCTATCTTTATAGACTTGCTGGTTTTCGTGGGCTTCTGCTGTGTAGCTTTTAATGGTAGCAATGCCCGTAAGATTATTGACCAGACGCCCATTTAACAGGCTGACCCGTTCGCGCACATCGGCATAGCGGGGGGCCAGATACTTTTGAAATGAGATCGCACCCCACACAATCAATGGCATGGGCAGCATGGCCATCCAGGCAATTTTGGGGGCCATGGCAAAAAAGGCGCTACCGATAATCACTACGGTGGTAATCACCTGCAGGACTTCATTAGCCCCATGGTCTAAAAACCGCTCCAGCTGGTTGATGTCATTATTGAGAATGGCCATCAATCCGCCTGAGCTACGTTCCTCAAAAAACGATAGCTCCAACGATTGCAAATGACGGTAGGCATCCAGGCGCAAGTCATGCTGAATTGACTGGGCCAAATTTCGCCATAGCCAGTTGTAGGCATATTCAAAGACGGACTCCAAGGCCCATACCAGCACCGTCAGCACGGATAACCATATAAACTGGCCGCGAATGCTGGATACTCCCCAGCTAGCAATCCATGAATCCTGCTGTTGGACCACCACATCTACGGCTAAGCCAATTAGGACGGGCGGGGCCAAATCAAATACTTTATTCAAAATTGAAGCCAGACTCGCCAGCCAAATCCGGCGGCGATAGCGACGGCCATAGGTCAGCAAGCGTTGGAGTGGGGAGATCATGGCACCTGATGTCTGAGAACAATGGAAACTTGATGCTGTTTCCACAAAGTTTCTTTATTGTGAACCATCCCTACCGTGGTTTATCGGATAGCAGTCTTAAACGAACCGTTGAAATAATGAAAAGAGCTGTAAAAAGCCGGAAATACTTCTTAAAGTCTTCAATAAGAACCCGGGGAAATCACCCCTTAGTTCTGTTTTTTCCGATATTCTACTTAGGCGGGTGCTACACATTTATCATCAGTACTACGGGGACGGTTATTTAAAACTGGCATGCCACCGACAAAGTTAGGTCTATGACCTCACCCATGGTTCTTTTTAGATTTCGTTTCGGCTATTTATAAGTTTGCGATTGTGCTAAGCCGTGATTTGTCGAGGCTATTCAGCTGATCACGACACGTTGCTGCTTAATTTATATCCAAGTCCAACAGCGCTCAGTGTTTGCTGGAGCGTTTAATGGTTGGTTTTAATAACTTCTTTTGCCTAAGCGCCTACATTGCTTATGGAAACTCCTTTTGCCATTCGTTATAACAACATCAAACTCCAGGTAGAGCGTCTCTATAAAAGTGCGGACCAGGCCAATATGGCACAATTTCCAGGCCTAGAAGATGTCTCGTTTGTTCTGCGAGGTGGGGAATGTGTGCATTTACAGAGTTTTGTCCCCTCGGCTGACAGATTGCTGTTAGATGCGCTGTTGGGACATGTTCGTATTGAAGCTGGTGCCATTTGGGTGGATCATCAGGGCCAGTGGCTCAATCTCCCCCAGCTACCTCAACGTCAGGCTGTTCGAGTGCAAGCCATTGGTTATCTGGGGGTGAGTGACAGTCTGCGCTCCGGTTCTACAGCGATGGACTGTGTGCTCAATAAGCTACTTGAGCTGGGGTTTTCTCGGACGCAAGCGGACGGACACAGTCGTCATGTTTTGGATTGGGTTGGTTTACCCCGACGCCTGTGGCACAGAGCCCTGGCTGATCTACCCCTGGCTGGACTGCACCAGGTGAATCTGGCCCGCACATTTGCTGTGGATTACGGCGTGATTGTGGTTGATTTGCCGATGAATCATTTTGACCCGGCCAACCAGCGGCGTCTGCTAGAGCTGGTGGACTATCGTAAAGCTCAAAACACCTGCTTTATCGGACGTTTTGAGCAGGCCGATTTGCGTCAACAGATGTGCGATCGCAATCTCTCTGTTTATGTGCCAACGCGCGTTCCTATTGGCGCAGCAGCAAATAGTATAGCTGTCCCGTCGTATTGATCAGCCCCGCCTGTTCACCGGCAATGGTGCCGGTGCCGACAAAAATATCCACGCGACCAGGGCCGCGAATCGCTCCTCCAGTGTCCTGATCCAAGACAAAGCGATTGACCGGCAGGGGCTGCCAGCTGCCAGCGGTGGTCGGCATGGGTAGCTCCAGACTAATCAATGCCAATGCCCCTGGCGGCATCAGGGTTTTATCTGTGGCAATAGAACGCCCTGCTGTGACGGGCACATTTAAGTTGCCCATGGGCGGCTCGCCCCCTGTTGCCCGGAAAAATATAAACCGGTTGTTGCGTGGCAGATAGCGATCTAGCGCCTCCGGGTGCTGCTCAAAATACTCAATTAGGACCGGCAGGGACAGGTCTGCCTCAGCCACAATCCCGTCATCAATCAACGCTCGGCCGATGCTGGTGTAGGGATAGTCTGTCCGTCCGGCATAGCCCACCGACATGACTGAGCCATCCGTTAGCTGTAGCCGGGCCGACCCCTGTACCTGTACCAAAAACGCTTCTAAACGATCCCTTAGCCAGACAAGTTCTAAATTCGCTAGTGGTCCTTGACTACCTCGTAACCCATCTATACCTTCAAGCTCAGTTCGGGTGGGATGGGGGACTGACCAAGTATCAAGGTTGGTCGGTTGGCTGTATAGCGGATAGCGATACTCTTCGGTGGATACCGTGCTGGCCCTATAGGTAGGCTCAAAATAACCGGTAAAGTCTACCTGACCATTGCCATCGCTGCCCACTGACCGATAAAAATCAAACTCTTGACTGACGGTCCGCTGCAGCTGACTGGCTGAATGACTGGTGGCCACCAGCTGACGAAATCGAACCAGACTGCGCTGCACCTGATCTCGAGTAATGCTGGCCAATGGGTAGTCCTCGTAGGCTAGCGCGGCAGCTTCAGTATCCAGATAGGCCAGACTGTGGTCAATGGCCTGGAGCAGGGCTGAACGATCTTGGCCAAATTGCGCATCGTAGCCCAGGCAAACGTCGTTGACAAACTCGATTCGGCAGTTAACCAAATCCAGGGGAAATGCTTCTGCTGATAGCGGGTAGCACACCATCGATGCCACCAGCACTGTCTGCAGCCACCGCCAGTTCACCATGCTGCCGTTACCTAAAATCGCTCCACGCTAGAACTAAACTGCGGCTCTACACGAATAGCCACCAGCCGAGAAGGCCGAATCACCATATATTCCCCAGGGTTAATCTCGGGTAGTGGCACCTTAATAAAGTCGTCTGAAGAAGACTTGGGCATGAGCTCATTGCTATACCACTTTTGAAAATCTTGGATTGATGAAAACCTCACTTCCTCATGATGGCCGCCATCAAAAAGTAGGTGAACAATAAATTCGCTAGGTTTTCTGGGCATATCCGCTCGCCGATTTGAGTCATCGCCCTATTATGGCCCTCTAACCGTCAAAAAGTTGCACCGAGTTAATCCTTTTATTGAATTAACCCAATGCCATCCGATTGAGCCTCACCGTCTAGAAAGAAATTGTCTTGACTAAAACTAATCCGGCAGAGAACCTCTGTGTGTGCAGCGAACTGTTGAATGCCGTTCGCTGTAAATGTTATTTAGCTTAATTAAGACGCTTTCCATGAAATAGCGTAAAAAATCATCCAAAAATTAGGCCAAACCTCCAAGAACCTGCCAGAAAACAATACGAATACTTACAAAGTATTCTTCTGCATTTTTGGCAGTTACTAGATAACGATACACTTCTACCTGTTGTCAGACCCATGCAAAGTGTCTGTTGGGTATGGGGCTGACACTACAGTTTCTACTGCTGTTGTCTAGAAGCACTCCCTTAATCCCATGTTGCGTAAAGTTTCCATAGCCATCGGTGCTCTTTTGCTCATTGGATTGCTGGCGGTGGGCGGTTGTCAGCTCACCCAGCTCAAAGCATCCCAACCCAGTGACAATCCCAAATGGGAGCAAATCGAAGAACAGACCCCTGCGGTTGATGTGGATAAAAAGGCCATTATCAACGGTGGTAAGTTCAACAAGTTCTTCCCCTCTGCTGACGGCTATGAGCGGGTCTATACCCAAGAAAAAGATGGCTTTGCTGAAGCCAAACTCAAGCAGGATGGCAATACCCTAGCGATGCTGTCGGTATCTGATACGGTCTCTAACCCCAGTGCCACTAGTAAATATCAAAATAGTGAGCGCTCTTTGGCAGGCTATCCGTTGGCAGAAGTTGGTAATACCGCAACTAGCATACTCGTTGCCGATCGTTTACAGGTCAAAGTCCTGTCTCGGGATAGCGATTTTACGTCAGCTGACCGTGAAGTCTGGCTAGAAAAATTTGATCTGGCTGGTCTTGCCAAACTCGTCAATTAATTCCTTTCGTGTCGCTGATCCTTAGCCAGGTTGAGTCTGAAAAGTCCTGAAAACCGGTACTTATTTCAGGTGTTCCTTTTTTTCGATCAGCAACGGCATATCGCCTGCGTCATCAAACGAGGATATCACTATGAGCAAGTCGATCTACGAGCTAGTTAACGAGTTACCTCAGAAAAACCTGACAGTTTTTTCCCTCCGCTCTCTGGACAAAATACTTCCTGGGGAGTGGGAAAATATTGTGGGATTTGAAAATACAATCCGCCAGGTCACTGGTGAAAGTGACGCTGCTCTAATTGAGCAAATTGGTGCCCGTGCGATTCAACTCTATAACGATAAGTCTGAAGGATATCAGAGAGCCATGTGGCTCTACCAAACTATTGACTCTACAGGCACCTTACTAGGACAGGCCGCTTTAGCAGGCAAAGTTACTGAAAATGTTCCTTTCTTGTCGATTGTGAATCGTCTCACTCCTAAACCTGAAAAAGCTCAGACCATTGATCTGTGTACAAAACTAGTCACGGAAATTGTTGCCTTCTGTAAAATCAATGGGATTCCTGGTGATAGCGTGGGTGACTTTGTCAAAGCCTTGGGAGACTATGGTGGTGAATCATTAATACGCATGGCAGCTCTAGTGTGCTTTGACGGTCTTGTCCCCCTAGGGCCCAATTTTATTAAGCAAACTGAAACTATGCTTGGGAATTTGACACCTCAGGATCTGGAAAAAAATCCAGCCTTTAAGGCTGTCAGAGAGGCTATACCTGGTAGTAAAACTGTTGATCAGCTTACCTTTATCGGTTCTAGTTTTGAGTCGGTAAAAGACTGGATGGGTAACTTTGTTGAATCTAAAGGTATTACTCCTCAAAGTGTGGTGTCTAATCTTAAAACGTTTGTGGATGTAGCCGACGACAAAATGGATTATTTTGGTGCCTTTTTGGATATTTCCACGAACTATTACGAGCACACAGGAGTGCAAACCCTGGCTCGACGTCTGGTTGAGCGGGCTGTTGCTGAGATCTAGATTCTATAAGTAGAGATGCTCAATTATTTGTAAGACCTGGCAAATGATTAGAATGTAGGAGTTAGAAGGGAGAAGTCTTCTATATTCTGATTCCTACATTCTCAAAATAAACTTTCAGCGTCTCACATTTGATTAGGTCGGCTTAGTTATGCTTTGGTTATACCTCTGTTGCAAGTCTGCCAGGCCTAATTTTTCTCTATTACCAGACGAAATCCAAATAAAATGTGCCGCGACTCTACAGAGCGATCATGCTGATAGGCAGCGCGACAAAACCCAGGAAAATCATCCCAACTGCAGCCCTTGAGTAAAACTTCAGACCCATCCCTAACTAGGCTGCTCGTATACTCAAATACGTTCCCTGCCATATCCTCAATGCCGTAAGGACTCTGACTCAGAGGATAAGCTCCCACCCCACTGGTGCCATAGGGGCCATTTTTTGCCCAATTCGTGCCATCATCCCGCCAGTCACTTCCCCAGGGAAAGTAGCGCCCATCGTTTCCCCGCGCTGCCTTTTCCCATTCCAGCACCGTCGGTAGCCGATAGCTCAATCCATCAAGGCCAGACCGCCACTCTGCATAGGCTACCGCATCCCCGTAGGAAATCAGCACTACCGGATGGTTTGTCTGCCCTGCTGGATACTGGTCTCCCTGCCATAGATAGGGCTGTACATCACTGTAAGGATGGACTAAAAAGCCCTGCTCCTGATAGTTTGTCGCTGAGATGCCCGGTGATCGATGCCCCGTTGCCTGCACAAAAACCTGATAGTCCCCATTGGTAATCAGGTTTTTAGCCATACAGAAGGCAGGTAAGTTCTCTGTGCGTCTGCCGGGTTCTTGCTCAAACCAGCGTCGTCGTCGGTAGCCTGCTTCCACGGTGGCTACATCCCCAGGGGAATCGGCAAACCCTTCTGCACTAATGCGATAGGCGTAATCGCGTTCGGTGCGATCGCTACCCGCAATAAACTCACCCCCGCCCACATACGCAAATCCCGGTATCGCCTCACAATCCGCCTGGGTAATGCCTTTCTGGGTAGTGGACGTCGACCCAGACGAAACATCCTGACAGCCAATCAGCAGCAACAGCGACCACAGACTTAGGTTTCTATAAACTGCCATAGCTGCTCCTTTTACAAGGCTATACAGCCTAACAGGTTAAACCCTGAGCCTGAGAATGAGCTGTGAATGAGACATTATTGACGCCCTAACTATTTTACAAAGGGGGCCTCAATAGCCGCTACTTTCCAACCACTCTTTTCTTTAACAAAGCCAAGCCAAATATCCGTAGTACTTTTAGACTTGTTTTTAATAGTCCCCAAAAGACTGCATTGATTACCCCGTAAATCACGAACTTTCCAGATAATCTCCTCAGCATCTAAGAGTAACAGGTTACGAAGACTCTCTATCATTTCGACCTTAATGGTGACAGGCTGAAACCCTTCCGATAGATATCCATGGACTGTATCGAGATCATCCTGTTGAACGGCCATCAAAAACTTATCAGCAATGGCCACATGACGAGCCGTCAGCCCAAATAGCAGAACCGTCGTCAATGCTGCTATACCAGCACTCTACATGAGAATATTGCGAAATAATATCAGCTCTATTTTTTTAGAAGATACCTGTTTAAGAGCAAGTATTTTCCATTCGTCTTCACTGTTTATAAAACTTACCTCAATGGGAACAACATCCCCAGCCTGGGTTGTAATCTCACCTTGAAGACCGCTTTTCCTGATTTAGAACGGTGCGACGCCGCCAGCACCAGTAAACTCAAACCACCGAGCCCCAATAGAATGATGGCAAAATTAGTTGCAAAACTCCTCAGGATTAGTCTAACTTTCCTCATATTTTTGCTGTCCGTTCCTCATTCCCAGCCGTTCTTCGCAAGGTTCCAGGTTTAATGCGCTCTTAATGTAAGAAACATCTAAAAACACCTAAATTACGCACACTGCACCTCGCCGATAGATAAAATGCTGATTTTCTTGAGCTATGGCCATCTGAAAAATATATTTGGACCTAATTTTGGTGCCTATGTCGAAATCGCATTTGCTGGTTCGTTATAGAAGTAGAGCATGGGAAAAAGGTCCCGCTGCTCTGGTTACTCAATCCTATTAACCCTATGAAATATGCAATTTTGGTTTACGAGACAGAACAGGACTTTGCCAATCGAGAGCAACACATGCCTGCTTACAATGCCTATGCACAGGCATTATCTGAGGCTGGCGCTATGACTGGAGGTGCAGCGCTCTATCCTAGCAACACTGCTTCCACAGTGCGTTTAAAGGATAACCAACGTCAGGTGCAGGATGGTCCCTATGCCGATACCAAAGAACAGTTGGGGGGCTTCTTTTTGATCGATGTGCCCGACCTGGATAATGCCTTAGACTGGGCTGCCCGCTGCCCTGCCGCGGGTCTCTGTGCTGTAGAGGTGCGTCCCCTGTGGTCCACTGATCAAAGTTAGGAGATTGCCATGAAACTGTATTATTTTCCCCCTTCTCCCAATTCTCGCAAAGCCCAGGCTGCTGCCATTCATCTGGGGCTACCTCTTGAGCTAGAACTAATTGACCTGCAGCAGGGAAACCAACGCACGACAGATTTTTTAGCCCTTAACCCCACCGGACGTATTCCTGTTCTGCAGGATGATGATTTTGTTTTGTGGGAGTCCACTGCGATTATGCAGTATCTCGCCAGCCAGGTGGCTACCCCCCTATGGCCTAATGATACGAAATTGCGAGCCGACATTATGCGCTGGCAAAGTTGGCAGCTAGCCCATTGGGAAAGAGGCTGTCAGCCATTAAACTATGAGCGTTTTGTTAAAAAGGTACTGGGGTTAGGCGATCCTGACCCTCAAGTGGTGAATCAGGCTACAGAAACCTTTCATCGAGAAGCAGCTGTGCTAGATGCTCACCTGGCGGATAAGGACTATTTGGTAAACAATACGCTAACATTGGCAGACTTTTCGGTGGCCAGTAATTTAACCTATGCCACTATTGCTCAGTTTCCCCTAGAAAAGTACGATCACATCCGAGCCTAGTATAGCCAAATTGAGGCACTTCCCGCCTGGCAACAAACGGCTCCTCAGCCACTTCAGGGGTAAACTCAATGGACTCACGTCGAGCGGCAGAACTAGCAGCACGGAATTCCTACGGTCGTTTAATCGCCTATTTAGCGGTGCGATCGCAAGACATTTCAGCGGCAGAAGACGCCCTCGGCGATGCCTTCCTCAAAGCTCTCAAGACCTGGCCAGAAAAGGGGGTACCCAACAATCCAGAGGCCTGGCTATTGGTGACCGCCCGAAGACACCTAATCGATGTTGCCCGGCGATCCCAAACCCGAACTAAATTGTTGAATACGTTAAATCTCAGTGGAGTAGAAGCACCGGACTCTCCTGAGGAAATCTCGTTTCCCGATGAGCGCCTAAAACTGTTGTTTATTTGCGCTCATCCTGCCATTAATGTGGCAATCCGCACACCCCTAATGTTGCAGACGGTGATGGGATTAAACGCCGCCCAAATTGGCTCTGCTTTCTTAGTGGCACCGACAACAATGGGCCAGCGCTTAGTACGGGCCAAAAACAAAATTCGCGATGCCGGTATTCCCTTTAGACTACCCGACCCACACGAATTGCCTGAACGGTTGGAAGCTGTTCTAGAGGCCATTTATGCTGCCTACACTACCGGTTGGGATATGGTAACAGGCAGTGATCCACGGCATAAAGGTTTAGCCGATGAGGCACTCTGGCTAGCTCAGCTTTGTGTACAGCTAATGCCAGAAGAACCAGAAGCGAGAGGGCTTTTGGCTCTCATGCTTTATTGTGCATCCCGTCGCGAGGCTCGACGGTCATCGGAAGGAAACTATGTTCCCCTGTCGGAACAAGATACGACCCTATGGTCTCAGGGGATGATTGGGCAGGCGGAAAGAGAACTGCACCAGGCGTCAACCTACGGAAAACTAGGACGATTTCAGCTAGAAGCCGCGATTCAGTCAGTACATGCGCAGCGAGCAGTAACGCAAACAACAGATTGGAAAATGTTGGCACAGCTATATACGGGACTGATTCAGATATCGCCAACAGTTGGGGCAAAAATAGGACATGCGGTTGCCATTTCAGAAACTCAAGGTGCAACTCAAAGTCTGGAGTTACTAGATACTATCCTCACTAAAAAGATCCAGAACTATCAGCCCTACTGGGCACTGCGGGCTCATTTGCTAAACCAGTTAGGCAACCGTTCTGCTGCGCAACAGGCTTACGCCCAAGCCATAGGCCTAACAGAAGATTCTGCAATTCGAGCTTTTCTCATGGGTAAAGCCAATAAGAACACCATGTAGACTATTGACGGAATAAGATTAATTAACAACTTTGTTCCATCATTTTCCAAAGAATACGCTCTTCAGCTAATGAATTCTTCCTGGCAAGTACTGTCATCTAGCTGAATGTGGACTTTAAGACGCTGCCCTGCTGAACAACGAAAAGGTGGAATTTGAATAAAATTATCCCGTGTACCCGCTTTTACAGTTTTCAGCAACTTTCCGGTTTCTGAAAGTTCTAACGTTAAGACCACATCACTGGGCAATAGCGACTCGTTAGATGGATAGAGTTGAATGCGAATATTACGGCGCTTTTCTGATTCTATGTCTACGCTAAACATTAACAACAAATCATCGGGTGCGGTGTTTAGAAAAATCTTTTTACCACAGGTGAGGACAGCTGTACCTGTTGCCACAGCACGAAACCTCAAAGCTGGAGCTTGGGGAAGTAGTGCTTCTAAGGTTTGCCAACCGTGTTCAAAAATGTTTTCAAACCAATCTGCAATGTTAACGGGCTGAGCAGTCTGCCGCCGCTGATATAGTCGCTGTCGCCATTGGTCATCGCTAATGAGAGCTGTCCACTGACTAAAGGGAAGCGCCAGTCTTGGTTCAAGGGCACGGGTCAAAAGCTGAATCAGGCTATCGGCTTGGTCAACAGTCAAACTAGTGGCTAATGGCTCTGGAGGAATCAATGTAGGCTGAGTTAGTTGCTGGGCTACCCAAAAGACAGAAAAGTCTTGCACCATGTCTGTATCTTGCAAACAGTAGATGCGTTGAGTAGCGTCGTAGTTACTACGCGTCTTGAGCTGAGCATAGGGAGTGTAACCCCACAGCACTAGCTGTTGCTCATCCACATCAACATAGGCAGCGATGTAATAGTCTGCACGCCACCCCGGCAGATCCACCCATTCTTGGGGGACTCGCAATTCAGCCGCATCAATAGTCTCAGACAGCATCACCACAATGCGGCTATTTCCCAACTGCAGCGCTAAGCCATCGACAACATGCCAGATAGCAAACGGAGCCCCATGGGGCAACGGTACAACAGATTGTTCAAACTCTTCTTGAAACCAAGTTATCAGAGCGTTTAGCCCTAGCTGATGTATGTAAATTCGCCAGCGCGCAGCCGAGTCAGGAATGGAAGCACTCCGCCCCCATTGGGATGGATCAACTGGCATTGCCAGAACAGGTTGTACAGGATTATCAGATAGCATGCTCATTCCCACGTCTTCGGCGATTATTCTGATGAGTAGTACCGTTGTAGCCACTCATGGATCACATCGCTAACACTGGCTAGTATGGCGGACTCTGAAGGAATATGCAGGGTTTCTTGTCCCCAGTTGACAACATTGAGTAATAATCGCTGACGAATACGGCTGAGCCTGCGAGACACTTGATATTGCTGAATGTTTAACTGCTTAGCAATATCTGTTTGGATCAGCTGCTGCTGATAGTAAAGGGCCAGTAGTGTCTGGCTGGGGGGCTCTAGATTTGCGATCGCATCCTCCAAAACACTCCCAATCTGCCGCATCCGCTGTTGCTGCTGAGCGTAATCCTCAGTCGCTAAAAGCTGGGCCATTGGGGTATCGTCCGTGGGCAGAGCGTCTAGTTGCTCTTCGCCAGAATCATCATATTGGGGCTGATTGAGGGAGGTCACGGTTGGCGTCAGATAGGCCCTGGCGGTGGTCGCTAGCTTGATCAGCTCTAGGGCCAACTGTTGGCTATCTAACTCCTGGTCGCCAAGTTCTGTGGTGGCTAACTGCCGGTTGTATCGCTTGGCAATGGCATCAAGCTGCTCTTCGCTAGGGGCAGGCAGTCCCCGCACCAGACTTCCCGGTTCAGGCGTGCAGATGGCCATAAAGCACTGCCAGAGCAGAATATACGCCTCCGTCTGGACAAATCCAGCAGCCTGTAATGCTCTGGTCAGCTGGGTTTGACTAAGCCGACGCAATAGCCCCCAGTCGCTGCTGATATTGACTTCCTGCTGCTGCCGTAGCTGGTCCCGAATAAAGTTACCAAAGGCGGTGTAGGCATAGGCTTTGAGGCTACTGCCGTAGTCAGGATTATAGCCGTTGAGAATCCGGTCTACGTTTGCGATCGCAATTTGAAACCCATCTGCCAGGGAATACTGCACCAGCGTAAAGCGACGGGTCACCCGCATGGCGGCCCAATAGCATGGTTCTTGCAAATAGGCCCAAAGATGACCAATAGCGTTTGGATGGCTCTGCCGTACCCGATACCAATGCAGCGCAAAAAACGACTCTGACCGCTCCATATCACTGTTTTGAAGCAGCTGTTGTTGCATACTTCTGGCCAGTCGCGGGTCAGCTGTCCATTGCTCAAATCGATCCCCCGCAAACTTAATAAATGTAGAGAAGATTGCCAGAATCTCGGTCCGAGAGCGCATTATTTAACCATAAAAAAATGTATGAAGCATCAAAAGGGTTAGAACCAAACTGCGGCTTTAAAATTGACTTAGAGAACAAAGATACTATCCAGTCCCACAACCTTACATAAAATTACTCTTGTTTTTAAGATCGCATTAAATATACGCCCATTTAGCCGCTTATTGATTTAAGTTTTTCTTCAGTTTCTGGCAGCATCAAAAGCCATAACTAAGCCTATTTCTATCTTGGCTAAAGCCTTGGTCGATGACCATAGTGACGATAGTGCCAATAGTCCTGCAAAATCTTGTCATGGTCAAAGCAGAGATTGCCAGGAAGCTCCCAAACGTTAAATACCTTAAAGTTTTTGGCATCATCGCCAGCGGATGGCTCCCCGGCGGCCGTGGCTAAGAACACGATGCTAATGGTGTGTTTACGCTCATCCCGGCTGGGGTCAGAGTACACATGGAATTGCTCTAACAGCTCAATGTTTAACCCGATTTCTTCCTTAGCCTCGCGCACAGCTGCCGTCTCGATCGATTCACCATAGTCCACAAAACCACCAGGAATGGCCCAGCCCAAGGGCGGGTTGAGTCGCTCAATTAGGATGATTGGACGCTCGGGCCGGTCAATCATCTCAATGATGATATCGACGGTGGGAGCAGGGTTGCGATAGGCCATAGAGGGACTTGTAGGTATTGCTAACAGGACGGTACTGCGTGGAATAACCATGCTAAAGTCAATTGGCTTTGAATTAAACCACGTCCACGCCTTATCCCCCTACAACTCACCATGTCCTTCACCAGAGCTAGCGGTATCCTGTTACATCCCACGTCGCTGCCTGGTCCCTACGGCATTGGCGATTTGGGTCAGGCGGCCTACGGATTTGTCGACTTTTTAGCAGAAACTAAGCAGCAGCTCTGGCAGATTTTACCCCTGGGACCAACGGGCCATGGTAACTCTCCCTACATGTGTTACTCAGCGATGGCCGGAAACCCATTGCTGATTAGCTTAGATGAGTTGGTAGAACAGGGGCTATTGAGCAAAGCAGACTTAGCAGCCGTCCCTAAATTTGCCCCTGAACGGGTGGAATATGACCAGGTCATTCCCTATAAGTTAGACCTATTAAAGCGGGCCGCCCAGGCATTTCAACCCGAAGAGTCCAAGGAGTTTCAAGAGTTTTGTCAAATCCAGGCCTTTTGGCTAGAGGACTACAGTTTATTCATGGCACTCAAAGAGGCCAATGATGGATTGAGTTGGAGTGAGTGGGACCCAGCCATTGCTAAGCGGGAACCAGAGGTCCTGGAAACCTGGCGCACTAAGCTGGCTGATGCTATCTTTTTGCAGAAATTCTTGCAGTTTGAGTTTTGCCGTCAGTGGTTTGCCCTCAAGGCCTATGCCAATGAGCGACACATCCAGGTTATTGGGGATATGCCCATTTATGTAGCCCACGATAGTGCTGATGTTTGGGCATTTCCTGAGAATTTTATGATTGACCCAGAAACACTGAAGCCATCGGAGATGGCGGGGGTGCCACCGGACTATTTCAGTGAGACGGGGCAGCTGTGGGGTAATCCCACCTACAATTGGAAAATACTACAAAAAACTCAGTTTGCTTGGTGGCTCGAGCGCATAAAAGTTTCCCTGGCCTACGTGGATCAAATTCGAATTGATCATTTTCGAGGGTTTGAATCCTATTGGGCGGTTCCCGAAGGCGAGGAAACGGCGATGAATGGTCAGTGGATCGAAGCCCCAGGAGTAGAACTATTTGAACGGGTAGAAACTGTTCTGGGCAAGTTACCGTTTTTGGCAGAAGACTTAGGCATTATCACACCAGAGGTGGAGGCTCTACGGGACCAGTTTGATTTTCCAGGCATGAAGATTTTGCAATTTGCCTTTGGTTCAGATCATCGTAATCCCTATTTGCCATTTAATTGCGATCGCAACTTTGTTATCTATACTGGCACCCATGACAATGACACTACGGTGGGTTGGTATAGCCATGCCAATGATTATGAAAAACAGCGCCTGGCCACCTTTGTTGGTGGGATCGGTCCAGAATCGGTGCACTGGGCCGTGATCCGTCTAGCATTGTCATCAGTCGCTAACCTGGCCGTTATCCCCCTCCAGGATGTACTTGGCTTAGGCACCGATGCCCGCATGAATACACCAGGACTGGCAGAGGGTAACTGGGAATGGCGCTTTGATGCCTCTATGCTGACAACCACTGTACGTCAGCAGTTCACAACACTCACAGAACTCTATGGACGGGCCACTCACCAATGGCCCTAGATAGTTGACCCTAGAAAATTCACCTGCATGTTTGCCTACGCAGACGAAATATCAGTATAAAAGCTTCAAGAAGATAAATTTTTGGTTAATGCCTCGCCGTATTTTTACGGTGCTGACAAGGGTCAAATCCTGATTGGGGGTAAACAGAAGTTGCGCTATAGGTGGATTTGCGTAATTAGATTTACTGAAAAAGATCCTTCTAAACGAAATTCCCGGTTGCAACATCCCTGATAGAATTCCAACCATAGAGGTAGTTAAGGCAATCTTAATATGGCTATAGTTTCTAGTGACCTAACTCCTGTCAAGTCCTCACTACGCATAGGTTTGGGACGAGTTTTAATCGTAGAAGACGAAGAGCTAATCAGAGAGACAGTTGCACTGGCCTTGGCCGAAGAGGGGTTTGAAATTGTAGTCGCCGCTGACGGACCAAACGCGTTAGAAAAGTTACTGGGGTCAGCCGATGGTAGTAAGGATCCAATCCCAGATATCAGTCTGGTAATCTTAGATCTAATGTTGCCTGGCATGAACGGTCTGGACTTATGTCGGCTGGTGCGTCATCGGGGCCTGAATGTCCCTATTTTAATCCTGAGTGCTAAGGGTACGGAAATGGATCGGGTGGTCGGTCTAGAAGTGGGAGCTGATGACTACTTGTCTAAACCCTTTGGGATGCGTGAGCTAATTGC
>JBCCXQ010000044.1:0-27879 GCA_039191365.1 Cyanobacteria bacterium P01_F01_bin.13 | reverse complement strand
AGTGTGACTCATCGTTTCCCTAACTTTTGATTTGCAAGGGTACGATACCGGGCTCTGGGCTTTGCCGCAGAGCTTTTTTATTAGGTGTCTATTGATACACAGTCATCTACGATCTGATTTCCCGCTTTGTGGAATACTCCCGATTAGTTAGTATTTCAAGACAGTATCCTGAAAATAAACTTCTGCCATTGGATATAGCTTTAAGCTACAAATAGAAGCCTCATAACCTTTTCTTAGGTAAAGTATTGAACCGTTCAATGAGTTCATATCTACTGCCTGAGACATTCTTTCTAATTATCTACCAAATACCAATGACTAGCTTCTTTATCAGTTACAACAAAGCCGATAAAGCATGGGCCGAATGGATTGCCTGGGTTATGGAAGAAGATGCTAGTCATAGTGCTGTTATTCAAGCATGGGATTTTCGGCCCGGTGGAAATTTTGTGCTCGATATGCAGCGTGCTGCTTCTGCGACTGATAAAACCATTGTGGTACTATCAGACGATTATCTTAATGCCGAGTTCACCCATCCCGAGTGGGCAGCTGCCTTTGCTGATGATCCTGAGAGCTTAGAGCGTAAAATCATTCCTATCCGAGTAAAGGAATGTAAGCCCAGAGGATTGCTACGGCCTATTGCTTATGTAGATTTAGTAGCGCTTGAAATTGATGCCGCACGTCAAGCATTAGTAGATTCCTTACCCGAGCGATTAAAGCCTGAGACTGAGCCTCCTTTTCCAAAAAATAACCCTCGTCAAACTAATCAAACACCACCTGAATTTCCTAATTCGTCGACACTAGCAGTTTGGAATGTCCCATATGATAGAAATACCTTCTTTACAGGTCGTAAGGTAGTTCTACAGACTTTACATGAACAACTAAATCAGACTACATCAACTGCTTCACCTCAAATTCAGGCTATTAGCGGTTTAGGTGGTATCGGTAAAACTCAAATTGCTGTTGAATATGCTTATCGTCACCGTAATGACTACCAAGCTATATTTTGGGTTAGAGCTGAAGCTGAGCTGGAAATACATACTAGCTTTGTTGAAATTGCTCAATTATTAAATCTTCCACAGCAGAATGCTCAAGATCCAGAAGGCGCTATTCGAGCAGTCAAACTGTGGTTAGAAAATCATTCAGCTTGGTTACTTATTTTAGATAATGCGGATAAGCCCGAAAACCTCGCACAATTTCGTCCACGCCAGGGTCAGGGGCATATAGTACTTACATCTCGTGCTCAAACTTTTGATAATTTTGGTATTGCTCGACCGATTAGTTTACTGAAAATGTCTGCCAGTGAAGCAGTCACATTTTTGTTTAAGCGATCAGGACGAGAGGCGAATACTATAACAGAACAAGAAGCAGCTAAAATCCTGGCCAATGAGCTTGGTTATTTGCCTCTTGCTTTAGAACAGGCTTCAGCTTTTATATTACGCCGTAAGCTAAGGTTTAACACCTATCTAAATCAATATCGTAAACAGCGTTTAAAGCTATTGGAACGGCAGTTACCTACAATGGGTAATGAGCAACAAATAGGTGATGCGTCACAGCCCTTGCGTCCTGTTCAGACTACCTGGCAGCTTAACTTTGATGCTGTACAGAACGATAACCCAGCTTCAGCAGAATTGTTAAAACTCAGCGCCTTTGTTGCCCCAGATATCATTCCTTATGAACTATTGATTGAGGGTAGAACCTCGTTTGGAGGACTACTTGAGCAAGCGTTAGAAGCAGAGGATACCGAAGAGGCAAGATTTGTTATTGCTGATTTACTTGAACCTTTAACCCAGTATTCTTTAATTAGACAAGAACCTGAACAAGATAGCTACACTATTCATCGTCTAGTGCAGGAAGTAGTGAAAGCTGAGCTAGATGAGGAGAAATGCTTTCAGTGGGCAGAGACAGTCATTAAAGCGATTATTCAAACCTTTTCAAATGCAGAGTATGCCAATTGGGAAATTTGTAAACGACTCCTATCACACGCTAAGGTTGCTGCTAGTTTAGCCAATGTTTATCAAATTGAGTCAAAAGCCGTAGCAGTACTCTTAAACCAAACAGGTTATTACTTAAATCAACATGCACAATACAAAGATGCAGAACAGCTCTTTCGAAGAGCAATAACCTTAAACAGGCGACTATTTGGAGAAGAACATCCTGATGTAGCTCAAAGTCTTAATGATTTAGCAGAGCTTTATTATCATCAGGGACACTATAGCGAGGCAGAGCCATTGTATCAAGAGGCTCTAAAAATGCGTAAACAATTATTATCTGAAGAACATCCTGATGTGGCTACTAGCCTCAATAACTTGGCAGCACTGTACAAAAATCAAGGTCACTATAGCGAAGCAGAGAAACTTTATCAAAAAGCTCTGGCAATGCGTAAGCAGCTATTATCTGAAGAGCATCCTGATGTGGCTAATAGCCTCAACAATCTGGCAACACTCTACTACCATCAAGGACGATACAGCGAGGCAGAATCTCTCTATCAAGAAGCTATAGCAATACAGACACATTCTTTAGGTGAAAAGCATCCTGATATGGCTACTAGCCTCAATAACCTTGCAGGACTTTATTATAAACAGGGCCAATACCAAAAGGCTGAGCCGCTCTATCAAGATGTTCTAGAACTACGCATACAACTTTTAGGCGAAGAACATCCCTCTGTAGCTAGTAGTCTCAATAATCTAGCAGGACTTTACTATAAACAAGAGCAATACGAGAAAGCTGAACCACTCTATAATCAGGCACTAACAGTGTATAAACAACTTTTAGGCGAAGAGCATCCTTTTGTCGCCAGTAGTCTTAACAACCTAGCTACATTTTACAGAAAACAAGGTCGCTATAATAAAGCTGAGCCACTGTATCAAAAAGCGTTGGGATTACGTAAACAACTATTGGGCGAAGAGCATCCTGATGTAGCTACTAGCCTCCATAATCTGGCTGCACTATACGATAATCAAAACCGATATGATGAGGCAATTCCTCTATATCAAAAGGCTTTAGAACTACGTATGCAGCTGTTAGGCGAGGAGCATCCTTCTGTGGCTAGCAGCCTTAACAATCTAGCCACACTTTATAAAAATCAAGGTCGTTACAATGAGGCTGAGCCCTTATATCAAAGAGCGTTAGAGTTACGAAAGAGCTTGTTAGGCGAGGAGCATCCTTCTGTGGCCACTAACCTCAACAATTTAGCTACACTTTATAAAAGTCAGGGTCGCTACGGTGAGGCGAATACTCTTTATAAACAAGCTCTAATAATGAGTCAAAAGCTGTTGGGAAGAGATCATTCTTCAGTTGGGAGGTTTTTGGATAATCTTGCAATGCTCTATAGTAGTCAAAATGATTTCGAGAAAGCTAAGGCAACTCATGCAGAAGCTTTGAATATTTTGGAGCAGTCTCTGGGAATAGAACATCCTTGGACCATTAGATGCCGAGAAAATCTTAAATCTCTACATAACAAGTAATAATATAGCTCGATGCCGACCCACAAAATGAGTAATTAGATGGGTATCGGAAAAATCTGAATTTATTCCCCGCAAGGCGAGTCTGTCTCAGCCATTGTTCGAAGTTTATGGGCCATCCAGCTTAGCGACCAGGTTAGGTCCGAATGTCCATATCCCTCTTCAATTCTGATCAACTTTTCAACATCTAACCAATTAGCAACTAGCTGCAATTGCTCGGGGGTGAGAGACTCTAAGAGAGCTTTTTCTGATGGGGTCTTAGGAGGCTGTAGTTCACTCATGAGATCTCACCCATGGACTTATAGCCATATCCTAGACAATGGTAACCACCTATATCCTGAGGCTAAGGCCCTAATGTATCTGGGACCTTAGACCTATTATTGACAGGAGCAATCATTGAAAGAGTGCGATCGCAACCACCGTCGCAATCAGCCCCAAAAACCAACTACGCCGCAAAATAAACAAAACCAGTAAAAAAGTTGCCGCCATTAACAAACGCTGCATCCAATTCACCTTACGCAATACAGGCACCTTTGAATAATTCCAGAGAGGACTGTACTTGGCGATCAGCGCCTTCTCTAAGGTCTGGGCATATTGTTTGGGCAATGGCAAATAATGCAAGCTAGGATGTCCTAGCTTATCCGCCTGGGCAAACCTATGATGGCCTTTACCACGCCATCTCCGATTCAGGTTTGTTGAAAACCCAATGTAATAAATTTTTCGATGTTTAATGACCGCATATACCCCCGATGTCTGCGGCAGTCTGCTGCGATCCTCAAGCAACACAGATGCCCAACGACTGGGATGATGGCGATCTCTCATGCAATAGGTGGGGTAGATGCTCCGCCACCATTTTAGTACTCTCAGCAAATTGGCTCAGTCATTTCCAGCCTAGTGGACCAGCGTCTATCGCCTATTTGTACCTGAGATAAAGATTACGTGGCCCTTTACCACTCTTCCCGAAGAATCACCTTTGAGCGGAACCAAGCCGCCCAGAGAAATGGCTGTAGAACTACCCTAACCACCCACTGTCGCCAAGGACTGGGTGTCTTCTTCTGCTCGACTTCATCGGCCAGGATGAGCAATTGATCTTGGCTTAAAGTTGAAGATACTGTGGTTAGCATTTGTTTGAAATTCCTTGTATGTGGAACTTAGGTCTCTGTTGATAAGCCTGCGACACATTACAACAATTCTGAGTTCAGGAAGTTTTCTGAAATATCAGCCATTTGTCGTAGATTGCGATCTCACTGCTACTTTATCAACCCCCAAAGTGGTCTGTGGATAATCTGGGGATGTTGACTTAGTGGCACACCAGTCACATTTACACCAACTTTATATTTTTCCCAATTTTTACCTATACAAATAAACTTCAAATCTTTTTTATTCCTTATTTTGCCTTGCTCCTTAAGGTTGATTGTCAGACTTGTAGTTGTCGTATCATCTGTCCGGAAACCAGATGTTAGCTTTAATAACTGGCACACTCCAATCCTGACAAAAAATCTGTTCTCCTATCCATGCAAATGCTGACCAGAGCCAAGGAAAACCCAATGACTTCACATAGCTTATTCTTAATATCCCCGTCAGACAGGCTTTAGAAAGCTTAGAATTGCCCTCTTTACAGGGAATAAACCTGCGAGTCTTATCGCTAAAACCCCTTTTATATCAGTAATTTCCAACAAATTAAACCCACGCAATCCACCTGACCTGGGACCTTAATCCTATGGCGATGTCCGGATCAAGGAACATCTAGTTAAATTTCCGGATGAACATCTAGTTAAATTTGCTGATGTATTTTATTTCCTGTACAAAGATTATGTGAACAATGTTCCCAAAATCACTTCACATGTGGATAATCGGCACGATATTGGAAGGTGGTGACCTAGAAGACGCCATCGAGAAGGCACTTTCTATGCAGGCTAAGCGTCCAAGTCATCTACCTCCCCAAGGTTTTTTACTAACAATGTTGACCAACATAGGTGAAACAGCTACACCCGACGTTCAAGGTGCTATCAATGTTCGTGTTATTGAGGGCGGTCGTCTTGGCCTTTAAGCGGCCTATCGCTTTAAGCGGCCTTATCGCTTTAAGCGGCCTTATCGCTTTAAGCGGCCTTATCGTCTGCTATATCAGCTTTTTTTACCTGAAACTTGAGACGGTCCTCAATGTAGTCAATAACAACTTTGCTACCCTCAACAAAAGTATTTTCTAAAATCTTGGTAGCAATGGGATTCTCTAACTCTCTCTGAATAGCACGCTTTAGGGGTCTGGCACCGTAGACAGGGTCGTAGCCCTTATCTGCGACATAGTCGATGGCCGACTCCGACACATGGAGCGCAATCTTTTGATCTGCTAGCAGCTTATATAAACGCTTGAGCTGAATCGCCACAATAGATCGTAGCTCTTCCTTGCTAAGCGGATGAAAGATGATCAAATCATCCACACGGTTAAGAAACTCTGGACGAAAATGACCGCGCAGAGCCGTCAGTACGCGCTCCTGCATTTCTTCAAATTTGGATTCATCCCCTGACACATCAAGAATATGATCGCTGCCGATGTTGCTGGTCATCACGATTACGGTATTGCGGAAGTCCACTGTCCGCCCCTGGGAATCGGTAATGCGACCATCGTCAAGGACCTGCAGCAAAATATTAAACACATCGGGGTGGGCCTTTTCCACCTCGTCCAGCAGCACCACCGAATAGGGATGCCGCCGTACTGCTTCCGAGAGCTGACCGCCTTCTTCGTAACCCACATAGCCCGGCGGTGCGCCGATCAATCGAGCGACGGAATGTTTTTCCATATATTCCGACATGTCCACCCGCACCAGGGCCTCTTCTGTGTCAAACAAACAGTCGGCTAGGGCTCTGGCTAATTCTGTCTTACCTACACCAGTGGGTCCCATAAACAGAAATGAACCAATCGGTCGACCTGGATCTTTCATACCAGCACGAGCCCGACGAATGGCTGCTGCCACAGCCGTTACCGCTTCGCTCTGTCCGACTACTCGCTGGTGTAGATAGCCTTCCAACTGCAGCAGTTTCTGCCGCTCAGTTTCCATCAGCCGATTGACCGGAATCCCCGTCCAATTGGCAACAATCTCGGCGATATCTGCTTCACTTACCTGTTCTCTCAGCAGCGTAGATCCCTTAGCCTGCATCTCTTGCAGCTGACCATCCAAAACCTCCAGCTCCTGCTGCACAGCCTCTAGGCGTCCGTACTTAATCTGGGCAGCGCGATTTAAGTCATAGGCCCGCTCAGCCTGTTCCACCTGTACCCGCAGCTGATCTTCTTCTTGCTTAAGCGCTTTGATCGCGTCCAGGGCCTGCTTTTCAGCTTGCCACTGGGCCGTAAATTTTTGCTGTTTTACCGAGAGTTTTTCAATCTCTTTGCTAATGCGAGTTAGTCGTTGTTTCGACGTCCGCGAGGTGGATTCCTCACCTTGCAAAGAGAGCTTCTCCATTTCTAACTGTCGCAGTCGTCGGTCAATGGTCTCTAACTCGACGGGTTTGGAGGTAATCTCCATTTTTAACTTAGCAGCTGCTTCGTCAATTAGATCAATGGCCTTATCAGGCAAGAAACGATCGCTAATATAGCGATCCGAAAGCGTCGCCGCCGCTACCAGGGCCGAGTCTACAATTTTTACCCCATGGTGGGCTTCGTAACGCTCCTTCAGACCCCGCAAGATTGAAATAGCATCGTCCACGCTGGGCTGACCGATATAGACCTGCTGAAAACGACGCTCCAGGGCAGCATCCTTTTCAATATGCTTGCGATATTCATCCAGGGTAGTAGCCCCAATACACCGCAGCTCACCCCGCGCCAAAATCGGCTTGAGCAGATTTCCAGCATCCACATTGCTGTTGCCACCACCGGCACCCACCACTGTATGAAGTTCATCGATAAACAGCACCACCTGACCGTCCGACTCAGCGACTTCCTTTAGAACTGACCGTAGCCGCTCCTCAAATTCACCCCGATACTTTGCCCCGGCAATCAAGCTACCAATATCCAGAGAAATCAGCTGACGGTCTTTGAGGGATTCGGGTACATCGCCATTAACAATGCGTTGGGCTAGGCCCTCAGCAATGGCTGTTTTACCTACACCCGGTTCACCAATTAGAACGGGATTATTTTTGGTACGGCGTGAAACAACCTGGATTACCCGCCGAATTTCTTCGTCACGACCAATCACGGGGTCCAGTTTGCCGTGTTTAGCTTCCTCGGTCAGGTCACGTCCGTATTTTTCTAATGCCTCGTAAGCGTCCTCTGGATTTTGCCCAGTGGCCTTTTGCTTCCCGCGCACCTGGTTAATGGCGGTCCGAATGTCCGACACATCCAACTCAAACCCGCGCAGCAGACGACGACCGATACGCTCATCTTCAGCAAACCCTAATAGCAGGTGTTCAACTGAAATAATGTCATCCTGCAGCAGCTGACGGGCCGCTTCAGCCTGATCGAGCATCCGATCAAGACTCTGCCCCAGATATAAGCTACTATCCACTGATGCCCGTGCCCGTACCTGTCGCTGGGCAAAGGTTTCCAACTCTTGCAGAATCAACTCTGAGTCCAGACTGACCTTCGCTAAAATACTATCTGCTAACCCCTGCTGCTCAATCAGCGCCACCATTACATGCTCAACTTCAAGATACTGCTGGCGAAAGCGCCGTGCTACATCCTGAGCTTCAACAATGGCATCCCATGCCTTGGTAGTAAACTTATCGGGATTTGATGGCTGCATGGAATCTGAATAGGGCTGGCAGGGAAATGAATAATCAGTATATCAACTGGGGGAATGGGAAATCTTAAGTGCGCAGCATACTCACGACTCACTTTTATGCTTTTGCCACAGCCTCTTTAGGCTGAGCTGCCTCTTTACCCTTAAGTTGAATCAATTCAACCTTATAGCCATCCGGATCTGTGACAAAGGCAATGACCGTCGACCCGTGCTTCATGGGTCCTGGCTCCCGCACAACTTGACCACCCCGTGCTTTGATCTCCTCACAGGTCCTATAAATATCATCTACACCAAGGGCAATGTGGCCATACCCTGCCCCTAGATCATAGGATTCTATGCCCCAGTTGTAGGTCAGCTCTATCACGGTGTGGTCACTTTCGTCGCCATAGCCTACAAATGCCAGGGTAAACTTACCACCTGGATAATCTTTTTGGCGTAACAAGGTCATGCCCAGAACATCGCAATAAAATTGCAGGGACTTTTCCAGATTGCCAACCCGCAACATCGTGTGCAGTAAACGCATTGTATTTTCTCCCGTTAGCTTAGTTGGTAATAATCCTAGCGCTGGTCCAGTCCTATGATGGCCTAGGCAAGCATATCAAGCTCTATTGATGTGCTTTTCCTTACATTTTTTCTCTATAACCCTATCGGTGATGCAGGATAGCACCGTATGCTTGTTTATCGTGCAATCCCTCATTCCATTCAGGCATAGAAAGGTTGCCATTACGACCAGTGAGTCCTACACCCTATTGTTTACCCGTAGTTAATCCACAAGGAAACGTAGATTGATGATTGACCTACTCGAAACCACTATTGAAGAGGTTCGCGCTCGCGAAATCTTGGACTCTCGGGGTCGCCCCACTATTGAAGCTGAAGTGTATTTGTCTGTGGGAGCAGTAGGCTTGGCCCAGGTCCCCAGTGGAGCATCGACAGGTACCTTTGAAGCCCATGAACTCAGAGATGGTGATGAGCGCTATGGAGGCAAGGGGGTGCTTAAGGCGGTTAACAATGTACACGAAACTATTGCCCGTGAACTAATGGGTCTGGATGCCCTCGATCAAATGGTGATCGATCGCACCATGATTGCCCTTGATGGCTCAGAAAATAAGGCAAACCTGGGTGCCAATGCCATCTTGGCGGTGTCCCTGGCAAATGCAAAAGCTGCCGCTCAGGCGTTGGGTTTACCTCTTTATCGCTACCTGGGTGGACCGTTGGCCAATGTCTTACCTGTGCCGCTAATGAATGTGATTAACGGCGGTGCCCATGCGAATAACAATGTAGACATTCAAGAATTTATGATTGTGCCCAGTGGAGCGAGCAGTTTTCGAGAAGCGCTGCGCTGGGGAGCAGAAGTCTTTGCGAGCTTGAGCAAAGTTCTGGACCAAAAAGGATTGCTTGGAGGCGTGGGCGATGAAGGCGGTTTTGCTCCTAACTTGGGCTCCAATCAAGAGGCGTTAGAAATTTTGATTGCTGCCATTGAATCAGCAGGCTACAAACCTGGTGAGCAAATTTCCCTGGCCCTGGATGTGGCTGCCAGTGAGTTCTACAAAGATGGCCAGTACATTTTTGATGGTACAGCCCACACCCCTGCAGAAACCATTGACTATCTTGATAAGTTAGCTAGTCAGTATCCCATCGTTTCCATCGAAGATGGTCTGCACGAAGAAGATTGGGATAGCTGGAAAGCATTGACTCAAAAAATTGGCAATCGGATACAGCTGGTAGGCGATGATCTGTTTGTGACTAATCCAACCCGCCTGCAAAAGGGGATTGATCTAGGGGCAGGTAACTCAATCTTGATCAAGCTAAATCAGATTGGCTCTTTAACGGAAACCCTAGAAGCCATCGACCTGGCTACTCGCAACAGTCTGACATCGGTAATTAGTCATCGCTCTGGAGAAACTGAAGACACCACCATTGCCGATTTGGCGGTGGCTACTCGCGCCGGTCAAATTAAAACAGGGTCCCTTTGCCGTAGCGAGCGGGTGGCGAAGTACAACCGCCTACTGCGCATCGAAGATGAGCTAGCGGGTCAAGCGGTCTATGCCGGCACAGTTGGCATGGGGCCTGGCCAGTGAACTGACAGATAACTAAAAACTGCTCCCTCAAGGGCATATGCCCTTGAGGGAGCAGTTTTTGAGATTGGATTAGTGGTTAGTTATTCATCCACTGATAATGGAGGCAGTGGAGAAGAACCACCCGGTAATGAAGGATTGGGTGATAAGGAACTGCCGGGTGGGATAGGCGTAGTATTGGATGGAGTCAGCGGATCGTTTAGACCCGGAACACTTGAGCCTGAGCCATTGATCAAGTCTTGGATATCTGCAGGGAGTTCATTGGGCAACGTATCTTGGGACGGATTGGGTGAGCGCGTACCCGGCGGTAGCGTTGCTAAGGCAACCCGATTTCCCCCAACAGACCGAAGGATGTCGAGTACGCGCACAACGTCATCGTAGCGAGCATCCTTAGCGGCATACAGCACTACAATGCCTTGGGGATTGCCGACGTAAAAATCACCGATAAGGCCCAGCAGGTTCTGCTCCAAAATTGGATCCTGGTCGATGTAAATGCGACCGATGGGGTCAACGCTGACGTAAAGCCGATCACGACCGCTGGTCAATGCTGCTGGCGGCAATGCTGAGCCAGTAATGGCATTGGGCAGATCTAAACTAATGGCCTGCTGACGGCTACCAACAGCTGCCAGGATAAAAAAGGTGAGAATACAAAAAACAACATCGACGAGGGGAAGTAGCTCAATCTCAATGCCGCTTTGTTGCTCGTCTAGATCTAGTTTCATGACAATACTCAGGTTGCTTAATTGACTACAGCGCCTAGAGAACTAGGTTTTCCATCACTGAGAGACCAGGCTTGACGGTAAAGTAGCTCTAGCTCACTGCCTGATTGGCGAAAGACCTTTGCCTGGCCAAATACCAAGCCTTGAAACAGACGGTAAAACATTAAACTGATAATGGCGATAATTAACCCTGTGGCAGTCGTAATTAGGGACTGACCAATTCCTGCAGCTGCGCCGCTAGTGGCACTACCAATTGCTAAATCGTTTAAGTCGAGGGAGCCGAGGGAACTCATCAAACCTAGAACAGTCCCTAGTAGACCCAGCATGGGGGAAACGGCAATCACTAGCTCCAACACCTTATCTCCCCGACGCATGGCGGCTAGTTCTTCGTTGGCGGCGGTCTCTAGGGCAAGGCGAAACACTTCGGGCTCCTGATCTTTGAGCTTGAGGGCCGCATAGAGAAAACGGCCCATGGGCAGCCGATGGGCTCGCTGAGCAATTTCAGTGGCAGCAGTCCATTCACGCCGGGCAGCTTCTAAAACCCGACCGGCCACCTCGCGCTCACGGGTAATGATGCGAGACCAAAACCAAATGCGCTCCATAATTGTGCCGAGGGCAATTACTGAGAGGATTAGCAGGGGCCACATGGCGATCCCACCTCTGGCAAATAGTTCAGTAATGTTCACTCATTTTCTCCCGTACGCTTTCTCAGACGCATGTTACCCTGCTCGGGTCATAAATCAGCCACTATCTTTTAGCCTGGCTTTTGGCTTGGGCTACTCTACCAATGGCTAAGTCTAGAATTTCATTGGCAGCGCGCTCGCAGACGCCTACTGTACCCAAGTGTCGTCGCATTGTTCTGTAGCCCTCCAGCATTTTCTGACGCCGATCCGGATTGTTTAGGAGACTCAACGCCATTTGGCTGATAGCTTCAGGGGTGGCCTCCCACTGCACAAACTCTGGCACAATCGGCTCCATATTAACCAGATTTACCGGCGAAACGTAGGCCGCTGAAAACTTTAGCACAAACTCTGCCACCCAGGCTGTCAGACGATTGAGCCGATACATGACCACCTGGGGAACATCCATCAGGGCAATCTCCAGATTGGCCGTACCCGATTTAGTCAGGGCCAGATCCGCGGCTGCGATCGCTAACATCTGCTCATCCTTTGCCACTACCCGACCGTTAAGACCATACTCTTGAAACGCCGCTTCTAAGGCCTGACGAAAGGCGTCACGGGCCAGAGGTACCAAAAACTGAAGCTGGGGAATTTGGGCCTGGAGCTGTTGAGCTGCTGTAAACATAATCGGTAATACATAGGTCAACTCCTGCTGCCTGGAAGCGGGCAATAGGGTGACAACTTGGTCGGTGGGAGTCAGTCCCAAACGCTGCCGAGCGTCCTTTCTGGCAGTCTCTGGAGCATAATCAGCAAATTTATCTAATAGGGGATGACCCACCCAGGAAACATTTGCGCCCTGGTCTTGGTAGTAACGAGCCTCGCCTGGAAAAATTGCGAGTATACGATCAGAAATAGATAAAACCTTGGCTGTATCGCCCGGAATCGTCGCACACACCCAAAGATGGGGGGCAATGTAGTAGACAATTGGCACCGTGGGAAACTGGCGACGAATATACTTGCCAATCGCCACATTGGGTCCCATGTAATCAATCAGTACCACGGCATCAGGGGGCCTATTTAAAAGATGTGCTCTAGCCTGACGATTTAGCTTTAGGGCAGCCATCACATGGGGCAACGCTTCAAAAAAGCCAATCGAACTGACCGATACCGTATCACCAATCAGCCTGGCACCCGCTGCCGCCATTCGGCTGCCGCCCAGAGCACTAATTTCAATAGCAATACCCTGCTTGGCCGCTTGACGTTCTAGCGCCTCTACCAGCAGACCACCCTGCATATCACCAGAGACTTCCCCTGTGTGAACAAATATTCGCACAGGACGTCCGAGACTATGGGGACTGAGGTTACTTTGTAGCATGGTAGAAGTAGGCTCTAGAGCTGGAAAATCGGCGCAACTAGGCACGTGCGACCTGCCGCCCTGGAATAACACCCCGTCGACCATCTTGTTGGGATGCCACCAAAAACCGATGGAGATGTTGCACATACTCATTGTTAGCAACAGAGTCTAACTTATTGAGAGCCTCACTAAACGTAAGACCGGAACGATAGAGCAGACGATAGGCTTGCTTCAGCCCTTCGTAGACCCGACCGGATTCTAAGTCACCAATACCTGAGCGTTTTAACCCCACCTGATTGAGCCCCCGTACCCGTGAAGGATTACCCTCAACCATCATATAAGGAGGAACATCACGCTCAATCCGGCTCATGCCCCCCACCATGGCATGGCGACCAATATGCACAAACTGGTGAATGCCTACCAAACCGCTGATGCGCACATTGGCTTCAATGTGCACATGTCCCGCCAAAGCGACCGAGTTGGCAATAATCACGTTGTCTTGAATTACACAGTTGTGAGCTACATGGACGTAGGCCATCAACAAAGTGTTGTTGCCCAAGCGGGTGATTTCGCCAAATCGTGTCGGCCGATTGATGGTGACATATTCGCGAATGTTGTTGTCGTCACCAATAGATACCAAACTCTCGGAACCATCATACTTAAGGTCTTGGGGTTCTTGACCAATGGCTGCTCCGGTAAAGATACGATTGCGCTGACCAATCTCAGTATGACCATCCAATACCACATGGGGCCCAATTTCAGTGTCTTTACCAACGCTGACTTTTTCCCCAATCACCGTGTACGGACCAACTTTAACACTAGGGTGGATCTGGGCCCTGGGATGAATAACAGCCGTGGAATGAATCAGAGCAGTTTGGAGCATTGGTTTGGTTATGTTTTATTCAACCACAGAAAACATGAGGGTACCTTCGCATACCAGTTGTCCATCAACTTCAGCTTTGGCCTGCATTTTGCCGAATTTTAGCCCGCGGACACTGAGCAACTCTGTTGTAATGACCAGCTGATCACCTGGCACAACCGGTCGCCGAAATCGAACTTTGTCGATGCCAGCAAACATACACAATCCATTGACACCAGGCATTTGGGTCAAAACAATCCCACCCACCTGGGCCATGGCTTCAACAATTAGTACCCCTGGCATAATGGGACGCCCCGGAAAATGTCCCTGAAAGTGGGGTTCATTGAACGTGACATTCTTTAGACCCACCGCCTGTTTACCAGGAACATAGTCGATGATGCGGTCGACCAGGGCAAACGGATAACGGTGCGGCAACAGCGCTTGAATCTGTTCCAAATTAAATGTGATAGGGGTGGAATCTTCGGCGGTAGCCGGTTGCGCATCCTGATTGGTATGAGCTTTATCTTGAATAATGGTAGTGGCCATAGACTTTTATTAACAGCAACGGCGTAGGTGTTCTCGGCTAACCGGGAGCCAATGTATCTGCGGCGCAAACATTGGCTAACTGACAAGCCAACTGCACGTGCAAACTGTGACTCGCTCGGTAAGCTGTCACATGCATCGTAGGAAGAACACCTAATAAACTGAGATCCCCTACTAAGTCTAAAAGTTTATGACGTGCCGGTTCATTTGCAAATCTCAGGGGAGGATTCAACCAGCCTGATTGATCGCAAACTAGAGCATTTTCCAGACTGCCACCTTTGATTAAGCCTTGCGATCGCAACCCTTCAATTTGATAGGCCATGGCAAAAGTGCGCGCCGGAGCCACCAGTTCAAAAAAGTCTCCATCGGTAGGAGACCAGCTATGCCATTGATTGCCAATAGCAGGCATTGGAAAGTCAATCCCATAGCTAAAGCGTAGCTCTGAGGCAGGCACTGCCATCACATAGGCATCCCCATCTCGAACAATCACTGGCTCACGCAATACACCACCAGTACGAATCGCAGGCTGCTCAACTGTTCCTGCCGAGCGGATCTGGTTACTCCAATCACGGGCAGAACCATCCAATAAAGGTACCTCTGGCCCATCGATTTCAATTCGAGCATTGTCCACACCAGCGGCCCACAGTGCCGCTAGCAAGTGCTCTACCGTGCGCACCGGTTGCCCGGACGGCCCCAGCTGAGTGGATAGCTGCGTCTGACTCACCGCCGACACCTCGGCAAGAATTCGCTGATTTCCTAAATCTGTACGAACAAAATAGCGACCGCTATTAGCCTCAGCAGGCAATACTCTCACCTGGGTGATCTCTCCCAAGTGCAGCCCCACCCCTGTACAAACAACAGGGGCAGCCAAAGTATGCTGCCTGCCTGCGCTCTCCACCATTAGAACCGTTCCCCAATGCCAAAGTGGATACGGCCATCACCTCCATCGTCGGGAAAGCCATAGTCGAGACGGAGAGAGCCCAGCGGCGTTTGTACCCGAATGCCAGCGCCATAGCCAAAGCCGTCTCCAGGTTTGCCGCGTCTTGGGGCCGGATCGCCGGGGACGTTACTACCTGATCCCAAATCGGAGCCATAGTCTACAAAAAAGGCTCCACCCAGGAAAGATGTAAACAGCGGGAAGCGATACTCAGCGGTCGCCTGCACAAAGGAACGGCCACTGCCTAGGTCGCCTTCATCAAAGCCCCGTACCGAATTTGTTCCCCCTAGAGAGAATGCTTCATAGGGAGGCAAGTCACCAATTACTGTCCCTCCTTGCACATTTAGAGCAATGGTTTGGGGTCCATCGCCAAAGCTCAGAAACTTAACGGGTAAATAGCGACTGTAGCTGGCCCGCAACCGATTAAAGAAAATGGTGCCTTTGCCCACAGGAATCGTCTGTTCTGACCCCAAACGCAGCAGACTGCCGCTGGTGGGCACGAGGGGGTCGTTACGCTGGTCCCAAACAAGTCCGACGGGAACACTGAGAAGATCGTCTCGGCCATCCCCACTAAAACTTAAATCGAAACCATCCTCGTCCAAGGGTTCTAAATCGCCATCGCTATCGCGAATGGAGATCCGCTGATACTCCAGACCGACGGATCCACTCCAGCCATTAGCCAACGGTCGCCCAAAGGTTACCCCACCCCCCAAGCGGTTAACCCGAGGAGTATCTCCATTAGGAAGATCGATATCCGTATCACCGCCATCAAATATGAGAGAAATTGAGCGCCGGTTAAACCCATTGACGGTGTAAGACGTACGATTGGGATCTCCAGCAATCCAAGGATCGGTAAAGCTAACATCAAACAACAGCTCGCTTTCACTTAGCTGAAATTCGGTACGCAGGGTCTGATTATTTCCCCCCAGATTGTCCTGTTGATAACTGACACTACCAAAAATATCCCCTCGGAGGTTGAAACCAACCGCAGCACCCACCTGCCCGGTGCTGCTTTCATCGATGTTAACCACCACCTTGACATTGCGCGGATTTTCATCACCAGGGTCCAAGGAGAGACGGACATCATCAAAAATGCCTAGACCAAAAACCCGTTGCAAATCCTCTTGAATTCTGTCTTGCTGAAAAACATCCCCCGGCTGGGTTCTAAATTCTCGGGTAACAATAAAGGGGCGAGTTTTACCATCGATAGGTTCCCCCTCTTCGTCAACGCTATTGCCGTCCTCGTCAATGTAGCGGACCTCAATGGATTCGATGACTCCTTCAGCAACAATCAGTGTGGCCACACCCTCATCCGAAACCTGTGGTGCAGCTGTTACCTGAGCCAGCACATACCCCTGGGAGCGATACCACTCGTTGAGTTCTAAAATGCCATCTTGAAAGTCGATCAGATTAAGAATTTTTCCGTACTGCTCGCCAAAAATTTCATCGACCTTGTCCTCGGGCAGCACGCTTTCGGTAACCCCATCGGTACGAATATTCACTCCTGTCAGTACCGGGTTGGGCTGTACCCCAAAGGTAACCCGCACCCCCAAATCTGTATCGTCAGGTCTAGCCCTAACATTGGCGAAAAAGCCTGTGGCAAAGACATTATTAATATTTTCTTGCAGCTCACTGCTAGTAGCTGTACGACCAGGACGCAAGGTAATAGCCTGATAGGCAATGTCTTCAAGGTCCGGATCGAGGGGGCTGCCATCCAGGGTGACGACATCCAACTCTGCTATCAGTACCGGAATTTCCTCTTCTTCTTGTTGTTCTTCCTCTACGACCTCATCACTGGGAACTGGGCTTTCAGACGTCGGCTCATCAGGGACAGGAGTAGCGTCAGGCTCTTCCTGCTGCTCGGGCGGTTGATTGATGCCCTCTAGCAGCCGCTGTAGGGTTTCCTCGCGCGTTTCCGTAGTCTCTTCTTCGACAGGGTCTACTGCGCCTGGAATTTCCGTATCTTGAGCTAGAAGTGGATCCTCAATAGTAGTCCCTAACTCCCGTTGGATACCAGATTCATCTGGTGTAGCTGATGTGAGGTCTTCAGCCGCATCCACTGTAAGTACGGGCAACCCAAACAACGTTGCAACGGTGCAACAGGCCAATAGAGTCGGCGAAAAGCGCATAGGCGGAAAACGTACTCCTTACACCACATAGGAACAGAAGCTTTCTAAAGCTACTGTTAATGAAATACACTAAATTCGGTCTGGGAATCTATAGCTAAGGCTCTAGAAACCGCAGTATTTTTTCAAATGTGCAACTTAGTCAAAGGAGTAAATTGCACTAGAAAAATGTAAACAGAATTTAATATTTTCTGCAAGATTCTACCGCACTGTCTCCCTTACTGCTCAATTTGTATGTGCCAGAATTCGATCTAACACCTGCTGATAGCCTGATTCCACATCTCCTAAATCCTGCCGGAAGCGGTCTTTATCCATGACTCGACGGGATTCGTCGATTTCGTTTTGATTCCAAAGACGACAGGTGTCAGGGCTAATTTCATCGGCCAGAATTAGAGTACCGTCGGCGAGGGTTCCAAACTCTAGCTTGAAATCAACCAGGGTAATGCTACAGCCGTTGAAAAAATCGCTTAGCACTTGATTAATCTGTCGAGCCATTCGCTGTAGCTGAGCGACGGTGTCGTCGCTGGCGATGTCCATGGCGCGGATGCGATCGCACGTTAGCAACGGATCACCCAGGTCGTCATTTTTGTAATAAAACTCCACTAGTGGCGGCGTCAGCACCGTCCCCAGGGCCAAACCCGTCTGTCGACACAGGCTACCTGCCGCCAGATTGCGTACCACTACCTCCAGGGGCACAATGGTCACCGATTTGACCCACATCTCCCGCTCATTGGGAGAATCAATCCAATGGGTGGGAATACCCTGGGTCTCTAGCAGCTTAAACAGATGGGTAGAGATGGCATTGTTAATGCGGCCCTTATCGAGGATGGTTCCCCGTTTCTGAGCGTTAAACGCAGTGGCATCATCCTTGAAATAGGTCACCAGCACCGCCGGATCCTCAGTAGCGTAGAGGATTTTTGCCTTGCCTTCATAGAGCTTTTTCCGCTCAGCCATGGGGCCTCCCCAGGAAATTTGCACCGCTCATTTTAGCGCGGGACGGCATGGGATTTGTAGGGGCGTTCTATGGAACGCCCCTACAAACGAGGAAACGTCTATGCCCTACTTGGTGGTCATATCGTACACCCCATCCCAATCAGCCGGTGGGGGCACCTCCAGATAGGAACGGATCCGATCGATGTGAACATCGACGGCCTTATCGAAAGGTCGCATCACCTTGGCCTTAGTAAATAGCTGTAGGGCCTGTTTAAATGACTGATGGGTATAGGCTTTGCGTCCCTGTCGATAGAGCTCTAAAAACTCCTGGGTTTCATCATCAAGCTTATAGTTCTGACGACTGCCAATCAGCTCATAGATTTTTACCGGTTTTGTTTTGCCCTTTACCCGAGTCAGGTCTAGCTCCCTCACCCAAACCAAATCACGGCAGCGCTCATAGGTGTGCTCACTCATGACAATGTCGCAGCCGTATTGCTTGGTGACCCCCTCTAACCGGGAGCTGAGGTTGACCCCATCGCCAATCACCGTATATTCCATTTTGCGGCGAGATCCGATATTCCCCGATACCACTTCCCCGGAGCTAAGACCAATGCCAATATTGATTTTTGGCTGACGGTTAGCCTTCCGTGACCGGTTAAAGTGGACCAGTCTTTCCCGCATATCCAGGGCAGATTCCACTGCAGACCAACCGTGATTTTCCAATGGTAGCGGTGCCCCAAATACGGCCATCAGGGCATCCCCGATAAATTTATCCAGGGTGCCCTGATGGTTAAACACGGCTTCCACCATAGTTTCAAAATATTCGTTAAGCATCGATACCACCTGGGATGCCTCTAAGCTCTCCGTCAGGGTGGTGTAGCCGCGAATATCTGAGAACAGCACCGTCACATCCCGACGCATACCCACCATCAGAGAATCTTCGCCCAGGGCCATGACCTGCTCGGCTACGCTGGGGGTCATGTAGCGATACAGGGTGGTTTTCATCCGTTTTTCCTGGCTGATGTCTTCGAGTACCACCAGACCGCCGCGCACACCGCCACCAGGAGCCGTTAGGGGATTTACCGTCAGGTTGATACTGTGCTCTAGCTGATGCAAATCATCAGGTGGGGTAATTGCTTGATCCTTCTGGCCCCAAAGATAGTAGACCTGATTATCACTTTTCTCTTCTGGAAAAAAGGTGGATTTTTTGGGGCGTAGTTCCATCGGCACCAACAGCGTCTGCTCGCCATCTACCGTGGCCACGGCCACCTGCAGGGTTTGCTCTGGTACATACTGCTGTGAGCCAAGCTCCAAACTATCGGCCAGTCGAGATCGCAGCCGTTCAATGGGCACCACTTGCCAAATTAGACGCCCCACTAAAACCTCTTCCCAGTGTTTCTTAACCTGATTTGAGGTTTTCTCCCCCTCCTCAGACACCACGGTGGGACAGCCCAACAGGCTCAGGGCCGCCTCATTAATGGTGACAATCCGCCCGCCCATATCGGTTGAGATAACGGCATCCGAAAGACTTTGGAGAATATCCTTCTGATATTGCTTTTCCTGCAGAACATTTTTAAACAGCTGAGCATTTTCTAGGGCAATGCCTGCCTGGGTATTAAAGGCCCGCATAAAGGACTCGTCCGAACGGGTAAAGGGCCCTTGGGCCTTGTTAATCAGCTGAGTTACCCCCATAATCTGGCCCGATGAGTTAAACACAGGCATACACAGAATGCTGCGGGTGCGATAGCCAGTGCGCTCATCGGCTGAACTATCAAACCGGCTGTCCTTGTAGGCATCCAAAATATTCAGGGTCTCGCCAGTGGAGGCCACATAGCCCACAATACTTTCCTGATCGTTCGCCTGCCGCAGCTCCACCAGTTCCGTACAGTCGGCACTGCTAACCTGAGACCATAGTTCATTGCCATCCATCAGCCACAGGGTGCTGCGATCCGCCTGCATCAATTTGCGTGCTTCCGCCATTACCGACTGCAGCGTCACTTCTAAATCCAAACTCTGTTCCAGGGATGAAATCGCATTGAGCAGCGCATTCAGCCCTTTTTGAGTACGGGCAGCGGTATAAAATGAGTTGCAGCTTTCCAGCAGCACCCCGATGGAGCGAGCAAAGGATTCAAATTCCTTCTCATCCTGGTGTGTAAATCGATTATTGCCGATTTTATTTAACAGCTGCACCACCGCAACGACTTTGACATCGTTACTAAAAATTGGCATGCACAGCACATTTTTAGTGCGGTAGCCCGTTTCTTGATCCGTTGCCCGGTTAAATCGGGGATCGTCATAGGCATTGGAAATATTGAGGGTTTTTTTGGTTTGGGCCACATACCCTGCAATTCCCTTTTCCATAGGAATACGGATCTCAACCGCCTTTTCCCCCTCGCCCTGGGCAACTTTTGACCAAAGTTCTTGATTTTCGTCATCGACGATGAAGATAGTAGTGCGGTCGGCTTGCAAAATCTGACCGATTTTGAGGGTAAATGCCTCTAAAAGCTCTTCTAATAGGGTTTCCAGCGATTGATTATTGATCAGGTTAATCGCTTTGAGAAAATACTCGAACTCTTGAATGATCAGCTCCAGCAGCTCGATAAATCTAGGCTTAGATAAATGCTGAACCTGAGCCTTGAGACGGCCAGGTGTAGTGCCCTGCGACAAGCGAGCCAACGTGCTATCTGCAGACGATTGAGCCATAATTATTTATACGAGTTCGCCAAAAATAAATTTAACGGAAGCTAGCAGGAAGCCGCTGTACTTTTACAGTACAGACAATTAAAGAATGCACAAGGCTGCTCCTAATTGCTCACAGCAGATTGCGATCGCATGGCTTTAGCTTTAATAGCTTCCCCTCTAGTTTAATCAGTTTGACCAGATTGACTAATCACTGGCGCTCTGATCAGGCTTAAGCAACGGAAAGGCAATCACATCGCGGATACTGGGGGAATCGGTAAGAAGCATGACCAGACGGTCAATCCCCATACCCATCCCACCTGTAGGAGGCATGCCGTATTCCAAAGCTGTGACAAAATCTTCGTCTAAACTGTGGGCCTCCAGATCCCCGGCTGCTTTTTTGGCCGCCTGAGCCTCTAGACGCTGACGCTGATCGATAGGGTCCGTTAACTCTGAAAAGCTATTGGCCGTTTCTCGACCCACAATAAACAGCTCAAACCGTTCTACCAGCCCAGGCTTATCCCGATGGGGCTTAGCCAGCGGAGAAATCTCCACTGGATAGTCGATGATAAACGTCGGCTGTATCAGCGTTGGTTCTACCGTCTGTTCAAAGGCTTCATTTAGAATATGACCGATGCTGGGGCAGTCATCAACACCATAAAGACCAGCATTCTTAGCAGCTGTTTTAGCCGCCTCTAATTCAGTAAACTCCGCAAAGTTAACCCCGGTCTTTTCCTGAACCGCATCATGCATGGTAATGCGCTTCCAGGGCGTACTCAGATCGATAGCCTCCCCCTGATAGGTGATCTGGGTGGTGCCCAGCACCTCCTCAGCCGCATTGACAATCAGCGCCTCAGTGATATCCATCATGTCGTGGTAATCAGCATAGGCCTGATAAAGCTCAATCGATGTAAATTCTGGATTATGCCGAGTGGAAATACCCTCATTGCGAAAGATGCGGCCCATCTCAAACACCCGTTCAAAGCCACCTACAATCAACCGCTTCAGATGTAGCTCTGTGGCAATGCGCAGATAGAGCTGCATGTCCAGGGTGTTGTGGTAGGTCACAAACGGCCTGGCATCAGCTCCACCGGGCTCCGCCTGTAACACTGGGGTTTCAATTTCGATAAAGTCTTTCTGGTCCAGATAGCGCCGAATCGAGGCCGTAATCAGTGCCCGTTTCCGAAACGTATCGCGCACCTCAGGATTCACAATCAGGTCAACATAGCGTTGACGGTAGCGCTTAGCCACATCGGTCAGACCGTGCCACTTGTCAGGTAGCGGCAGCAGCGCCTTGGTCAGAATGGCGTAGGTGCTAACCTTGACCGACAGCTCGCCCTTATCGGTGCGCTTGATGATGCCCGTTACCCCCATCAAATCCCCCACATCCGTCAGCTGTTTAAGGTGGGTAAAGGCCTGGTCATCGGTATCGGCCATCGCCGCCTGGATGGTCTTCTTATCTAGAAACAGCTGAATAGAGCCCGTTTCATCCTGGAGGGTAAAGAAGGCAAGCTTACCAAACACCCGTCGGATCATAATCCGACCGGCAATACTCACCTCGAAGTCAGCTTCCTCACCGTTGGGCAGATCGGCAAACTTTTCCTGGAGTGGAGCGGCCTGATGAGTAACATTCCAGTTATAGGCATATGGATTTAGACCCAGCTGTTTTAAGTCACTTACTTTCTGCAAGCGAGCAGCGCGAATTTCGCGGGGACTTTGAGCGTCGGGCTGGGAGCTAGCCATACGTTAGAGGTCGGTAGTTGTGCAGGAATTAATTGTATGGGGGGAATGGGCAATGGGCAATGGGTAATCGGCTATGCCCATTGGAGGGTAGACACGGCCCACTGCAAAAAGGATTTAACCTGGCATATATTTCTCCAGGACCTGGGCAATTTTCTCAGGATCCGGTGGTTTAGCCATAAAATCATCGGCTCCGGCCATTTTGGCCCGCATGCGGTCAAGCACGCCATCCCGCCCTGTCAAGATAATGATGGGTGTCTGGTAAAACGCCTCTGTGCGGCGTAGAAATTTACACAGTTCATACCCGCTGATATTGGGCATGGTAAGGTCCAGGAAAATCAGGTCCGGTGGATGTTGGGACAGGGTGGAAATTTGCTCCACAGGTTTGATCACCGGTAGGACCTCATAGCCCAGGGGTTGCAACAGTTCAGCCATAAACTTGCTGACCAACGGGCTATCGTCAATGCAGGCAATCAGTCCCTTGGCTAGTCCTTTAGGCGCAGTGGCTCTGGAGCGTGGCAGCACATAGGGGGCGGGAATATCGGAAATCTGCTGCAGATCGACCCATCCTCGATAAATTAACGGTTGCAGCAAATTGATCACATCAAATAGCGAACGCTGAGTCTGGGCAGCGATGTCCCAAAGAGTAATATTGCCCTGCATCCACCGGGCAAGCCGTTCGTATTTGCCCTCCTCGGCAAGATGCACCCGCAGTCCCCGTTCATTAATCACGATAGGAGACAGGTAGGGCAGTTCGTGGGGCAGCAGGCTGGGCAGATGCTCACTGTTGACGGTTTGCCACTGCTGGTAAATTTGTTGCGATCTCGTCAGTGTTTGCTGCACCGACAAAAACACGAGCTGTTGAGCCACCATTCGATTAGGATGCCACTGCACATCCTCAGCCGGATATGCCACCAGGGTCAGCACGACTTCATCCACAATGCTCTGGATAACGGCCTTCGCCTGATTTAGCGAAATATACTCACACTGAATCGCCTGGTTGATAAAATCCACCTCCCAGTAATCATCGGGGGTGCGCATGTCAGTAAACCAGCTGCTGGTAAACTGTTCACTATGGCTGCGCAGGGCTCGATACCATCGCCGCACTGAGTGTTGACCGCCCGTGGCATAGATCAACCGTCCCGAGTAAAAGTAAAGTTTCCAGGGGTCATCTGTTGTTGAACCCACCACCAACTCACCGGTACGCCGTTGTTGAGAAAGGGTCAACAGATACTGTGCTAAAGATTGAGCCTGGGTCAGCATATCAATACGAATCAAGGCTTTGGGCATTGCCATTAATACTGCTCACTAGAGCCGTTCGGTCTACTTTCTAATCAACAAGCGTTAGTAATCTGAACTGGGATAGCACTTTCCATCATGGATGTGAATTTTAAAGACTAGGTCCCAGCCTGCACCTTATGTCTAGGTTTCCCATAGTTAACCCAACACAGCTATTCGATCCCCATCGACTCCGTAAGCTCAGCTGAAATTATCCGCCAGTACCCGTTAGCCCAGGTTCGTTAACGCGGTCTAGAAAAAAACTATTTGTCCATCGGCATTGGCCCAGCAGCTAGGGCCAATGGCATGGGCTGATGAGATTAAGCAGAGCGGGCCAGCTCCTTAGCAGAATTGATAGACTCATCCGCAGAGGCTAGAACCACATCAGAGGTATAACCGTGCCGCAGCTCCCATACCTTGAGGGTGATCAAATATTCGTAAAACGCCTGGAGCAGACACCAGGTAAACCCGGCCCGACCATCCCAGATACCGCCCAGAAAAAAGTACATGTAGATAAACCGCACTAGCGGTCGCAGCGGCATGCGCAGGGATAAATCCTTGAGGGCACGGCGACGCTCCACCTCGGAACGGCCTAAAAACAGCGCTCGCCAGCTAACGCCATGGTCCTCTAACTGGCGAATAGTTTCGATGGCTTCATCGCTAGAATAGCGGTTATGCTTCTCAATCCAGCGTTCAAACCCTTTACTACAGGTGTAGTGGGGATAGGTGGCCTGCAAAAAACCGGTGGAACCCTCACAGACTTCACGCTCGGTGTGGCCATAGTCGTCAAACCACACCCGTTGTTTATCCAGCAGCCGCAGCTGATAGCGCGGATACTGGGTGCTGTGGCGAATCCAGTGGTTCATAAACATGACCCGCTCAGCCGCGTAGTAGCCCACATGCTGCCCAGACTGCGATGCGGCAATGCACTCGTGAAACAGCTCTGGGGTCATGCGCTCGTCGGCTTCCAGGATATAGACCCATTCATGCTTGGTCGGTACGTTTTGCAACATCCAGGTGCGTTGCTTACCGTGGCTTTCAAAGGCATGCTGGATGGTGCGAACAGGGTATCGCTGAGAAATTTCTACGGTGCGATCTCTACTAAACGAATCCACCACAATCACATCATCTGAAATCAACGCCGATTCAATACAGGCCGCAATATCTCGCTCTTCATTGTGGGTCAAAATAAAAATCGAAATCATTGCGATATTCCAGAAACCATACGGCTACAGGCAACACTCAACCAGCCATAGTCCTTCCAACCAGATTGCCCACAACTGTAGCAATCGCATGCAAAAAACGGACCAACTACAGAATATTTGGTTTAGTTTGACGAAGTCGTGAAGCGATCGCGAAATTCAGCCAAAGTTAATCTATTTACGGTAACTCTTCAATAAAAGAATATATGGTTATCTGTGTTACACGCCACTGTGAATATCCAATAGCAGGTATCCAACAGCGGGTATCCATTAGCGACACTATTTCAAAGCTTTTAACCGCTGATGAGCTGCCAATGTAGGGTTTGCCGTCTCAAAGTCAGGGCAGTTAATGGCCTCTTCTGACAGGGCCTGACTGGGATGCAGTGGGCACTTCAACACCGCCTGATTAGTAAAAAAGCCACAGTCTGCGCAGGGAATGCGATGCATCGTCTGGGCTTGCTGAAAACCATCCCGGGTAGCCGCCACCATCTGCCACAGCCCCAAAGCCACTACAGACCAGGCCAGCACAAAACAAATGGGTCCCAGGTACGGCTGCAGCCAAAGCATCAGGTGCAGCAAAATCAAATGAACAAGTTCCAATAGCTGATACACAACACATTCCCGACAGCTTCAGTGCAACCAGCTTAAACAGCCTAAAAATCACTTCCTAAAAATAAAAATATTCGTAGCAAAGGTTTAGGACTTGCAAATAGGCAGCTTACTGTTTTAGGCAGCTTACTGTTTTAGGCAGCTTACTGATTAAAGACACCGATAAGGGCCTTCGATTACCCCTCATAGCCCGTTGCCGATCAAAATAAACGGTGCCCAGTAGTAGGGATGGCTGAGGCGATTATTGGATAGGGCTTCAGGTGAGTCAGGGATGCGGGGAATTAGGCTAAACCGCTCACCTGAACCAACATCGACTTGGTTGCCCGTAATCAGAGCGATTTGCGCCTGCTGCAGGGCTTCGGCTTTACTCATGCCGCTGACTTTTAGCGCCTCATAGAAATTGGTCATTAGTTCTTGAGTGCCGCCATCGCTCACCGGCCACAGCGAAGACAGCACTGCCCGTGCCCCCGCATCCTGCATCAGGTAGCCAAAGCCGAGAATTTCTTCTCCGGTAGAATCTTTTATCGAGCCGCCGGTGCCGGTTTCGCAGGCGCTCAGCACCATCAGGTCCACGGTCTGCAGGCGTCCGCGCCAGCTTTTGAGTTCTTCTAAAGTAAGGCGTTCGCCATTGCCAAAGAGGATAAACGACTCGGATGGATCGCCGATCAGCAGGGCGGCATGGGTGGCGAGGTGAACAATGGTGTGGTCGTTCATCAGGGGTTCGGTGGCGTCTCGACTGAAGTCAGCATCGTAGAAAGGGGTGGTGGGAAAAGACTCCTGGAGGAGATCGACTTCGATACCGGCAAAGGGGAGGCCATTGAATCGGAGATTTTTGTCGCCCACAGCGATGTCGTGCTGGCCGGATTGGAAGGCTCCGGCAAGGACAATGGGCTCCCGGCTCGGTTTAAGGTTGAGGTCGGTAAGGCTGGCGGCGGTGATGTGGTTGACTTCGTAGCGTTGGGCGAGCCACTGGTTGCCATCATGGAGGGCGGCGAGGGGAATATAGCGCAGTAGTCCGTCGGGGGCATAGATGATGGTTTCTGCTTCGGCGGCGGTAAGGGCAGTTTCTAGGGGTTGGATCAGAAGAGTATAGAGTTCCTGGGCGAGGGGCTGGGGGTTGCTATTTTTGTCTCGCAGGAGTTGTTGGAAGTCAGAGATCTTGGTGGTGAGCTGGTCGCGGGGGATGGGGACGGGATGGCGGGTGGGGGGACCGTCGGCGGTGACGAGGACGAGTTCTAGCCGGTCGTCGAGAATGAGGGGATAGAGGAGGACGGCATTGCCGATGGCATTGAGGTTATCCCTTAGGGTGGGGAACTGGTTAAGTTCGGTGAGAACGTCCTGGTTGGGGTCGGTGGCGGTGCGGCTAAGCTGAGCGATTAGCTGTTGCACATCGTCGCTGGCGATAAAGTTTAAAAACTGATCGAGGATATTGCCTTGTTGGGTTTCTAGGGTCTGGATGCGGTCGTTTTGGTCTGTTGAGCGGTTAGGGAAGGGGATTTTTCGGAGGTCTTGTAGTTCGGTGGCGATGGGGATAGCTCTGGCTAGGATGCTGTCTTGGTTGGTAAGAAATTCGGTCTCTTGGGGGAGGAGGTCGATGCCGGATTCTGTTGTGGTTTCGCTGCGGACGCCTCGGAGGTAGTCATCTAGCTCTTGTACTTTGAGTAGATCAAGGACTCGTTGAGCTTCGAGGATACGGTCCTGCTGGAGGAGTAAATCAGCCAGTTTTCGATAGCTGCTAGCCACTTCTTCGGTAAATGAATGTTGAGAGTCTTGATCTAGAATTTGGGCATTTTCACGAAGATCGGTACGAATAATTTCAAAAGTATTTACAGACTGTTTGAAATAAACAATGGCTAAGACTGGATAATCTAGGGATTCAAGCGTGTAGCCGATATTGTTGAGCGGAGAGTCTTCAGATTTTTGTGTAAGCTTGTTAGCTGTCGAGGGGAAATCGATCTGGAAATAGGATAGCAAAATGTGAGGTTGCTGCCTTCCAATTCTTAATGGGACGTGT